>JBBECF010000199.1:5039-12190 GCA_040881945.1 Dongiaceae bacterium | reverse complement strand
TGGCAGTGTATATTTGTGCGGCACTGCGGGTCGCGGCTCGACGTGACCGGCGGTTCAGGAGGCACGACCATGACGAATGAAAAGCCGGCGGCCGATGCGGGCGCGTATAGGTCCGCACAACCGATCGTCCACAAGATCGGCATGGCGGACCTCAGGGACGCTTTGGTCAGGGGCCTTGCCGACTTCAATGCGATGCCAACCCACTTGGTTTTCCTTTGCTTGATATATCCCATCGTCATTTTCATCGCCGCCAGGGCTATCGGCGGATACGAGGTGTTGCCGCTCGTCTTTCCGCTCCTTGCCGGATATACCCTGATCGGCCCGTTGGTCGCGACCGGCATGTACGAGCTGAGCCGACGCCGCGAGAATGGTCTCGACATCTCCCGGGGGCATGCCTTTGACGTCCTCCGATACCCGTCCATCCGCGCGATCGCCACGCTTGGCGTCGTACTGATGGTGATCTATTTCGAGTGGTTGTTCGCGGCGCAGACCATCTACGAGCTATACTTCGGCGGCGCGGTGCCGGCGTCGGTTGCCGAGTTCGCGGCCCAAGTCCTCACGACCCCATCCGGCTGGGGACTCATGATCGTGGGCAGTGGCGTCGGCTTTCTCTTCGCCATCGCGGTGTTCACCATCAGCGTGGTGTCCTTTCCGCTGCTGCTCGACCGCAACGTGGGCGCCTTGACCGCGGTCATGACGTCGGTTCGAGCGGTTCTCGCGAACCCGATACCGATGGCGATTTGGGGCTTGATCGTCGCCGGGGCCCTGCTGATCGGCTCCCTGCCGTTTTTCGTCGGCCTCGCGGTCGTGCTGCCGCTGCTCGGACATTCGACCTGGCATCTGTATCGCAAGGTCGTGGAGCCCTGACGCGCCCCATCGATCCCTATACTATGCCAGCCGTCAGGATCCCACCCGGAAGAATATGTCCCGTGTGAAGAAGGTGTAGTCCGATTCGAACACCATGATCCCCACGAATACCAATACCAATACCGGCGGGAGCAAAATGGCGTACATGAGCGCGAGCCGCTCCCACATCATGTGCATGAAGACGGCGACGATCAGCCCCGCCTTCAACACCATGAACAGCAGGATCAGCGACCACCTGAGGTAACCCTGAATGTGGAAATAGTCGACGAGATAGGAACAGGTGCTGAGCACGAACAGCCATGCCCAGATAATGAGATAGACGCGAATCGGATGTTGTTGGCCCTCGGCGTGCGCCATGTTTGCCCCTTACCAGAGATAGAAGACCGCGAAGATGAACACCCACACCAGATCGACGAAGTGCCAATACAGACCCATGATCTCGACGACCTCGTAATTCCCTTTGCGGCTGGTGAAAAAGCCGCGCACGTTGCGGTCGAAATCTCCGCGCCAGACCTTGCGCGCGACGATGATCAGGAAAATCACGCCGACCGACACGTGAAAGCCGTGAAAGCCCGTGATCATGAAAAAGGACGAGCCGAACTGGGCCGCGCCGAACGGGTTGCCCCAGGGGCGTACCCCTTCCTCCACGATCAGCTTGGTCCACTCGAAGGCTTGCATGCCGACGAACGTGGCGCCGAACGCCGCGGTCGCCAGCATCAAGACGGCGGATTTGACCCGATCGCGTCGATAGCCGAAGTTGACCGCCATGGCCATCGTCCCGCTCGAGCTGATCAAGATGAAGGTCATGATGGCGATCAGGATGAGCGGGATTTTTTCGCCGCCGATCGTCAAGGCGAAGATTTCGCTGGGGTTCGGCCAGGGCACCGTCGAGGAATTGCGCACCGTCATGTACGACAGCAGAAAACAGCTGAAGATGAAGGTGTCGCTGAGCAGGAAGATCCACATCATCGCCTTGCCCCAGGGGACGTTCTTGAACGCCCGCTGGTCCGAGGACCAGTCGGCGGCGATGCCTTGCCAGCCCTCGGGCCGCGTGGAAGTCGCCGCCATCGCCTGAGCAGAATCCGCCATGCGCATTCGTTCCTTCTACGTCGACAACAGTAAACCGAATAACAACAGCCAAACCACCAGCAGAAAATGCCAGTAAACGGCGCACAACTCCACGCTTAAGCGCAGCTGCGCCACCGCGATGCCGCGCCGCAGCTTGGCGGTGGTCCTGCCCCAGGCCACCAGGCCGCCCAACAGGTGAGCCGCGTGCAGCCCGGTGATCAGGTAAAAGAAGGCGATGGCCGGGTTCGTCGCCGCGAAATAACCCAAGGCGGCCAGTTGTTGCGACGCCAACAGCTGCCCGGCCAGGAAGGCGAAGGCGCAAACGCCCCCCGCAAGCAGGCCCGTCCGCACGTCGTCGATCGCGCCGCGGCGCGCGGCGACCCGCGCCCATTGCAGCGCGACGCTGCTCAAGATCAGCACCGCCGTGTTCAGCCACAACAGCCACGGCTCGGCCAAAGGGCGCCAGTCCGCGACCATCATTCGATCGTGGTAAGCGACGATCAAGAGCGAGAACAGGACCGAGACCACGGCAAGAAACACCCGCAGGCCGAGCGTCGCCGTGGGCAGGGAAAATGTGCTGCCGTGGCGCAAGTCCACGACGCCGCCCGGCGCCGGCGCCCAGGGCTTTTCGGTCAGCAGATGGAAGAGATTCACGTCTCGGTCACCGGGGTGCGCGATGCCTCGGCCCGTCGCCAAGCCGTTTGCAAGACCGTTCGGGCCATCGACCGCCCCTATTCCGCCGGCTGGACCGCGTGGCCGGGACCGGAATACGTCTCACCGCCTTCGTGCGCGCCGATCGGCGGCGCATTCTGCGGTGTGAAGTCTTCGGCGTGGCCGGGTACGCTATAGGCGTAGGCCCAGCGATAGACCAGCGGCAGCGCCGGGCCGAAATTGCCATGCCCCGGCGGGACCTCGGCGGTTTGCCATTCCAGCGTGGTGGCGCGCCACGGGTTGCGGCCGGCAAGTTTGCCCTTGGAAAGACTCCACACCATGTTGAACAAGAACACCATCTGGGTGAAGCCCACGATCAGCGCCACGACGGTGACAAAGGCGTTCAGCGTCTGCGCCGAATCCGGGATGAAGCCGGTCTCCCCCATTTCGAAATACCGGCGCGGCACGCCGAGAAAGCCCAGATAGTGGAGCGGGAGGAAAATCGTATAGGCGCCGATGAAGGTGACCCAGAAGTGAATCAGGCCCAACGTCTGGTTCAGCATCCGCCCGGTGATCAGGGGATACCAATGGTAAATCGCGCCGAAGATCACGAGGATCGGCGCCACGCCCATCACCATATGAAAGTGGGCGACCACGAACATCGTGTCCGAAAGCGGAATGTCGACGACGGCGTTGCCGAGGAACAGCCCGGTGATCCCGCCGTTCACGAAGGTGATGATGAACGCGATGGCGAACAGCATCGGCAGCGTGAGGTGGATATCGCCCCGCCACAGGGTCAGCGTCCAGTTGTAGACCTTGAGGGCGGTGGGGACGGCGATGATCAGCGTGGTGGTGGCGAAAAAGAAACCGAAATACGGGTTCATGCCGCTGACGTACATGTGGTGCGCCCACACCACGAAGCTGAGGGCGCCGATCGCCACGATCGCCCAGACCATCATCCGATAGCCGAAGATGTTTCGCCGCGCATGGACGCTGATCAAGTCGGACACGATGCCGAAACCCGGCAGCGCGACGATGTAGACCTCGGGATGGCCGAAAAACCAGAACAGGTGCTGGAACAATATCGGGCTGCCGCCGCCGTACTCGAGCCGTTCGCCCATCTCGACGATGACCGGCATGAAGAAGCTGGTCCCCAGGACCCGGTCGAACGTCATCATGACGGCGCCGACGAACAAGGCGGGGAAGGCCAACAGCGCCAGGATGGTGGCCATGAAAATGCCCCATACCGTCAAGGGCAGGCGCATCAGCGTCATCCCGCGCGTGCGCGCCTGCAGCACCGTCACCACATAGTTCAACCCGCCCATGGTGAACCCGATGATGAAGAGGGCGAGCGAGACGAGCATCAAGATAATACCCGCATCCGACCCCGGCGTGCCGGAGAGGATGGCCTGGGGCGGATACAGGGTCCAGCCGGCGCCGGTGGGCCCGCCTGGCACGAAGAAGCTCGATACCAACACCAGCACGGCGAGCAGATAGACCCAGTAACTCAGCATGTTCACATACGGGAAAACCATGTCGCGGGCGCCGACCATCAGCGGGATCAGGTAGTTGCCGAAGCCCCCCAGGAACAGCGCGGTGAGCAGGTAGATGACCATGATCATGCCGTGCATCGTGATGAACTGGTAATATTCGCTCGCATCGATAAACGAGAAGCTGTCCGGGAACCCCAGCTGCAGCCGCATCAACCACGACAACACCAACGCCACCAACCCTATCCCGATCGCCGTGACGGCGTACTGGATGGCGATGACCTTGGCGTCCTGGGAAAAGACGTACGTCGTCCACCAGCTTTTCGAATGGTAGAGCTCCACCTCTGCAACTTCGGCAGGTGGGATATGTCCGGGTTTGGTCGGTACGAAATAGGTCATCGAAACACCCTCTTCGCTTTGTCTTGCCAGAGGCTCGCCGGTTGGAGGCTCACCGGGAAATTCCGCGCGCCGCGGAGTCCGCCTCGCCCTCGCTCAAGGCCAGATCCGAAACCGCGCCCGTGCCATCCCCGGCCCGACCCGCCAATTGCGCGAACGTCGGCTGCTCTCCCAACCACGCCCGATAGGCGCTCTCCTCCTCGACCACGACCTTGCCGCGCATCGCATAGTGCCCGAGGCCGCAAAGTTCGAAGCACAGCACGTCGAACGTCCCGGTCCTGGTGGGGTTGATCCAAAAGTAGGTGACCATGCCGGGCACCATGTCCATCTTGGCCCGAAACTGCGGCACGTAAAAGTCGTGCAGGACGTCGATGGAGCGGAGCAACACCTTGACCGGCCTGTCGAGCGGCAGGTGTACCTCATCGCCTTCGATCAGGATATCGTCCTGGCCATTGGGATCGTCCGTATTCAGACCGAACGGGTTTTCCGAACTGATGTTCCGGGAATCGGACGTGCCCAACGCGCCGTCCTTCCCGGGCAGGCGGTAGCTCCACTGCCACTGCTGGGCCACGACCTCGATCTCCGTCGCCTCTTCCGGGACGGTGATGAACTGGTTCCATACGAACAAGCCGGGCGTCAACATGCCGGCGACGCCCACCGTGGTCAATCCGGTGAGCCACCATTCCAGCTTCTTGTTCTCCGGCTCGTAGGCCGCCCGGCTTCCCTTCTTGTGACGGTAGCGGAACACGCAATAGGCCATAAAAAAAACCATGACGAGGAAAACGACTCCGGTGATCCAGAATGTAATAATGATCGTGTCATCCACGTAACCCCAATTCGAGGCAATCGGCGTCCACCACCACGGGCTGAGAAAGTGAAATGCGACGGTGCCGACGGCGACTAAAATGAGTACGAGTGCTACGACCATTCCTCAGTCATCCTTGTTGAAGAAACGTGCCCCGGCACTCGCCAAACGGCTGGCCGGCCCGTCTTTCGACAAACCGACCGCCCGACCCTCTCGCGTGGTGCCGCGCCGAGCCTTTATTATGCATGATTCGGCCGCGAGGCAATAGCACGATTGGGGCGGATCGCGGTCCGCCCCGTCTCGGTTTAGGGCCGGACCGGGACGCCCTTCGTGCTGCGTTTGTCGACAGCCGGCGGCAGTCATCCGGGGACTCTCGGTATAAGGATCGTTTGCACGATGCGACTGGTGCCAAAGCGAAGTCGACAACGCTCGAGGAGCATAGCCATGGCCCTTGCTCTCCTCGCCTTCGCGGTCATCATGTTTCTTGTGACCATCGTGAAACTCGAAGATCAAGCGCACCGAAACGGCTCGCATCAGACCCAGGGGGAAACGAATATAGAGGGCCTCGAATTTCGTCCCGTCGCGGCGTCCGAAAACGTATACCTACCCCGGCCGCTGACGGCAATTTGGCGTAGTCGAACGAGTAGATGAGATTCTGGTGTGGGGCGTCGCTCCGCGTGAACGAGCAATGGCGCTTGCTTTTCCAGTGGCATGGCGGCCGCGGGGAAGCGTCGCGGGTCTATTTGGACAAACACGGCTATCGGTGAGGTCCCCATGCTGATGACGGAGCGCAAACCGGCGAGCGTCGGCGAAATCCTGGTTGCGGAGTTCATGGAACCGCTCGGCCTCACGCAGACCGCGTTGGCCGAAGCCATGAATGTGCCGCGCAAGCACGTCAACGAACTGTGCAACGACCCGCGCGCGGTGACCGCCGACACGGCCCTGATGCTCGCCCGAGTGTTCGGCAACAGTCCGGACTTCTGGCTGAACGTCCAGCGCCGCAACGACCTGTGGGATGCCCTGCATTCGCCGCGCCGCCGCGAGCGCATCGATCGTGCCAGACCCTTGACGGCGTAGGATCGTAGTCCTACCCTGACGGTACGGCGGTTGCCGCTTGTTGTTGGACATCGTGGAGAGAATTTCGCCACCGGGGCGCTCGCGGCCGGAAACGCCGTCCCGCCCCGCCGGGCGGGCCCCGCCGGACGAAACTTGCCTGAAAGCGACATTTCGCCCGTCGCTCGCCCGCCTGCGGGCCGAAGCCCAGCCGGCTCCACTGGGGGCGTCGTCGAAGCCCTTCGGCGGGCGAAGGCCCGCTGCGTATGGCGTCGGTCGCTCGGATTTTTCCTGTGCCGTCCCGCGGGGATCCTCCCGCGGGACCATGACGCGGCGGGCGGTCCCCGCTATGGTAGCGGCGCCCCCGGGTTAAACCCGGGGGTCGAACCCGCCCCGATACAAGGCCATCGCCCATGGACCTTTCTCTAATCGCCGGAGACCGAGGGGTTCCGCCGCCGGGTGCTCGATGTTCGCAGGCCTCGACACCGACGGCCGGCGGGAGTCATCCGGAGACTCCCGGTCGAGGACCGTTCGCGCCATGCGACCCTCGGCAACGCGCAGCCGCCGGCGACCCTATATGATAACAGGAGAAGGCCGGCCGGGGTCTCGGCGGCGCGGGCAGGGATATTGTAAGGGCAATTCGAGAGGAGCGCCCCGCCCATGAAGAACTGGATCTCGTTCTCGCGGGCCGAGGGGGTGGCGTCGCGCCAGGCGCATGCGGATTTGCCGCCGGGGACCTTTGAGCGCGAGCTGAGCAAGGAGGGGTTCTTCGGGCCGGCGACGCATATGCACCACGCCCACCCGCCGACCGGCTGGACGGG
>JBBECF010000199.1:0-4939 GCA_040881945.1 Dongiaceae bacterium | reverse complement strand
CGGTCGCGGCGCTGCTGATCGAGGCGACGGGGTCGAGCTTCCGGCTGCCCGAGCGCGGCCTGGTCGGCGCCCATGCCATCTTCGACCCGGCGGTCCTCGACGTGCCGCGCATCGACGACGCGTTCACGGCGCAGCAGGGCGATTCGACATGGCGCGTCGTCATCAAGCGGCGCGGGCGGCTGTCGACCGTCACCTATCCGTTCAATCCGCTGGACGCCGTGGGCTGGCACGGGACTCTCGCGCCGGTGCGGCTCAACGTCGCCGACATCCGGCCGCTGATGAGCCACCGCTATCACCTGCCGCCGTCGGCGCACACCACCTTCGTCGCCGACCGCTTCGTCGTCTGCACCTTCGCGCCGCGCCCGTTCGAGACCGACCCCGGCGCGCTCAAGGTGCCGTTCTTCCACAACAACGACGACTACGACGAGGTCATCTTCTACCACGCCGGCGACTTCTTCAGCCGCGACAACATCAAGCCGGGGATGGTCACCTTCCACCCCTGCGGCTTCACCCACGGGCCGCATCCGAAGGCGCTGCAGGCCGCTCTGAAGCCGAAGCGGCCGGCGACCGACGAAGTCGCGGTCATGGTCGATACGCGCGACGCGCTCGACGTGGGCACGCTGCCCGACGGCATCGAGTGGACCGGTTACGTCGACTCGTGGAAGGGCGAGAGCGGCCGGTGAAGCTGGGTTCGCTCAAGGCGGGCGGGCGGGACGGGACGCTGGTCGTCGTCGACCGGGCGCTGGTGCGGGCCGTCGCCGTGCCGCGCATCGCGCCGACGCTGCAGGCGGCGCTCGACGACTGGACGACGCTGGCGCCCGAGCTGCGCTCGGTCGCGCGGCTGCTCGATCTGGGCGAGGCGCCGGGCGCCTTCGCGCTCGACCCCGCCGCGTTGGCCGCGCCGCTGCCGCGCGCCTATCAGTGGGCGGACGGCAGCGCCTACGTCAACCACGTCGAGCTGGTGCGCAAAGCGCGCGGCGCCGCGATGCCGGAGAGCTTCTGGACCGACCCCTTGATGTATCAGGGCGGGTCGGACGGGTTCCTCGGCCCGCGCGATCCGATCGAGGCGGCGGACGAGGCCTGGGGCATCGACTTCGAGGCCGAGATCGCGGTCGTCACCGACGACGTGCCGGCGGGGACGACGGCCGAAGCCGCCGGCCACCACATCAAGCTGCTGCTGCTGGTCAACGACGTGTCCTTGCGCAACCTGGTGCCGGGCGAGCTGGCCAAGGGCTTCGGCTTCTTCCAGAGCAAGCCGGCCAGCGCCTTCTCGCCGGTCGCGGCGACGCCCGACGAGCTCGGCGCCGCCTGGGACGGCGGGCGGCTGCATCTGCCGCTGCTCAGCCATCTCAACGGCGCGCCGTTCGGCCGGCCCGATGCCGGCACGGACATGACCTTCGATTTCCCGACGCTGATCGCGCACGCGGCCAGGACGCGCAGCCTCGGCGCCGGCACGATCGTCGGCTCGGGCACGGTGTCGAACCGCGACCGCGCAACGGGCTCGTCCTGCATCGCCGAGCGGCGCGTGCTCGAGCAGCTCGACTCGGGCGCGCCGACGACGCCGTACTTGCGCTTCGGCGACCGGGTGCGGATCAAGATGCTCGACGCCGACGGCCGCTCGATCTTCGGCGCCATCGAGCAGGAGGTGGTGCGCTACGAGGGGCCGAGATAAGGCCCGAGGAGGTCCGCATGACCGATCCGACCGCCAACCCGATGGGCACCGACGGATTCGAGTTCGTCGAATACGCCGCGCCCGACCCCGGGGCGCTGGCCGCGCTGTTCGAACGCATGGGCTTCGCGCCCGTCGCCCGGCACCGCGCGAAGGACGTGACGCTGTTCCGCCAGGGCGACGTCAACTTCATCCTCAACGCCGAGTCGGAGAGTTTCGCCCAGGCCTTCGCCCGGATCCACGGGCCGTCGGTTTGCGCTATCGCGTTCCGCGTGAAAAACGCCGCGCACGCCCATGACCGCGCGGTGAAATTGGGCGCGCGGCCGGTCGCCGGCCGGGTCGGGCCGATGGAGCTGAACATCCCCGCGATCGAAGGCATCGGCGGCAGCCTGATCTATCTCGTCGACCGCTACGGCGAGCGCTCGATCTACGACGTCGATTTCGTGCCGACCGGCGCCGAAGCGCGACCGGCCGGCGCTGGCCTGACACATGTCGATCACCTGACGCACAACGTGCATCGCGGCCGCATGGACCAGTGGGCGGAGTTCTATGAGCGCCTGTTCGGCTTCCGCGAGATCCGCTATTTCGACATCGAGGGCAAGCTGACCGGGCTGAAAAGCCGGGCGATGACCAGCCCGTGCGGCAAGATCCGCATCCCGATCAACGAATCGTCGGACGACAAGTCGCAGATCGAGGAATATCTGCGCGCCTATCGCGGCGAGGGCATCCAGCACATCGCTCTGTCCACCGCCGACATCCACGGCGCGGTCGAAGCCTTGCGCGCCCGCGGCGTCGGCTTCATGGACGTACCCGACACCTATTACGACATGATCGACGCGCGTCTGCCCGGCCACGGCGAGGACGTGGCCCGCCTGCGCGCCGACCGGGTGCTGATCGACGGGGCGCCGGGCGGCGGGATTCTGTTGCAGATCTTCACGGACACCGTGATCGGCCCGATCTTCTTCGAGATCATCCAGCGCAAGGGCGACGAGGGCTTCGGCGAAGGCAACTTCCGCGCGCTGTTCGAATCGATCGAGCGCGACCAGGTCCGGCGCGGCGTCCTGAAGGCGGAGTGAAAGCCGGGACGCTAAAAGATTCCGTCGTCCTCGGCCTGGATGACGTCGCCGATCGCGTGCAGCGAGTCGCGCAGCCGCTTGTGCCGGACCAGCTTGCCCTGCGCCGCCGGCGGGAAGTCGGTGAGCGCCACCAGACGCTTTTCCATGAGCACGTCGATCAGATCCTCGTACACCCGGATCATATCGAGATCGGAGTCGAGGAGCCGGGCCCTGGCCGTGGGTTCGGCCGGGGCGGCGGCCGCGAAGGCACGCACGGCCGGGTGATCGGGGGCCAGGTACTCGGTCGCGTCGGCGGCGCGCTCGCGGAACAAGGCGGCGAGGGCGCCGGTGGCGTCGCGTTTGACGAAAGGCATGCGGTCGGTCCCCCGGAACGGGCGCCTGCACGCTGGCGCAACGAGGTTAAGAAAGCGCGAAGGCGCCGCCGGCCGTCCGCCGAGATTCGCGGAATCTTGACGAATCGGCGCTAGATCAACAGGCTGCCGTCGCCGCGACGCCCCAGGGGACCGGCCGCCATGCGCCACCGCATCATTCAGTTCGAAGGCCGACGGTTCTCCGTCAAGCTCGACGACGTCGTCTGGCGCAACCTCGAGGAGCTGGCGGCCGCCGCGGGCCTGCGCCTCAACCGGCTCGTCGCCCAGGTGGCGCGCGACGCCGACGCAACCGGCGTCACCGGGGCGCTGCGCCGGTACTGTCTGGAGCAGGCGCTGGCGCGGGCGAAGCGGCTCGAGGACGCGCTGCAGACGCGGGCGCTGAGCGCCGGGCCGGCCTCGATCGCGCTGTTCGTCGAGGCCTGCCCGGCGCCGGCGCTGGTCGTCGCCCATGACTGCCGCATCCTGCGCGTCAACGCGGCGGCGCGGCAGTGGATGCGGGCCGAGGACGCCGGCATCGTCGGGCAGTCGTTCGAGCACCTGTTCCAGGTGCGCTCGACGCCGCCGCTCGCTTCCATCCTCGAGCAGTTCGGCCGCGGCGTCGCCGCGGTGTTCCCGGCGCGGCTCGTCTCCGTGCGCCCGGGCCGGGTCATCGTCGCGAGCGCCAATCTGTGCCCGGCGGCGGTGACCGGGCCGGACGACTTCAGCTTCCTGGTCCTGGTCGACACCTTCGCGGCGCGTTAACGATAATATTCGATTGAAATGCGATTATTTCGGGAGTAAAGGTCGTAATAAGGCAAAAAAACCGCTCCGCGCGCGAGCGGCGGCGGCGAGGTGGCGAGGGCGTTCTTGATGACCGATACGGGACCGATCGATCGTTCCGACGACCTGCCGCTGCCCGGCGGTGAGGGCGGCGGCGCGCCGCGTTTGGCGGCCGAGTCGGCGGCGATCGAGCCCGGCATCGTGCTCTCCTTCGCCGACCTGCTGCCCGACGCCAACGGCGAGATTGTCATCGTCGGCGCCGGCGAGGGTGTGCGCCTGAGCATCGTCACCGACCAGAGGGTGGCCGATTTCGGCATCGCCGAGAGCCACCTGACCGCCGACGGCTTCGACGTCGGCGGGTTGTCCTACTTCATGTTCGAGGGCGGGACCAAGCTCTACTACTCGCCCGAGGTCGACGTGACCATCACGACCGCCTGAGGCGGCGCCCGCCGCCCTTCCTGGCGGCCGGTTCTAGAAATAAATAAACAGTAAACCACACACCGATGTATCGGTTTCGGCGCCGCGGCGGGTTCCCGGCCGGCGCGCCGGCGGCTATTCTGCCGCCTGCATTCGCGACGAATTTGTTGCCAATTCGAATGGCGCAGGTAAGCGGCCGGGCGGAACGCCCGGAAACCGGGGAGTAACAGGAAAATGACCATGGATTCCACCACCAGCGACGGTCTCTCCTCGGCGCAGAGCGACGGCAGCGGCGAGAATTTGCCCCAGACCCAAGCGGACGGCCCGGGCGCGGTGCAGCTCGCCCAGGCCAACGGCGCGCCCTCGATCCCCATGCCGGGGCCGGGCGAGCGGGTGACGATCCAGTTCGACGGGCAGCCGCTGAATTTCGCCTTCCCGTTCGATCCCGAGGACGTGGTCGCCGTGGGCGGCAACGCCGAGATCACGGCGCCGAACGGCGGCGTCGTGGTGATCGAAGGGCTGATGGACGCGATCGTGGCGGGCATGCCGGTCGTGTTCTTCGGCCCCGACGGGCAGCCGCTCAACACGGTCGATTACCTGGTCGCGCTCGGCGTGCCGCTCGAGCAGGCCGTGGCCGCCGCCGCCGG
>JBBECF010000198.1:10513-12210 GCA_040881945.1 Dongiaceae bacterium | reverse complement strand
TCCCTTGATGGGCGGACGCCTGGTGCCGGCGGACGCCCTGCGCCTCGAGCCGGCCTGGATCAACCTGTTCGAGAACCCGGCCACGGCGCAGTTCGCGCACCGCGTCCTGGCGGTCGCGCTGGCGGCGCTGACCGCGTGGCTGTGGCTCGGCGGCCGCGCCGCGCCCCTGCCCGGGCCGGCGCGCGCGGCCGTGAACCTGTTCTCGGTCATGGTGTTCGCGCAGGCCGGGCTCGGCATCGCCACCCTGCTGCTGGCGGTGCCGATCCCGCTCGCCGCCGCCCATCAGGCAGGCGCCGTCATCCTGGTCACCCTGGCGTTGTGGGCGCTGCACTGCTTGCGCGGCGCCGGCCGCGGCGCCTGAAACGCGGCCATTTCCGATTTTACAATCGCCGGCGGGCGCGATAGCGTTTGCGTCCGCTCGGGCGTCGGCACGCGTGCGTTCGCCCGACCGCAACATAGGGAGACGTCAAATGATTGGGAGGATCCTGCGGTCAGTGGTCGCGTGCGCGGCCATGGTCGCCGGCGCCGCCGCCACGGGCGGCGCGTTCGCCCTGGCCGAGCCGATGCAGAGCCTCGGCCAGGCCGAGGGCACGGTCGATATCGTCGCCTGGCCCGGCTACATCGAGCGCGGCGACACCGACAAGGCTTACGACTGGGTGACGGACTTCGAGAAGAAGACCGGCTGCGCGGTCCGCATCAAGACCGCCAACACCTCGGACGAGATGGTGGCGCTGATGAACGAGGGCGGTTTCGACCTGGTCACCGCCTCGGGCGACGCCAGCCTGCGGCTGATCGCCGGCGGCCGCGTGCAGGAGGTCAATACCGCGCTGATCCCGAGCTGGGGCACGGTCGACGAGCGCCTGCAGAACGCGCCGTGGCATACCGTCGACGGCAAGCATTACGGCGCGCCCTATCAGTGGGGCGCCAACGTGCTGATGTACAACACCAAGGTCTTCCCCGAGGCGCCGACGAGCTGGGACGTGGTGTTCACCGAGAAGACGCTGCCCGACGGCAAGCCGAACAAGGGGCGCGTGCAGGCCTTCGACGGCCCGATCTACATCGCCGACGCGGCGCTTTACCTGAAGACCCACAAGCCGGAGCTCGGCATCGCGGACCCCTATGCCCTCAATGAGGACCAGTATCAGGCGGCGCTCGTGCTGCTGCGCGCGCAGCGCCAGCTCGTCGCCCGCTATTGGCACGACGCCTTCGTGCAGATCGACGATTTCACCAACGAGGGCTTCGTCGCCTCGTCGTCCTGGCCGTTCCAGGTCAACCTGCTGGCCTCGCAGAAGGCGCCGGTCGCCAGCACCATCCCGGTCGAGGGCGCGACCGGATGGGCCGACACCACGATGATGCACGCGAACGCGCCGCATCCCAATTGCGCGTATCTGTGGCTCGAGCATTCGCTGAACCCGAAGTTGCAGGGCGATCTCGCCGCCTGGTTCGGCTCGGTCCCGGCCGTGCCGGCGGCGTGCAAGGGCAACGCCCTGCTCGGCGATACGGGCTGCGACGTGAACGGCATGGGCAACTTCGAGCGCATCGCCTTCTGGAAGACGCCGCGCGCCGACTGCGGCGACCCCAAGGGCGGCAAGGAGTGCGTGCCCTATTACCGGTGGGTTTCCGACTACATCGCCGTGCTCGGCGGCCGTTGACCGCGGCGGGGGGGGGGGGGGGGGGGGCCCCCCCCCCCCCCCCCC
>JBBECF010000198.1:0-10503 GCA_040881945.1 Dongiaceae bacterium | reverse complement strand
CCTCGCACGGCCGGGCCGGCGGGGGCGCGCCCCCGCCGGCCCGGCCGTGCGAGGACCCGACCGGCGGCCTTCGTCGGCCGTGTCCAGCGCCATGACCCCCGAGACCTCCATCGCCGTCAGCTTCGCAAACGTCAGCCGCCATTTCGGCGCGGTGCGCGCCGTCGACGGTGTCGACTTCGAAATCCGCGACGGCGAGTTCTTCTCGATGCTCGGGCCGTCGGGCTCGGGCAAGACGACCTGCCTGCGGCTGATCGCCGGATTCGAGCGGCCGACCGCCGGAACGATCCTGATCCACGGCCGTTCCATGGCCGGCGTTCCGCCCTATGAGCGCGACGTCAACACGGTGTTCCAGGACTACGCCCTGTTCCCGCACATGACCGTCGGCGACAACATCGCCTACGGCCTGATGATCCGGAAGGTCGCCAAGGCCGAGCGGCGCCGGCGCGTCGAGGAGATGCTGGAGATGGTGGCGCTCGCCGGCCTGGCCGGGCGCCGCCCAAGCCAGCTCAGCGGCGGCCAGCGCCAGCGCGTGGCGTTGGCCCGCGCGCTGGTCAACCAGCCGAGCGTGCTCCTGCTCGACGAGCCGCTCGGCGCGCTCGATCTCAAGCTGCGCGAGCAGATGCAGGTCGAGTTGAAGGCGCTCCAGCGGCGCGTCGGCATCACCTTCATCTATGTCACCCATGACCAGGGCGAGGCCTTGAGCATGAGCGACCGGCTGGCGGTGTTCGACCGCGGCCGCATCGAGCAGATCGGCACGCCGGAGGAGATCTACGAGCACCCGGCGACCGTCTTCGTCGCCGGCTTCGTCGGCGTGTCGAACCTGCTCGAAGGCGCCGTGGCGGCGGCGATCGCCGGCGCGCCGCGGGCGTTTTCGATCCGCCCGGAGAAGATCCGCCTGGCCGCGCCCGACGCGGCGGTGCCGGCCGACTGCTTCGCCGTCGCGGGCCGGGTCGCGAGCGTGCTCTATTTCGGCGCCAACACCCGTTTCAACGTCGTCCTCGACGGCGGCGGCGAGCTGACCGTCATCGACCAGAACCGCGAGACCTCGGGGCAGGCGGCCGGCCCCGAGCCGGGCCGCCCGGTGCGCCTGATCTGGCGGCGCGCCCACAACCAGTACATCGGGCGCCCCCGGTGAGCGCGGCGGCCGGTTCGCTCGGGCGCCGGCTGTCGACGGCGCTCTATCTGCGGCCGGCGCTCCTGCTCATGCTGCTGCTGACGCCGCCGCTGCTGTGGCTCGGCATTGTCTATCTCGGCTCGCTCTTCGCGCTGCTGTTGCAAAGCTTCTTCTATATCGACGGCTTCACCGGGCTGGTCGTGCGCGAGTTCACGTTGCGCACCTATGCCGAGCTGTTCACGCCGGCCAACATCGCGGTCATCCAGCGCACCGCCGGCATGGCCGCGCTGGTCACCGTCTCAGCCGCCGCGATCGCCTTCCCGATCGCCTATTACATGGCGCGGTTCGCGGGGGCGCGCGCCAAGGCGCTGTTCTATCTCGCCGTCATGCTGCCGCTGTGGTCGAGCTATCTGGTGCGCGTCTATGCCTGGAAGCTGCTGCTCGCCAAGGAAGGCGTCGTGACCTGGCTGTTCGCGAAGCTGCACCTGCTGTGGCTGCTCGACGGCGTGCTGGCGGCGCCGGTGATCGGCGGGCCGTCCTTGTCGGTGTCCTATATCGGCACCTTCCTGGTGTTCGTCTATATCTGGCTGCCCTACATGATTCTGCCGATCGAGGCGGCGCTCGAGCGCGTGCCGCGCTCGGTGATCGAGGCGTCGGCCGACCTCGGCGCGCGGCCGGGCGCGACGTTCCGCCGGGTGATCCTGCCGCTCGCCGTCCCCGGCGTCGCCGCGGGGTCGATCTTCACCTTCTCGCTCACCCTCGGCGACTACATCATCCCGACGATCATCGGCAATTCGCGGCCGTTCATCGGCATGGTCGTGCTCGCCCATCAGGGCACCGCCGGCAACATCCCGCTCGCCGCCGCCTTCGCCGTCGTGCCGATCGTCATCATGGCGGTCTATCTGGCGGCGGCGAAGCGCCTGGGGGCGTTCGATGCCCTTTAGGCGCACAGACGACCGGCCGCGCGCCGGGCTCGGCCTACGCCTCGCCGCCGGCGGCGGGCTCCTGTTCCTGCACGTGCCGCTGGGGTTCATCTTGCTCTACGCCTTCACGACGGACGACAAGAGCTTCGTCTTCCCGCCGCCGGGCCTGACGCTGAAGTGGTTCGCCGTCGCCTGGGGCCGCCAGGACATCTGGGACGCGCTCCTGCTGTCGCTGCGCGTGGCGGCGATGTCGACGCTTGTCGCGCTGCTGCTCGGCTCGGCAGCGGCCGGCGCGCTCTACCGCAGCCGGTTCTTCGGGCGCGAGGCGATCTCGCTCCTGATCCTGCTGCCGATCGCGCTGCCCGGCATCGTCACCGGCATTTCCTTGCGCGCCGCCTTCAACCTCGGCGACATCCCGTTCAGCACTTGGACCATCGTGCTCGGCCACGCGACCTTCTGCATCGTCGTCGTCTACAACAACGCGGTCGCGCGGCTGCGCCGGTCCTCGCCGGCGCTGATCGAGGCGTCGATGGACCTCGGCGCCGACGGCTTCCAGACCTTCCGCCACGTCGTGCTGCCCAACATCGCGACGGCGCTGCTGGCCGGGGGCATGCTCGCCTTCGCCCTGTCGTTCGACGAGGTGATCGTGACGACCTTCACCGCCGGCCAGCAGACGACGCTGCCGATCTGGATGCTGACCGAGCTGGTGCGGCCGCGCCAGCGCCCGGTGACCAACGTCGTCGCCGTGTTCGTGATCGCGGTCACCTTCGTGCCGATCCTGCTCGCCTATTATCTGACGCGCGGCACCCACGACATCGCCGGGACTGGGAAGTAGGCCGCGTCGGCGCTTACGCCGCCCGCGGCCGCACGGCGCGGTCGATGTCCTTGCCGGCCTTTTGCTTGGCGAGCTTGAGGTCGTAGCTGCGCTGGAGGTTCATCCAGAATTCCGGCGACGTTCCGAAATATCGCGACAGCCGCAACGCCGTGTCGGCCGTGATTCCGCGCTGACCGTTGAGGATCGCGGTGACGCGATTGGGGGCGACGCCGAGCGCCTTGGCCAACGCACTTGCCGACATGGCGAGCTCGTCGAGCTCGCCGCGAAGAATCTCGCCGGGGTGTACCGCGGGCATCCGGTTCGCCATCGCATTCCTCAGTGATAGTCCGTGGCTGTCCGGTTTCCCATTGCCTGCAAACCGCCGACGAAAGAACGGCGCAGTCATGCTACTTCCGGTTGTCATGCCCGTGCTCGACACGGGCATCCATCGCGAAACCGCACCGTCGGGCTTGACCCGAGGGTGGATTGCCGGGTCAAGCCCGGCAATGACAATCTGGGGTAGCAGTATTGACCCCCTAGCGGGCGTCCTTCAACCTCTTGCGATGCCCGCGTCGCGCCGGACCCTGACCGATGCCGAGCGGCTCGACTGGCTGCGGCTGAGCCGCAGCGAGAACGTCGGGCCGGTCACGTTCCGCCAGCTCCTCGGCCGCTTCGGCTCGGCCGGCGCCGCCCTCGCTGCGCTGCCCGAGCTGGCGCGGCGCGGCGGGCTGCGCAAGAGCCTGACGTTGTGCCCCCAGGCGGCGGCGGCGCGCGAGGTGGCGGCGCTGGCGGCGCTCGGCGCCCGGCTCGTCGCCGGCATCGAGCCGGACTATCCCGAGGCGCTGGCGGCGCTCGACGACGCGCCGCCGCTGCTCGCCGTGCTCGGCGATCCCGGCGTGTTCCGGCGGCCCGCCGTCGCCGTGGTCGGCGCCCGCAACGCCTCGGCCAACGGCATGCGCCTGGCCGAGACGCTCGCCCGCGAGCTCGGCGCCGCCGGCTTCGTCGTCGTCTCGGGCCTGGCCCGCGGCATCGACGGCGCCGCCCACCGCGGCAGCCTCGACAGCGGCACCGTCGCCGTGCTCGCCGGCGGCATCGACGTCGTCTATCCGCCGGAGAACGAGGCGCTGCACCGCGCCATCGCCGGGCGCGGCGCGCTCATCGCCGAGCAGCCGCAGGGGACGCAGCCGCAGGCGCGCCACTTCCCCTATCGCAACCGCCTGATCTCCGGCCTCGCCCTCGGCGTGGTCGTGGTCGAGGCGGCGCTGCGCTCGGGCTCGCTCATCACCGCCCGGCTCGCCCTCGAGCAGGGACGCGAGGTGTTCGCCGTGCCGGGCTCGCCCCTCGACCCGCGCAGCCGCGGCGCCAACGACCTGCTGCGCCAGGGCGCGGTCCTGGTCGAGACGGCGGCCGACGTGCTGGCCGCCCTCGAAGGCATGACGCGGCCGTCATTGACCGAGCCGCCGGCGCCGGATTTCGCGCCCGCCGGACCGGCGGCGACCGACGATCCGGAGCTCGGCGAGGCGCGCGAGCGGATCGAATCGCTGCTCGGGCCCACCCCGGTCGCGGTTGACGAACTGCTCCGCCGGTGCCAAGTCTCTGCCCCCGTCGTGGGCACGGTACTGCTGGAACTGGAGCTCGCGGGCCGCCTGGAGCGCCATCCGGGCCACCGCGTTTCCTTGTTGTTAACCACGCCAGCGCATGTTCCGTGACCCGCCCCCCGCGATCGGGCGGCGGAAACAAGCGTGAGGCCGATGAACGTCGTCGTCGTCGAATCCCCGGCCAAGGCAAAGACCATCAACAAGTACCTCGGCCCCGACTATCAGGTCCTGGCCAGCTTCGGCCATGTCCGCGACCTGCCGGCCAAGGACGGCTCGGTGCGCCCGGACGAGGACTTCGCCATGATCTGGCAGGTCGACGCCAAGGCGGAGAAGCGCCTGAACGAGATCGCGAGCGCGGTCAAGAAGGCGGACCGGCTGATCCTGGCGACCGACCCCGACCGCGAGGGCGAGGCGATCTCGTGGCACATCGCCGAGGAGCTGCACCGGCGCAAGGCGCTGAAGGGCGTCGAGGTGGCGCGCGTCGTCTTCAACGAGGTCACGAAGACGGCGGTGCTCGAAGCCATGCGCCATCCGCGCCAACTCGACAAGGAGTTGATCGACGCCTACCTGGCGCGCCGCGCCCTCGACTACCTGGTCGGCTTCACGCTCTCGCCGGTGCTGTGGCGCAAGCTGCCGGGCAGCCGGTCGGCCGGACGGGTGCAGTCGGTGGCGCTGCGCCTGATCTGCGAGCGCGAAGCCGAGATCGAGGTCTTCAAGCCGCAGGAATACTGGACCGTCGAGGCCAAGTTCAAGACGCCGGCCGGCGCCCCCTTCGGCGCCCGCCTGACCCATCTCGACGGCCGCAAGCTCGACAAGTTCGACCTCGGCACCGAGGCCGCCGCCGCGACGGCGGTCGCCCGCCTCATGGCCGGCGACCCGTTCACGGTGGCGAACGTCGAGCGCAAGACCGTCCGGCGCAATCCCTTTCCGCCCTTCACCACCTCGACCCTGCAACAGGAGGCGTCGCGCAAGCTGGGGTTCGGCGCCACGCATACGATGCGCATGGCGCAGCGCCTCTACGAGGGCATCGACGTGAACGGCGAGGCGGTCGGCCTGATCACCTACATGCGCACCGACGGCGTGCAATTGTCGCAGGAGGCGATCGTCGCTGCCCGCGGGCTGATTGCCCGGCAGCACGGCGACAAGTACCTGCCGGAGAGCCCGCGCGTTTACAAGAGCACGGCGAAGAACGCGCAGGAAGCGCATGAGGCGATCCGCCCGACCGATGTGACCCGCCGCCCCGACGGCCTGACGCGCGCCCTCGACCGCGACCAACTCCGCCTCTACGAGCTGATCTGGAAACGGACGCTGGCGAGCCAGATGGCGAGCGCGGTCATCGATCAGGTCGGGGTCGACATCGCCGCCGCCGGCGGCGCCGCGACGTTGCGCGCGACCGGCTCGGTCATCGTCTTCGACGGCTTTCTCGCGCTCTATCAGGAGGACCGCGACGAGCCGGCCGAGGACGATGAAGCGGACCGGCGCCTGCCGCCGCTGTCGTCCGGCGAGACCGTGGCGCGCGACGCCGTCGTGCCGGCGCAGCACTTCACGCAGCCGCCGCCGCGCTTCTCGGAAGCGAGCCTGGTCAAACGGCTCGAGGAGCTCGGCATCGGCCGCCCCTCGACCTATGCCTCGATCCTGCAGGTGTTGCAGGACCGCGACTACGTCCGCCTGGAGAAGCGTCGCTTCCAGCCGGAGGACCGCGGCCGGCTGGTGACCGCGTTCCTCACCAGCTTCTTTGAACGCTACGTCCAGTACAATTTCACCGCGGAGCTCGAGGACCAGCTCGACGACATCTCGGGCGGGCGCATCGAGTGGAAGACGGTGCTGCGCGGTTTTTGGGGCGCGTTCAGCGCGGCCATCGAGGAGACCCGGGGCTTGCGCATCACCCAGGTCATCGACGCCCTCGACGAGGAGCTCGGCCGCCATTTCTTTCCCGAGGACGGCAACAACCCGCGCCAGTGCCCGGCCTGCCAGAAGGGCCGGCTGAGCCTGAAGCTCGGCCGCTACGGCGCCTTCGTCGGCTGCTCGAACTATCCCGAGTGCCGCTATACGCGCCCGCTGGCGATGCGCAACGGCGAGAACGGCGAGGCCGAGGCGGACGGCCCGCGCGAACTCGGCCGCGACCCCGCGACCGGCCTGGCGGTGTCCCTGCGCCGCGGGCCCTACGGGCCGTACGTGCAGCTCGGCGAGGCGAACGGCGACGCCGAGGAGAAGCCCAAGCGGGTGTCATTGCCGCGCGGCCTGGCGCCGGGCGAACTCGATCTCGACCGCGGGCTCGCGCTGCTGGCGCTGCCGCGCGAGATCGGCAAGCACCCGGAGACCGGCGAGCCGATTTTCGTGGGCATCGGCCGTTTCGGTCCCTACGTGAAGCACGGCCGCGCCTATAAGTCGCTCGGCCGCGACGACGACCTGTTCAGCATCGGCGCCAACCGCGCCGTCGCGTTGCTGGCGGAGGCGAAGGGCCGCGGCCCCGCCGGCACCGCCGTCGGCGACCACCCGGCGGACGGCAAGCCGATCACGCTGCACAGCGGCCGCTACGGCCCTTATCTGCGCCACGGCAAGCAGCTCGCCTCGTTGCCGAAGTCGATGTCGAGCGACGAGCTTACGGTCGAGGCGGCGGTGCGGCTGCTGGCCGAACAGGCCGAGCGGGCGAAGGCGAAGAAGGGCGGCAAGGCGCCGCGCGCCGCCGCCGCCAAGCGACCGCGCGCGGCGAAGGCCGTGAAGGCCGCCGCCGCCGCCAAGCCGCCGCCGCGCCGCCGCGGCAAGACCGCCGCCAAGGAATGACCGTGGAAGTACCGCATTTGGCGCCGTGAACAGCCTTGCATCGCCATTGTGCGTCCTTCGACAGGCTCAGGATGAGGTAGAACCTTGGTGGCAGAAAGAAATAACCTCATGCTGAGCTTGTCGAAGCACGCACAAAGCTGTTCCAGGTCTCCGGCCGAGCCGGTAACATCGCAGATGAAATAGCCCTGGGACTGACCGCCCTGCCGGTCGCGCCCGCCGAAAATCCGGGATAGGATCGCCGGCGGGGCGAACCGGGCAGGGAGACGATCCGACATGACGGGCAAGACAGGCCGGCCGGCGCCGGCCGCGCAACCGACGGTGCAGGTCGACAACGAGCGCGTGAAGGTCACCGAGTGGCGCTTCGCGCCCGGCGCCGCGACGGGCTGGCACCGCCACGCCTATGACTACGTCATCGTGCCGCTGACCTCGGGCCGACTGCGCCTGAGCGACGGCAAGGCGGAAACCGAGGCCGAGCTGGTCGCCGGCCGCTCATACTTCCGCCCCGCCGGCGTCGAGCACGACGTCGTCAACGCCAACGATTGCGACTTCGCCTTCGTCGAGGTCGAGATCAAGACGCCGGCCCGACCCGCCTCGCCACGGCTCCGGCGTGGCGGGTCGCGGGCATGAGCGACGGCAAGAGCAAGAAGAAGGCGCCGCTGCCGACCAAGCAGCAGCTCCTCGACTTCATCCACGACAGTCCGACGCCGGTCGGCAAGCGCGAGATCGCCCGCGCCTTCCGGATCGCCGGCGCCGACCGCATCCCGCTCAAGGCCATGCTCAAGGAGCTGGAACGGGACGGCCGGGTCGACCGCGGGCGCGGGCGACGGGTGGCGCGGCCGGGCGCGCTCCCGGCCGTGGCGGCGCTCGAGGTCACCGGCACCGATGCCGATGGCGAGGTCCTCGCCCGCCCGCTGCAATGGACCGAGGAAACGGCGCCGCCGCGCATCTATCTCGGGCCGGACCGGCACGGCACGCCGGCGTTCGGGCCCGGCGACCGGGTGCTGGCGCGTCTCTCGCGCGGCGAGGACGGCACCTACGAGGCGCGGCCGATCCGGCGGCTGGCCGGCGTGCCGCAACGCGTGCTCGGCATCTACGAGCTCGGCCCCGAGGGCGGGCGCCTGCGGCCGACCGACCGGCGCGTCAAGACCGAATTCCGCATTGCCCGCGACGACTCCGACGGCGCGAAGCCCGGCGACCTGGTCCTGGCCGAGGTCCTGCACACCCACCGGACGGGTCTGCTCCAGGCGCGCGTCGTCGAACGGCTGGGACATCTGGACGAGCCGCGCTCGATCACCCTGATCTCGATCCACGAGCACGACTTGCCGACCGAGTTCACGGCCGCGGCCCTGGCCCAGGCCGATGCGGCCGCGCCGGTCGGGCCGGGCGGGCGCACCGACCTGCGCGACCTGCCGCTGATCACCATCGATGGCGCCGACGCCCGCGATTTCGACGACGCGGTGTGGGCGGCGCCCGATCCCGAGCCGCGCAACCCGGGCGGCTGGCGGCTGGTCGTCGCCATCGCCGACGTGGCGCATTACGTGCGGCCGGGCGACGCCCTCGACGCCGGCGCCTACGAGCGCGGCAACTCGGTGTACTTCCCCGACCGCGCCGTGCCGATGCTCCCGCCGGCGCTGTCCAACGAGCTGTGCTCGTTGAAGCCGGACGAGGACCGCCCGTGCCTGGCGGCGGAGCTGTGGATCGACCGCGACGGCAATCCCCTGCGCCACCGCTTCCTGCGCGGCCTGATGCGCTCGGCGGCGCGGCTGACCTACGAGCAGGTGCAGCAGGCGCGCGACGGCATGACCGACGACACCACCGGCCCCCTGGTCGGGACCGCGATCGCGCCGCTCTACGGCGCCTTCCAGGCCCTGCTGGCGGCGCGGGCGCGGCGCGGCACGCTCGAGCTGGAGATCCCCGAACGCCAGGTCGTGCTGGGGCCCGACGGCCGGGTGGCGCGGATCGAGCCGCGGCAGCGGCTTGACAGCCACCGCCTGATCGAGGAATTCATGATCGCCGCCAACGTCGCCGCCGCCGAGACCCTCGAGGCGAAGCGCCGGCCGTGCATGTACCGCATCCACGATGCGCCGGACCCGGCGAAGGTCGAGGCGCTGCGCGACTTCCTGGCGACGCTCGACCTGGCGCTGGCGCGCGGCCAGGTCATGCGGGCCGCGAGCTTCACCCGTGTGCTCGAGCGCGCCGCCGAAACGCCCTATGCGGCGATGGTCCACGGGCTCGTGCTGCGCAGCCAGTCGCGGGCGGTCTACAGCCCGGAGAACATCGGCCATTTCGGGCTGGCACTGCACCGCTACTGCCATTTCACGTCGCCGATCCGGCGCTATGCCGACCTCCTGGTGCACCGGGCGCTGATCGCCGGGCTGGACCTGGGGCCGGGCGGCCTGCCGCCGGCGGCGGGCGACGCCTTTGCCGACATCGGCGTCCACATCTCGGCGACCGAGCAGCGCGCCGCGGCGGCCGAGCGCGACGCCGTCGACCGCTATACCGTGGCCTTCCTCGCCGACCGGGTCGGCGCGAGTTTCCACGGGCGGATCAACGGCGTCACCCGCTTCGGCCTGTTCGTCACCCTCGACGACAGCGGCGCCGACGGGCTGGTGCCGATCGGCAGCCTGCCGAACGACTACTACGTCCACGACGAAACCCGCCACGCCCTGGTCGGGCGGCGCTGGGGCCGCACCTATACGTTGGGGCTGGCGGTGCTGGTCCGCCTGGTCGAAGCCGAACCGGTGACCGGCGGGCTCGTGCTGCACCTGCTCGAGGCCGAGGACGGCGCCGCCGGCGCGGCCCGGCCGGCGCCGCGGCGCGGCGGCCGCGCGGCGCCGGCCGGACGAAAACCCGCGAAGCGGCCCCGGCCGCGCAGAGACCCTTGATCGATCGCCTACGGCTCGGTCCCCGGCGGCCGTCGCCAGGCGAGACCGGCCGCGCGATAGCGCCGCAGGTCGGCGGCGATCGCCGTCGTGACCGCCGCGCCCACGCCGCGCCGCCCGCGCCATGCCGCCAGGGCGGCGACGGCGTGCCGGGCGAGCCGGTCGAACAGCGCCGCCTCGGCCGCCGCCCCGGCCGCGGCGTCGCCCCGGACCGCCGCCCGCATCGCCTCCGGGATCGGCCCGTCGTAGCGCCGCTCCAGCAGGGCGAGCCGGTCGAGCGCGTCTCCGCTATCGGCGCGGTCGGGGTCGGCGTGCAGGCGGTCCGGCGGCGTCATGTCGCCCGCAGCAAAGCACGAACCGGGGCCGCCGGTAAAGGACTTTGTTCCTA
>JBBECF010000197.1:0-12301 GCA_040881945.1 Dongiaceae bacterium | reverse complement strand
TGATGCCGTCCCGCCACACCGCCATCGGCGTCCGGTTGCCGAGCGCCTGGTGCGGACGGCGGCCGTTGTAGAACGCGATCCACGCGCCGATGCCCTCCCGTGCCTCGCGGCCGTCGGCGTAGCCTTTCAGATAGATGTCCTCGTACTTCAGGCTGCGCCACAGCCGCTCGATGAACACGTTGTCCATCCATCGGCCGCGCCCGTCCATCGAGATGCGGACGCCGGCGGCGGCGAGCGTGCCGGTGAAGGCGGTGCTGGTGAACTGGCTCCCCTGGTCGGTGTTGAAGATCTCCGGCCGCCCGAAGCGGGCCAGGGCGTCTTCGAGCGCCGAGACGCAGAACGACACGTCCATCGTGTTCGACAGCCTCCAGGACAGCACCGCCCGGCTCGCCCAGTCCATGATCGCCACCAGGTAGAGGAACCCGCGCCCGATCGGCACATAGGTGATATCGGCCGCCCACACCTGGTTCGACCGCTCGATCGCCAGGCCGCGCAGGAGATAGGGAAACACCTTCTTGCCCCGGCGCCGGCTTCGTCGTCCGCGGCTTCGGCCCCAGCGCCACGATGCCCATCTTGCGCATCAGCCGCCGCACCCGCTTGCGATGGACCGGGCATCCTTCCGCCCGCAGCATCGCCGCCATCCGCCGCGACCCCAGGAACGGCCACGGCCCCTGAACAGCTCGTCGAGCCGCCGCATCAGCACCAGATCGTCGTCGTTCGCCGGCCGCGCTGCCCGGTAGACACCGGAGCGCGCGACGCCCAAGAGCACGCACTGCCGGCGGATCGACGGCTTGGCGCAATCGCGGTCGAGCAGCGCTCTCCGGTCCGGCGCGCTCATCTTCCGGACCTCCGCGCTAAAAAATCCCGTTCCACCGTGAGCTCGCCGATCTTGGCGTAGAGATCCTCGATCTCGCGGCCTGCGTCCGCCCCTCGCCGTTGCTCCCGCTCCCGGGATCGAAGGCGCGCGCCGCGTGCTCCAGAAGCTGCTTCTTCCAGGCGTAAATCTGGTTCGGGTGGACCTCGTGACGTTGCGCCAGATCGGCCACCGTCGCCTGCTCCCGCAGCGCTTCCAAGGCGATCCTCGCCTTCAGCGCCGCGTCGATCTTCCGTCTCGGCCTCTTGGTCATCTTCCGCTCCATTTGCCATCACGGAACGGCTTCAAATCCAATTAGTCAACCGGTCCCAATTTCGGGGTCCACTTCAGCCAACACCCATTCACCTGCGTACCACGTAGTTGTCGGCGACGTTGCGGGAGCAGAAAACGTTAACCGAGTCATGCGGAAGCTGGGCGTCTTGGATGATGGACTAGCGATAGCGGTCGGCAACCTATCTCAACCAGAGCATTGGGAGCCTCAGGTCTTACCCCTTCCTTTCTGGACTAACCCCTAACTAACACACCAGGACACCTCGAAAAACCTCTCCCTTCGCGCTCTATGACGTGATTCGCTGCGGTCATTATGACGCGGCAGGCAGGGATAGGGGGACAGCCAGGATTTTTCGATACAGATGAGAGGATCGAGGCGATATCGGCCGCAGGCAATCTGGTTCTTCGAGGCGCCCGATCGGCTTGACACCGGCCTAAATTCCTACTAGAACATTTCGCGAACATCCCACCCGTTGGTACTACCCACGGCAACCGAGCCAGTTATGACGACACTCCTCCATGAGAACCCCGCCGCCGGCCCTCACGGCACCGCCTCGTTGCCGCCCAACCGCCGCGGGCGGCTCAATAACGGCAATCCGCCGGGCGATTTCCTGGCCGCCCCGCGCTGCGGCGCCAGGACCAGGCTCGGCCACGGCTGCCGCGGGCCTGCCATGCGCAACGGCCGCTGCCGGATGCACGGCGGCGCGAGCACCGGGCCGCGCACGCCCGCGGGCCTGGCGCGCAGCCGGCGCGCCGGCTGGAAACACGGCGCCCGCTCGGCCGAGATGGCGGCGTTGCGCGGGGCGGCCCGCTCCTGCCTGCGGCGCCTCGACAGGCTCGTCGCGGCCGCGAAATGCGCCTCTGCTCCGGCGGGAAATCCCGCTGCGCATGGGGTCGGTCGTCGATTTTTTGCCCCTCTCGCCGGACGCCGTCCGGCGACCAAGGCTATCGCATATGGCCGCGGCAGGGCTGTCCTTGCGGCCTTCGACAAGCTCAGGCTGAGGGGAAATCTTCGTGGCACAAAGAACAGTCCTCTTGCTGAGCCTGTCGAAGCACGCACGATGCCGATCCAGGCCTCCTCCCACCGAGAGCGCGCCGTCCTATGCAATTGCCCTGATCCCGCAACGCCGCCGGTTGACGGCCGCGCGTGGCCGGGGCAGAAAGCGCACTTGCCCGCGAGCCATACGAGCCGATGCAAGCGATCGAACCCCTGCCCGCCGACACCATCTCCGCCCACGGCCTCGCCGCCGAGGAATACGCGCGCATCCTGCGCATCCTCGGGCGCGACCCGAACCTGACCGAGCTCGGCATCTTCTCGGTGATGTGGAGCGAGCACTGCTCGTACAAGTCGTCGCGGCGCTGGCTGAAGACGCTGCCGACGACGGGCGCTTGCGTGATCCAGGGGCCGGGCGAGAACGCCGGCGTGGTCGATATCGGCGACGGCCAGGCGGCGGTGTTCAAGATGGAGAGCCACAACCACCCGTCCTTCATCGAGCCCTACCAGGGGGCGGCGACCGGCGTCGGCGGCATCCTGCGCGACGTCTTCACCATGGGGGCGCGCCCCATCGCCAATCTGAACGCGCTCCGCTTCGGCAGCCCGGACGACCCGCGCACCCGGCACCTGCTGGCCGGCGTCGTCGCCGGTATCGGCGGCTACGGCAACTGCATCGGCGTGCCGACGGTCGGCGGCGAGGTCAACTTCGACCCGTCCTACAACGGCAACATCCTGGTCAACGCCATGACCGTCGGGATCGCCGACCGCGAGCGCATCTTCCGCTCGGCCGCTTCCGGTCCCGGCAATCCGGTCATCTATGTCGGCGCCAAGACCGGGCGCGACGGCATCCACGGGGCGACCATGGCCTCGGCCGAGTTCCGCGACGATGCGCAAGCCAAGCGGCCGACCGTGCAGGTCGGCGACCCGTTCACCGAGAAGCTGCTGCTCGAGGCCTGCCTCGAGCTGATGGCGACCGACGCCATCGTCGCCATCCAGGACATGGGCGCCGCCGGCCTGACCTCGTCCTCGGTCGAGATGAGCGCCAAGGGCGGCCTCGGCATCGAGATCGACCTCGATCGCGTGCCGGTGCGCGAGACCGAAATGACGCCCTACGAGATCATGCTGTCGGAGAGCCAGGAGCGCATGCTGATCGTGCTGCGGCCGGCGGCGATGGCGCGGGCGCGCGCCGTGTTCGAGAAATGGGAGCTCGACTTCGCCGAGATCGGGCGGTTGACCGAGACCGGGCGGCTGGTGCTGAGCATGGGCGGGCGCGTCGTCGCCGACCTGCCGGTGCAGCCGCTGGTCGAGGAAGCGCCGCTCTACGATCGGCCATGGACGCCGACGCCGGCGCCGCCCGAGCTCGACGCGGCCGGGATCCCCGATTCCGACCCGATCGACGCCCTGGCGCGGCTCGTCGCCTGCCCCGACCTCGCGTCCCGGCGCTGGGTCTGGGAGCAGTACGACCATCTGGTCATGGGCGACACGGCGCAGCGTCCCGGCGGCGACGCCGCGGTCGTGCGCGTGCGCGGCACCGCCAAGGGGCTGGCGCTCGCCACCGACTGCACGCCGCGCTACTGCGCCGCCGACCCCCGGACCGGCGGCGCCCAGGCCGTTGCCGAGAGCTGGCGCAACCTGACCGCCGTCGGCGCGCGCCCCCTCGCCGTCACCGACAACCTGAACTTCGGCAATCCCGAGCGGCCGGAGGTCATGGGCCAGTTCGTCGGCTGCATCGAGGGCATGCGCGAGGCCTGCCTGGCGCTCGACTACCCGGTCGTCTCCGGCAACGTGTCGTTCTACAACGAGACCAACGGCAAGGGCATCCTGCCGACCCCGGTGATCGGCGGCGTCGGCCTGATCGCCGACGCAGGCGCGGCCATGACCCTCGCCTTCAAGGCGGCCGGCGAGACGATCCTGCTGCTCGGCGAGACGCGCGGCCATCTCGGTTGCTCGCTTTATTTGCGCGAGATCGTTGGGCGCGAGGCCGGCCCGCCGCCCCCGGTCGACCTGGCGGCGGAGCGGCGCAACGGCGACTTCGTGCGCGGGCTGATCGAGGCCGGGCGCATCACCGCCTGCCACGACCTGTCCGACGGCGGAATGCTGGTGGCGCTGGCCGAGATGGCGATGGCCGGCGGGATCGGCGCCGCGGTCGCGCGCGCCTCGGGCAAACCCGCAACGATTTCATGGTTGTTCGGCGAGGACCAGGGGCGCTATCTGGTGACGGCGGCCGAGGCGGCGGCATCGGCGATCGCGGCGGCGGCCGGGGCCGCCGGCGTCGCCGTCGAGGCGGTCGGAACCACCGGCGGCGGCGCATTGACTCTGCCGTCGTCGCGGCCCATATCGGTGGCCGAGCTCAAACAGGCCCACGAGGGCTGGTTGCCGCGCTATATGGGCGGCGAGAGGAACTGAACATGGCGATGAACGCCGCCGACATCGAACGCCTGATCAAGGAGGCGATCCCCGGCGCGGCCGTCGTCATCGAGGATTTGCGCGGCGACGGCGACCACTACGCCGCCTATGTCACCGCCGCGGCCTTCGCCGGCAAGACGCGCATCCAGCAGCACCAGATGGTCTATCAGGCGCTGCGCGGCAAGATGGGCGACGAACTGCACGCGCTCGCCCTGCAGACCGCCGTGCCCAAGAGCGCCTGACCACGAAAAAGGAACGAACGATGACTTCAAGTCCGGTAATCGAGCGCATCCGCCAGGACGTCACGGGCAACGACGTCGTGCTCTACATGAAGGGCAGCCCGGTGTTCCCGCAATGCGGGTTTTCGGCCGCCGTCGTCCAGGTGCTGACCGAGCTCGGCGTCAAGTTCAAGGGCATCGACGTGCTGACCGACCCGAGCCTGCGCCAGGGCATCAAGGAGTTCAGCCAGTGGCCGACGGTGCCGCAGCTCTACGTCAAGGGCGAGTTCGTCGGCGGCTGCGACATCGTGCGCGAGATGCACGAATCGGGCGAGCTGCGCGAACTGCTGCACACGCGCGGCGTCGACACAAGCGCGGCCTGACCCGTCCGCCGCCATTACACCGGCTCGTCGCGCCGATCAAGAAGCCGGCGCCGCCTCGACGACCCGCGTCTCGTCGGCCGCCGCCTCCTGCTGGCGCTTCCACATCGCCGCGTACCGCCCGCCCGCCGCGAGCAGCGCGGCGTGGCGGCCGCGCTCGACGATCCGCCCGGCCTCGAGCACCAGGATCTCGTCGGCGTGGATCACGGTCGAGAGGCGGTGCGCGATGATCAGGGTCGTGCGCTCGGCCGAGACCTCCTGCAGGCTCTTCTGGATCTCCTTCTCGGTGTGGGTGTCGAGCGCCGAGGTCGCCTCGTCGAACAGCAGGATCGCCGGCCGCTTCAGGATGGTGCGGGCGATGGCGACGCGCTGCTTCTCGCCGCCCGAAAGCTTGAGGCCGCGTTCGCCGACGCGGGCCTCGTAGCCGTCGGGCAGGCCCATGACGAAGTCGTGGATGCGGGCGTGCCGGGCCGCCGCCTCGACCTCGTCGCGGCTTGCCTCGGGGCGGCCATAGGCGACGTTGTAATAGATCGTGTCGTTGAACAGCACCGTGTCCTGCGGCACGATACCGATGGCGGCGCGCAGAGTCGTCTGCTGCACCGCGCGGATGTCCTGGCCGTCGATCGTGATGCGCCCGCGGTCGACGTCATAGAAGCGGAACAGCAGGCGCGAGATCGTCGATTTGCCGGCGCCGCTCGGGCCGACGATGGCGAGCGTGCGGCCGGGCGCGACGGTGAAGGAAACGCCCGCGAGGATCGGCCGCCGCGGGTCGTAGCCGAAGTCGACGTCCTCGAAGGCCAGCGCCCCGCGCGTCACGCGGAGCGGCGGCGCGCCCGGCCGGTCCTCGACCTCGATCGCCTCGTGCAGCAGCGCGATCATCGCCTCGAGGTCGATCAGCGCCTGGCGGATCTCGCGATAGACCGTGCCGAGGAAGTTGAGCGGCAGATAGAGCTGGATCAGATAGGCGTTGACCAGCACGAAATCGCCGATGGTCATGCGTCCGCCGACGATGCCGAAGGCCGCCATGGCCATGATCGCGGTGACGCCGGCGGCGATGATCGCGCCCTGCCCGACGTTGAGCAGCGACAGGCTGGTCTTGCTCTGCACCGCCGCCGTCTCATAGCTCCGCAGCGCCCCGTCGTAGCGCCGCGCCTCGTGCTCCTCGTTATTGAAGTACTTGACCGTCTCGTAGTTGAGCAGGCTGTCGATCGCCTTGGTGTTGGCGTCGCTATCGGCCTCGTTCATGCGGCGGCGGAACTTGATGCGCCATTCGGTGACGGCCAGCGTGTACCAGATGTAGCCGGCGATGGTGACGAAGGTGACGGCGGCGAAGCGAAAATCGTAGAGCGCCCACAGGATGCCGCACACCAGCAGGATCTCGAACAGCGTCGGCACCACGTTGAACAAGGTGAAGAACAGCAGGAACTCGATGCCGGCGGCGCCGCGCTCGATGGCGCGGCTGAGGCCCCCGGTCTGGCGGTCGAGATGGAAGCGCAAAGATAGCCGGTGCAAGTGACTGAAGGTGGCGAGGGCGACGCGGCGGATGGCGCGCTGCGCGACCTTGGCGAAGACGCCGTCGCGCAGCTCGGCGAAGGCCAGCGCCAGCACGCGCGCCAGGCCGTAGGCAAGGAGCAACCCGACCGGCACCACGAGCACGGTTCCGGCGGCGGGCGAAAAGACGTCGACCATGCCCTTGAACAGGATCGGGACATAAACGTTGGCGGCCTTGGCCGCCACCAGAAGGACGACGGCGATCGTCACCCGGACGCGCAGCTCGATCTCGCCAGCCGGCCACAAATTGGGCAACAGCGCGCGTAGCGCCGCCCATTGGCCGCCGCGGGCGGCGAAACCGGTGGTATAGGACGTCATCGCTTTGGCTCCGGCAGGGCCGCGCCGGACCGGCGGCGGCGGATGGCCGCCTCGACAGGCGGCATGGCGCTAACATAGTGTCCCGTCCCCGAAATTCGCTACACGAATTTCGGGGTGAACGGGCCACTAAGCATTTGAATCTAGTGGCCTGCTTACCCCAGAAATTCGAAACGAATTTCTGGGGCAGGACACTAGGCAGCCGCGCGCGAAAGACAACGGGAATCGCGGCCGGGGGCCGCGTCAATGCCGCGCCGCGCGGCCGAGGTTGCGCGACAGCACCAAGTAGAGCTTGCCGATGTCGGCGGTGATGAAGGTTGAGTTGAGCAGGCTTTCCGGATCGGCCGCGTCGGCCTGGGCCAGCAGCTCCTCGAACCGTTTCATGTAGCGGGTCACCAGGTCGCGGAACTTCTGGTCCTGGCCGAAGCGCTGCTCGAGTCCCGGCACCAGGTATTCGTCCTTGTGCCGGAACAGCCGGCGGGCGAAGACCGAGCGCTCGCCGTTGCGGAAGCGTTGCAAGATTTCCTTCGGCACGTCGAGATCGAGCACGGCGTGGATGTCGCCGGCCAGCGTGTTGAGCTCGTCGACGATGGTCGTGGCGGCGCGCAGGAATCGGTCGCGCACGACCCCGTCCTCGGTCTTCTTCAACTGCTCGGCGCGTTCGACCGCCAGCGCCGCTGCTTCGGTCAACGCCACCGTCTGCTGCTGGAAGCGGGCGCCGAAGTCCTGCGCCCGGCCGGCCGCCCAGTCGATCGCCCCGGTCACCGCATCGGCCTGGCGCTCGACGGCGGCGCCGATCTCCTTGGCGCGATCGAGGGCCTGGTTGGCGGCGGCGACGAGCGACTGCGCCTTGGCAGCGACGGCGCCGCCGATCTCGGTGAGCCGGTCGTTCACCTGGTCGGCCGCCGCGTTCAGCACCACGACCTGATCGAAAAGCTGCCGGCGGACGCCCGACATGTCGCGGTCGGCCGCCGCCGCGGCGTCCGCGACGGCCGCCGCCTGGTCGCGCAGGGTGGCGTGCACGGCCTCGGTCAGCTCGCCGACCTGGTTCGACAGCTCCGACAGCTCGCGCACCTGCTGCTGCACCGCGTCCTTGACGGCGGCGGCGTCGGCGGCGGCCCCGCGGGCCGCCCCGGTCAGCCCCTCGGCGCTGGCGCGGAACGAGTCGGCCAGATCCGCGGCCCGGCCCGCCGCGGCATCGATGGCCGCGGTGAAGTCCTCGCCCAGCGCGCGCGCCGCACTGCCGAGCGCCGCCATCCGGTCCGTGCCTTCGGCCGCGGCGCGACCGATCTCCTCCGACTGGCGGCGGAACGCGGCGCCGACTTCGCCGGCGCGCCCCAGAGCCGATTCGGCCGCGGCGACCAGCATCTCGGCCTCGCGGCGCAGCGTCTCGCGGGCCGCCTCGCTGCCGGCGCGCGCGCGCGACGCCGCGTCGTCGAGCTCCGCCATGGACGCGCGCACCGAATTGCCGATGTCGGCGGTCTTCGCCGCCGTCAGTTCGGCCGCGGTATGCAGCTCCTCGGTCTGGGCCTGCACGGCCTTGCGCAGGGTGCGCGCCTCGTCCGCCGCCCGTTCGGCCGTCCCGGCGAAGCTGTCGGCTTCGCGCCGCAGCTCCTCGCGCAGCCCCGCCGCCTCGGTCGTCGCCGCGCGCACCGCCGCGGTCAGGGTCTCCGCCCCGCCGCGGCAGGCGGCGCCGGCATCGTCGGCCACGGCGGCGATCCGCTGCGAGGCCGCGGTCAGCTCGCGCACCTGCTGGCCGAGCAAGGACCGGAGCGCGTCGCTGTCGGCGCGCGCGCGCTCGAGGGCCTGGGCGAACTCATCGCGCTCCTGGCGCAGCGTTCCGGCGATCTCGGTCGCGTGCGACGCGGCCTCGGCCGAGGCCGACTTCACCTGCTCCACTGCCCGGCCGAGGGTCTCGCGCAGGCCGGCGGCGAGGGTCGTCGCCTGCTCTTCGAGGCCGCGGCCGGCCTCCGCGGCGCCGGCCGCGGCCTCGCCGAGCGCGGTCTTGAGGCCTTCGCCCCCGCGTTCCAGCGTGTCCTGCAGCCGCGCCGCGAGTTCCACGACCCGGCGCTCCAGCGTCCGCCCGGCTTCCGCGACACGCGCGCCGGCTTCGCCGCCGGCCGCCTCCAGCCCCTTGAATTGGTCGCGCAGCGCCTCGCGCAGGACCGCCGCGGCGCCGGAGGCGCGGTCCGAGGCGGCGGCCAGTTCGTCGGCCTGGGCGCGCCCCATGGCCTGCATCCGCTCGCCCCGCTCCACCACGCGCTCGAAGATGCCGGCGATGGCGTCGGTCTGTTCGTGCAGCCGCATCTTGATCGCCTCGGCGGCCTGGTCGGCGGCGCCGGCCAACTCCTGCGCCTGGACGCGGGTCGCCGCCTTCAGCATCCCCGATTGTTCCACCGCCGTGGCGGCGACCCCGGCGATCGCCGCCGCCTGCTCCTGCAACGCCGCCTTGAAGTCGCGCGCCGCCAGGCGCATGGCGGCGACCAGCTCCTCGCCCTGCGCCCGCGCCGAGGTCTGGAACCCGGCGCCCTGGGCCGCCACGGCGATGGCGGCCGCCGCGATCTCCGAGGCCTGCTGGCGCAGCGTCTGCTCGACCCGCGCCAACTGCGTCGCCGACTGCGCCGTCACCGTCGTCAGGTCCTGCACCTGCTCGCGGAAGGTATGGCGGGCGGCGTCGAGCACGCTCGCCGCCTCGTCCTTGACCGTCCGCAGCTCGTTGGTCTCGCGGCGCAGCGCCTGCGTCACCGCCGCCGCCCGCGCCTCGGCGTCCGCCGCCGGCACGGTCATCTGGTCGAGCCGGTCGCGCAGCTCGCCCAGGTGGCGGCGGACGGACTGGCCGCGCAGCACGACGACGACGATCAGCCACAAGAGGACGAGCGGCAGCAGCACGGCGGCAGCGATCGCCGCCTGCTCGTGCGGCGGCAGCGGCAGCAGGCCGCGCCAGCCGATCTCCCGCTCGACATAAGCCGCGGCGACGGCGAGCCACAGCGCCGAGACCAGCCAGGTCAGCAGCAGGGCGCGGCGATGCGGCTTGTCCGGAGACTCGACCATCATGAACGGCGGCGTTACGCGGCGCGGCGCCGGCGGCGGATCAGTCCGAGGATCTCGGACGCCGCCAGCGGGATATTGGTGCCGGGGCCGTACACCGCCGCCACCCCGGCGGCGGTCAAGACGTCGTAATCCTGGGGCGGGATGACGCCGCCGCACACGACCAGGATGTCGCCCGCCCCGGCGGCACGCAGCGCCTCGATCAGGCGCGGCACCAGGGTCTTGTGGCCGGCCGCCTGCGACGACACGCCGACGACGTGGACGTCGTTCTCGACCGCCTGGCGCACCGCCTCTTCGGGGGTCTGGAACAGCGGCCCGACGTCGACGTCGAAGCCGATATCGGCGAAGGCGCTGGCGATCACCTTGGCGCCGCGGTCGTGGCCGTCCTGGCCGAGCTTGACCACGAGCAGCCGCGGCCGCCGGCCCTCGTCCTCGGCGAAGGCGGCGACCTCGGCCTGGATGCGGGCGAAGCCGGCATCGCCTTCGTAGGCGGCGCCATAGACGCCCGACACGCTGTGCGTGGTCGCGCGGTGCCGGGTGAACACGGCCTCGAGCGCGTCGGAGACCTCGCCGACCGTGGCGCGGGCGCGCATCGCCTCGATCGCCGGGTCGAGCAGGTTGGCGCCGGCGTCGCCGGCGGCGCGCGTCAGCGCGGCGAGCGCCACCCGGCAGCGCTCGGCGTCGCGGCCCGCGCGCAAGCCGCGCAGGCGTGCGACCTGCGTCTCGCGCACCTTGCTGTTGTCGATGTCGCGCAGCTCGACCCGCTCGTCCGGCGGCGCGCGGTACTTGTTGACGCCGACCACGACCTCCTCGCCGCGGTCGATGCGCGCCTGGCGGCGCGCCGCCGATTCCTCGATGCGCAGCTTCGGCATGCCGGTCGCGACCGCCTTGGTCATGCCGCCCAGGGCCTCGACCTCGTCGATCAGCTTCGTCGCCTCGGCGGCCAGGCTCGCGGTCAGCGCCTCGACATAGAAGCTGCCGCCGAGCGGGTCGACGACGCGGGCGATGCCGGCCTCCTCCTGCAGAATGAGCTGGGTGTTGCGCGCGATGCGGGCGGAGAACGGCGTCGGCAGGGCCATCGCCTCGTCGAGCGCGTTGGTGTGCAGCGACTGCGTGCCGCCGAGCGCCGCGGCCAGCGCCTCGATCGTCGTGCGCACGACGTTGTTGTAGGGGTCCTGCTCGGTCAGGCTGACGCCCGAGGTCTGGCAATGGGTGCGCAAGCTGAGGCTGGCCGGGTCCTTCGGCTCGAATCGGCGCATCAGCCGCGCCCACAACAGGCGGGCGGCGCGCAGCTTGGCGATCTCCATGAAGAAGTCCATGCCGATGGCGAAGAAGAACGACAGCCGCGGCGCGAACTCGTCGATGCCGAGGCCGCGGCCGAGCGCCGCGCGCACGTAGTCGAGGCCGTCGGCGAGCGTGAAGGCGAGCTCCTGCACCGCCGTCGCGCCGGCCTCCTGCATGTGGTAGCCGGAGATCGAGATCGAATTGAAGCGCGGCATGCGCCGCGCGGCGTAGGCGATGATGTCGGCGACGATCCGCATCGACGGGCCGGGCGGATAGATATAGGTGTTGCGGACCATGAACTCCTTGAGGATGTCGTTCTGGATGGTCCCGGACAACTGCTCCGGGCGGACGCCCTGCTCCTCGGCGGCGACGATGTAGGCGGCGAGCACCGGCAGCACCGCCCCGTTCATCGTCATCGACACGCTCATCCGGTCGAGCGGGATGCCGTCGAACAGGAGCTTCATGTCCTCGACCGAATCGATCGCCACCCCGGCCATGCCGACGTCGCCGACGACGCGCGGGTGGTCGGAATCGTAGCCGCGATGCGTCGCCAGGTCGAAGGCCACCGACAGGCCCCGCTGTCCGGCCGCCAGGTTCTCGCGGTAGAAGGCGTTCGACTCCTCGGCCGTCGAAAAGCCGGCATATTGCCGCACCGTCCACGGCCGGTTGGCATACATGGTGGCGCGCGGCCCGCGCAAGTAGGGCGGAAACCCCGGCAGGCTCGCCACGGCTTCGAGCCCGGCGAGGTCGGCGGCGGTGTAGAGCGGCTTGACCGCGATTCCTTCCGGCGTGACCGAGGTCAGCGCGTCGAGCGGCCGGTCGCCCAGCTCCCGGGCCGCCAGCGCCGCCCAGTCCGCCAGGGTCTGTTTCGCCAAGTCCGCCACTCTAGGCCCCTCGTGCCTGCCCGCGAATCGAGTATAGCCGCGCCGTCGCGGGCGCGTCTATGCGAAGGCCGCCATGG
>JBBECF010000196.1:0-1955 GCA_040881945.1 Dongiaceae bacterium | reverse complement strand
GCGTAATGGCCGACCGGCTCGACGCCGATGATGCCGACATGGGCGCGGCCGGCGACGATCTTCTCCTGGCCCGGCCCGTGCCCCTTGACCTCCGCCGACGGGCTCTCGACGCGCAGTAGCTCGGCCGGATAGCGGAATGTGCGACCGTCGTCGAAATCGACCTCGAGCGCCTTCTCCGCCCGTTTCAGGCGGATCTCCGTCGGCCAGCGCTTGGTGCCGTACTCGGTCATGGGCGGGTCAGCGCGCCGGCGGCCGCGTCTCGTCGAGCGGCCGCGCCTCGTCCACGAGCATGATCGGGATGCCGTCGCGGATCGGATAGGCGAGGCCCGCCTGTTCGCTGATCAACTCCTGCGCCTCGGCGTCGTAGATCAGCGGCCCCTTGGTCAGGGGGCAGACCAGGAACTCCAGGAGTTTCGGGTCGATCGTCGCCTTTCGCTCGGTCATCGAGGACTCGCCTCACCGTCAATGGCGCGCGGCGTCGCCGGCGTCGTTTCCCAGCAACGCCATTTCGATCAGCGCCGTCAACACCCGGCCGCGCTCGGTCAGATCGGGCGACTGCAACAGCGCCTGTTTCTCGTTCGGCTCGAACGGGCAAACCATCGCCAGCGACGTGACCAAGCCCTCGTCGGGCGTCTCGGCGATGGCGTCCCAGTCCACGGCGATGTCGCGCTGGATGAAATAGGCGCGCAGCGCGTTGACCAGGCGGTCGCGGTCGATCGAGATCTCGGTCGCCGTCGCCAGGTCGGCGGCATAGGGCGCGAAATCCGGCACCACCCGGCGATAGCCGCCGACGGCCGGCACCTCGCGCACCAGGTCGAAGCGGCACAGCCCGGTGAGCGTAATCAGAAAGCGGTCGTCGTCGGTCTCGCTGAAGGCGGTGATGCGCCCGGCGCAGCCGGTGCGATAGAGCGGCGGCGCCTCGCCGGCCGGGTCGCCGCTCGGCTGGATCATGCCGATCAGGCGGTCCGACGCGAGCGCGTCGCGCGTCATGTTGAGATAGCGCGGCTCGAAGATGTTGAGCGGCAGGCGGCCGCGCGGCAGCAGCAGGGCGCCGGGCAGCGGAAAGATCGGCAGCGTCGCCGGCAGCGTCCCGAAGGCGGGGTCGAACGCCCCGCGCGTCATGCGAACAGCAGCGACGACAGCCGCCGCCGCGCCGACACCGTCAGCGGATCGGCCGGGCCGAACGCCTCGAACAGCTTGACGAGCTGCTTGCGCGCCGCTCCATCGTTCCAGGCGCGGTCGCGGCGCATCAGCTCGAGCAGCTCGTCGACGGCGCCGTCGCGCTGGCCGGCGCCGTAGAGCGCCATCGCCAGGTCGAAGCGCGCCGCATGGTCGTTGCCGTTGCGCTCCAGCCGCTGGCGCAGCTCCGGGGTCGCGTCGGCGGTGCCGGCCGCCTGCTCGGCCAACTCCAGCGCCGCGCGGGCGGCGGCGATCGCCTTGTCGCCGACGCGCTCGGCGGACGTTCGCTCGAGCGTCTGGCGCGCGCGGCCCGTGTCGCCCGCCGCCAGGTAGCAGCGCGTGAGCCCGGCGATGGCGGCGGCGTTGTCCGGCTCGTGCTGCAAGACCTGGCCGAAGATGGCGCTGGCCGTGCCGGCGTCGCCGGCGGCGACCGCCGCCTCCGCTTGTTCCAGCGCCAGGTCGATCGGCGACGGCCCGGCGACGGCGCCGCCGCCGGCGGCCTTTGTCAGGCGGCCGACGAAGGCCTTGATCTGGCTTTCCGGCTGGGCGCCGACGAAACCGTCGACCGGCCGGCCGTGGTGGAACGCATAAACCGCCGGGATCGACTGGATGCGCATCTGCGCCGCCAGTTCCTGGTTCTTATCGATGTCGATCTTGACCAGGCGCACGGCGCCCTTGGCCTCGCGCACCGCCTTCTCCAGCGTCGGCCCGAGCTGCTTGCATGGGCCGCACCACGGCGCCCAGAAATCGACGACGATCGGCACCGTGTTCGACGC
>JBBECF010000195.1:0-12337 GCA_040881945.1 Dongiaceae bacterium | reverse complement strand
GGGTCGGCGCCGGGTCGAGGCCTGGCAGCCGCGGCAGTAATCCCCGGCCGCATGCCCGAAACGCTTACGGGCGCGGCGCGTAGAGTTCGCGGGCCCGCTTCTCCGCCTCGGTCTCGAAAAGCTCTGGCAGGACCGACAGGATCTCCTTGCCCAAGAAACGGGCGATGTCGCGCCGCGACAGCCGCCGCCTGCCGGATGGATCGCCAAGCGGCAGGTCGGATGGCATGTACACCGGACGCTTCGGCTTCGGCCGGGTATGAATCATCCAGTCGCCGAGGCCTAGCCGTTCGGCCTCCTAGGCGTCGATGACGAGCTGATTGCCCCCGCCGACCTTGAGTTCTTCTCCAGTCTCCTTGTGCCGGGTGATATGCATGTCGCCATTCGGGTAGCGAATCACGACGGGGTGCCCCATCCGCGGCCAATCGGATCGAGCGATTTCATCCGAATCTATGCGCTTCCCTTCCTGTCGGCGCCGTTCGATGCCCTGGATGTCCGCTTCGCCAGGCGGCGTGTACCGGGGCAACTGCCAATCCTGCGCCCGCTCGGCCGAGTATCGCGGCGCCTTCATGGCGGGCAGGGTCCACGGCTTGCCTGTCACCGGCTCCATGGCGATATGTGGTCCGTCCGGCGTGTCGATGACGACGGCGCTCGGTTTGTTTTCGTCGGGGTCGCGGGAGAAGTACCGATCCAACCATTTGTGGGTTTCTTTGAAGTCCTCCCCGCCGACGTTCTCCGTCGACTCCTTCGGCGTTGCGCCTTCCGCGGTCGTGCCCGCGCCGGTGCCCAACCAATCGCCTTGTCCGACCGGTTGCCGCCGTGGGTCGGGGCCGAGCGGCGCCATCGGCCGCATCGCCGGCTCCCGCATCGCCGTTGGCCACGACTCGATCGACTGCCACCATGGCGGCCGCCGTTCATCGAATGGCCTCGAGATCGGGTATCCTGCCACCCGCGGCTTTTCGTCCCACGGCGTCGGCTCCGGTTCCGTGATCTCCTCGATGATCTTGCCGAACAGGCCGCTGCCGGGGCCGGTCCTGATTTGGCGCAGCTCCTCCGGCAGGTCGGCGCGCCTGAAGCGCGGCTGCGCCGCCTGTTGCTCCCGCCGCAGGAAGTCGCCGAACGCCACCCAGTCCAGCAGCCCGCCATGCGGCGCCACCGGCGGCGGGTCCGGAAACAGCCCTTTCTCGATGAGGCCGGCGCCGGGGATCGGTTGCGGCGGCCAGATCGGCTGCGGGGTCGTCGGCGAGACAACCGTCGGCGGGGCCACGGTCGGTGGGACCGCAGATGGCCGTTGCGTGAACGACGGCGGCGCGGGAAACAACTGCGGCGCGAGCAGTCCCGTTGACGGCGCGGGCGCGAGGGGACGCGGATAGGACCCGAAATAGGCTTCCGGGCGATAGGGCCAAGGCCACATCGGCATCGCTCCTTCGTGTAGTTCGATGGACGGGTGCGGGCCGCATCGGCGGCCGCAACAGGAAAGGGGCCGGCGCTTTCCGCGCACGGCCCCATCCCATAATTACCGCATTGTAGGCTATTATTCCTATAGATGTCAACGGAAAACCGGGACCGCCGAGGAGACCTCGACCGACTCCCGTAGGAACCCGCGGCCCGCCCGCAATGCGCGTCCCGCGGCGGGTCGCACACCCGTGCTTCCCGTTTGTCGAAGCCGCGGGATGGCGGTATGATCCGCGCCCATCGGGGAAAGGCTGTCGGCGGCGTCGGCCCGGTCGATCGGTCCGATGGGTGCCGGCGCACACCTCCGGAAAAATGCGCAAGAATAACCTGGCCGCTGGGAGTCTCGATGGCCGCGGCGGCGAACCCTCCGCCTCTCGTGCTGGCATCGGCGTCGCCGCGCCGATTGGAGCTTCTGCGCCAGATCGGGGTGGCGCCCGACACGGTCGATCCCGCGCGCATCGACGAAACTCCCTTTCGACGCGAGCTTCCGGTCGCCTACGCGGCGCGCATCGCCGACGCCAAGGCCGAGACGGTCGCCCTCAGGCACCCGCAAAGCTTCGTGCTTGCCGCCGACACGGTGGTGGCCTGCGGCCGGCGGATTCTTCCCAAGGCCGACGACGAACCGACGGCGCGCGCCTGCCTGGACCTGCTCTCCGGGCGCCGCCATCGGGTGATCGGCGGCGTCAGCCTGATCGCGCCGGGCGGCTTGCGCCGCCGCCGGCTGGTGGTGACGACCGTCGCCTTCAAGCGGCTCGGCCGCGACGAGATCGACGCCTACCTGGCCGGCGGGGAATGGCGGGGCAAGGCCGGCGGCTACGCCATCCAGGGCCGCGCCGCCGGCTTCGTGCCGGCGATCAACGGCTCGTATTCCAATGTCGTGGGCCTGCCGCTGTTCGAGACCCGCGCCCTCCTCGTCGGCATGGGATACCCGGCGTGACCGGCCGCCTGCTGGTCTCGACCCGGCCCGGCGAACAGCGACTCGCGCTGTGGGCCGACGACCGGCTGGCCGAATACACTGTCGAGCGCGCCGCGAGCGCGGGCCGGCCGGGCGACATTTACCTCGGCCGCGTGACCGGCGTCGATAAGGGCCTCGACGCGGCCTTCGTCGACATCGGGTTGGCGCGACCGGGTTTCCTGCCGCTCGGCGAAGGCGGCGAGCGGCCGACCGACGGCGCCGCCGTCGTGGTCCAGGTGACGCGCGGGGCCCAGGGCAACAAGGGGGCGCGGCTGCGCGCCCGGCCGGTCGTGGCCGGCCGGCTTCTCGACTTCGATCCGCACCGTCCCGGCGTGCGGCTGTCCGAGCGGGTCGAGCGGACGCCGGAATGGCAGCGTCTGGCTGACCTCGTGCGGCGCCTCGCCGGGCCCGGCGAAGGCTTCGTCCTGCGCCGCGCCGCGGCCGGCTCGGGGTCCGAAGCGCTGGCCGCCGAGGCCGACCGCTTGCGGGCGGCCTGGGCGGGTGTGCTGGCGCGGCGCGCCGCCGCCAAGCCGCCGGCCAGGCTCCATTATGACGGCGACGCGGTGTACCGACTGTTGCGCGACCAGGCCGGCCCGCCGCCGGCGGGGATCGTCTGCGACGCGCGCGCGGCGGCGGCGGCGGCGCAGCGGTCGCTGGCCGCCGCCGCGCCGGACCTGGCCGGGCGCGTGGTCTACCGGCCGGCGCGCGACTGGGTGCCCAGCGAAGCGGAGATCGCGGACGAAGTCGCGGCGGCGCTCGAGCCGCGCGCGCCTCTGCCGTCCGGCGGATGGCTGCTGTTCGAGCCGGGCGAGACCCTGACCGCGATCGACGTCAACACCGGGACTTCGCCGGGACAGGGCGCGGAACGCACGCTGCTGCAATGCAATCTGGAGGCGGCGGCGGAAATCGCCCATCAGCTGCGCCTGCGCAATATCGGTGGTATCGTAATCGTCGATTTCGTGGACCTGAAGTCGAAGGACAATCGGCGGCAGGTCGTCGAGGCGCTGGGCCGCGCGGTTGCGGCAGACCCCTGCGCCTGCTCGGTCGGGTCGATGTCGCGCCTCGGGCTCGTCGAGATGACGCGCCGTCGTCGCGGCCCGAGCCTCGCCGCGCAGTTGATGCGCGCCTGCCCCGCCTGCGGCGGCGTCGGGCGCGTCGCCGGCCCGGCGGCGGAGGATGTTTCGGGCGGAGGGGCATGATGTCGCGGAAGGACCAGGCTTCGGGCGGCGCGGGCGAGCCGGCACGGCGCCGGCGCGGCTGCCCGACCTGCGGGGCGGCGGCGATCGACAAGTACCGGCCGTTCTGTTCGGCGCGCTGCGCGGATATCGATCTCGGGCGCTGGCTCAAGGAAGGCTACCGCATCGCCACCGACGAAGAGCCGGCGGACGATACGACCCCGGCCCGGGCCGAGGAGTGACAGCGCCGCGGCCTGCGCGGTATGCTGGACAGGGCGGCGGTTTTTTCCTATAAGCCGCTCGCCACGGTCGCCCAGGTAGCTCAGCTGGTAGAGCAGCGGACTGAAAATCCGCGTGTCGGTGGTTCGATTCCGCCCCTGGGCACCATGAATTCAGCGTTCTTATGCCGCCGAGCCCGCATCACGCGCCGGCGCAATGCCTGTCCGTAGCGCGTGAAGGTGTCCGTAGCTTTGTAGCACATCATTTGTCGGCTGCTAAAGCGCCGCCCGAACATCCCCAGCGGCTCGCCCGCCTCCTCCGCCGTCTCCCCAACGCAGGAACAAACAGAGAACTCGACGGACAGCCCACCCGCTGCCAAAGGCGCGCAACTCCTGCCTCAATGACTGATCCTTTTGTTCATCTGTTGTTCAGCTTGTTCAGCTTAATCGTGTTGACGCACGCATTTCGTCGCAACTACAACATTCGGCGGGTTAGCCGCGAACTGTGGAAGGTAGACCATGGCAAGCAAGACAGCTCAGCGCTTCGATCCGCAGCCCTTCCTCGCATCGGTCGGGAACGGCCGCAGCGTCGTGAAATACCAACGGGGGCATCCCATCTTCCGCCAGGGGGACGCTGCCGAAGCGGTCTTCTACATTCATGAGGGCAAGGTCCAGATCACCGTCCTTTCGGAACAAGGCAAAGAAGGAGTCATCGGGATCCTGGAGCCGGGCGAGTTCTTCGGCGAAGGATGCCTGGCCGGTCAACCTTTGCACATGGCGACCGCTAGTGCGACGGCGGAGTGTGCCATCTCCAGGATTGAAAAGGACACGATGATACGCAAACTCCGGGACGAACCGGTATTCTCGCAGCTGTTCATGGCGTACCTGCTGTCTCGCAACATCCAGATCGAAGCGGACCTGGTCGATCAGCTTTTCAATTCAAGCGAGAAGCGGCTGGCTCGCGTTCTCTTGATGCTCGCCCAATTCGGCAAGGACGGGAAGATGGAACCCGTCATTCCCGACATCAATCAGGAGCTATTGGCGGCAAGGGTGGGTACGACGCGGTCCCGGGTCAACTTCTTCATGAACAAGTTCCGAAAGCTCGGCTTCATCGAGTACAACGGCAGCTTGAAGGTCCACTCGTCGCTCCTCAACGTGATCGCCCACGATTAGCGGGCTGCCGAAAAACCCCGCGACCGCACTCGATTCCGCCCTTCGACGGGCTCGGGTCGAGGCCAGGTTCCTGAAATAGTTCTTCCTCACGCTGCGCTTGTCGAAGCGGGAGGATGGGCGGTTCGCTTTTTTCAGCAACCTGCTAGGTCCGGCCGATCCTTGCGGCGTGCACGCGTTGCGCGCTTCGCCGAAATCTCCTCAAGAGCGCCACCGGAATCGACGCGCCAATTTGCCCGCCCGCCTTTGCCGAAACGAAGCTCCGGCTCCGCGCAGGTAGGGATAAGCCTTTGGCCTGTCGAGACAAGATTTTCCAAAATCTCCCGAAAATAAACGCAATGACGCACAGGAATTTGGAGAATTCCTGTCCAGCAATCGCTCAATCGTTGCACCGTATTCGGCGTGGCGACAACGGTAGAAAGTCACCGATTTAATTATGCCGTGTGTGCTGTATTGGACTTCCGACGGTGCGAAAATTATCTAGATATTTCCTGCAAGTCGTATTTTCGCAACCGGAGGGGCATGTGATGCACAAGAAGACTCTCATGGCGGTCGCCGTCCTGGTTACCCTGGCCGGTCCCGCCGTCGCCGACTATTCGCGAGGCAGCGCGGCCTATAACGGCGGCAGCTACACGACCGCCTTTCGCGAGTTCAAGGCCGCGGCCGATGTTGGGCATGCCACGGCGCAATACATGATGGGTCGGCTCTATGCCGAGGGTCGCGGCGTGGATCAGGACTATGTGCAGTCCTATGCCTGGTTCGACCTCGCGGCGTCGAACGGCTATACGCCGGCGCTTGCGGCGCGCGACGCCCTGGTGACGAAGATGTCGAGTTATCAGGCCCGGCGCGCCGAGGACCTGGCGTCCCAGTGGCGCGTGGCCAATGCGTCGATGGTGACGCCAGCGCCGCGCGCGGTCTATCTGCCGGCAACGGCCTCGCCGGTGGCGGTTGGTTATGCGCCGTATTCGGTGCGTGCCGTGCAAAACTCGCTCAACAATCTTGGCTATGCCGCCGGGCCGCCCGATGGCATCCTCGGCAACAAGAGCCGTGCCGCAATTCGGGCCTACCAGACGGATTCCGAGCTTCCGATCAGCGGCGCGCCCAGTATCAGCTTGTTCGAACACCTGCAAGCCACTCTGACGCAGCGCACACAGGTGGCGGCCCCTGTCGTCAGTCCGGTCGCTCCGTCCAATTCGGCCCTCGTCGCCGAGATTCAATCCGAACTGCGTTTGCGCGATTATCCGATCCCAATGGTAACCGGCCAGCTCGATGCGACAACGATGTCGGCGATCCGGGCCTACCAGGCCGACGCGAGCCTGCCGGTCAACGGCGAGGTCAGCGACGGATTGCTCGCGCAGTTGCGCTCGGGCAAGACCGATGCCGGCGCCAGCCAAAGAGATCAAGTGAAGGGCGTCCAGGCCGCCCTGAACCGACGGGGCTATGACGCCGGCCCCGCCGACGGCGCGCTCGGTCCGAGGACGCGAGTGGCGATCCGCAACTATCAGGCGGCGTCCGGCCTGCCGGTCACCGGCGATATGAGCGCGACTCTACTCGAGAGTCTCGGGCTCACGGTTGCGGTCGCGGCGCCGGCGCCGAACGCCGACTTGCGAACCTCGAGCATCAAGAGCGAGTTGCTGCGGCACGGCTACGCCGCCGGCAGCGTCGATGGCATCTTGAACGAACAGACCCGTAGCGCGATCCGCGCCTACCAGCGTGACGTCGGCCTCGCCGTCAGTGGCGAGACAAGCCAGAGTCTGCTCGACCATCTGCGCAGGTCGTCGGTGCAAAACACGAGCGAAACCGCATCGCAGTTGGTCTGGGAAACCGAAGGACAACTCGATCGGCATGGCTATTCGGTCGGAAGGATCGACGGGACCATCGACGAACAAAGCCGCACGGCCATCCAAAGCTATCAGCGCGATAGCGGGCTGGCGGTGAACGGCAGGGCCACGGCCACGCTGCTGGCGCACTTGGAAGACACGGCGGTCACCCGCAACACAAGCGAGATCTCCTCGAAGGAGATCTGGGAAGTCGAGAACCGGCTCCGGGGGCTCGGCTACACCGTCGGCGCCGTTGACGGCTCGCCCGACCAGCAAACCTACGCCGCGGTTCGCGCTTACCAGCAGGATGAACGCCTGGTGGTGACGGGACGGCTGGACAACGACCTGCTTCAGCGGCTGCGGACCTATGCCGGGCAGCAACCTTCCGGTACGACGGTCTCGATGATCTCGCAGACGGAGCAACATCTGTACCGTCTCGGCTACAACCCCGGCGCGATCGACGGCGTCGCGAATGCGCAGACGATTTCGGCCATTCGAAACTATCAGAATGACTCCGGGCTGACCATCACCGGCGCGCCCAGCGAGGCGTTATTGGCACATCTTCAAACGTCGAATGTCTCGTCGACCAGCACGCCGATGGGCGAGTTCACCAAGGGCGTGATCGAGGCGATCGACAATATCAACAACCGCTGAGGATAGCTCGGCCGGCTGACGTTATCGTGATGTTCCCCGCGGCCGACAGGTCATCGGTCGGTCGCGGGGAGCGCGGCCAGCCGGATTATCGATACGGAACCGGGGACAAGCCAGCGGAAGAGTCATCCGGCCATGACACCGCGTGTTCAAATCTGAACTGCGACGGGGTCTTAAGTCCGCTAATGGTGCCGCTGCACCAGAAAATTTCGTTGTAGATGCCGGCAGGGGCGCGAAGCTCGCCAAGCGCGATCCGTCGCGGCGACAGCATACGTCTCGAAGGTCGGCGTCAGTACGAACAGGAGGTTGTCATGCGTTATTTGCCGTTTACCGGCTTGGCCGTGGTCGCCTTGCTCGGACTATCCGCCTGCGAGACCTCGTCCGATGGATCGAGTGGAATTGGCGGCATGACCCAGAGCCAGACCCTCGGTACCGGGGCGGGCGCCGCCGCCGGCGGCGTGGCCGGCTACTTCATCACGGGCGGTCCGGTCGGCGTCATCGTCGGTGCCGCGGCCGGCGGGCTGATCGGTAACCGTCTGGCGAACTATCTGTCGGAAGATGCGCACGAGGTGGCGGCGGACGCGGCGATTCGAGCCGCAACCGTCCCGACCGGCCAGCACATAACTTGGCAAAAAACCAACGCGTTCTTCCAGCCCGAGTGGACCGGGTGGGCTAGTCCGACGAATGAACCGTACCAGGATAACCGCGGACGCACCTGTCGCAATATTCGGCTGTCGGCCACCAAGGACGGCAATACCCAGCAGGACACCATCACCCTATGCCAGGGGTCGGCGGGGTGGGCGCCGGCCTAAAGCCTCTCGCGGCGCGGATGAACGTCGTTCGCCCGGAGTTGCGGAGGCTTCCGGTTGCTTCGGTCCAGAGCGCGGCAAGGCATGGAAAGGCGAGACGATAACGGTCGAACATAGGTGCGGCGATGAGCCTCGGAACGATTCTGCTAATCATCCTGATACTTTTTTTGATCGGTGCCCTGCCGACGTGGCCCCATAGCAGGAGCTGGGGCTACGTCCCGAGCGGCGGCGTCGGCCTCGTGCTCGCCATTGTTCTCATCCTGCTGCTCCTGGGGCGGATATAGGCCCGGACACCCGGGTAAGTGCCTCTCGATGACGCGCGGCACTAGCGTGGTCCGCTTCCTCCGATCTGGTCGATGTCTCGACGAACAAACCATAAGGAGGAGCTTGAATTAGGAGACCAATCGATGAAAACGTTCAAAGCGCTCAGCACAGCCCTCGGCCTGTTACTGCTCGCCGGTTTGCCGGGCCAGGCGGACGAGTCGCGCTATGTCCCGTGGCAGGGACAGGCGCAGACCGGCGACATGCCGGAGTTGTTGAAGAATTTGCGCAGTCTGACCGACCAGGCGGAGCGGGCCAAGGCGGCCGACCCTACCTTCCTCGACGACCTGCGCAATCTGGCCAACACCTATGACAAACAGTCGCCGGTCACGCTGTTGTACGACGACTTCCGCGACGGCAACTTCACCCGCAACCCGGCATGGACGGTAGCAGCCGGCACCTGGGGGATTGACGCCGGGGGCGGCTTTACCGGCCTGCACAGCACCATCAACAAGCGCAGCGCGGCGCCGGTCCCCAGCAGCGGGCAGGATATCATCAGTAACGCCCTGATCGCGCTGCTCAAGCAGCAGACCGGCCAGGGCACGCAGGACACCCAGAAGAGTCAGGCTGCGCGGGACGCGTACGCCATGATTTCCACGCCGGTGGCCATCCCCAACCCCTTCGCCATCCGCCTGGAGATCGCCTCGCGCGATCAGGCCGGCCGGTTCGACTTTGGACCCTATCTCGGTCAGTACGGCGATACCTCCTATCGCATCACTTACGTGCCGTCGGCGGCGAACGGCCTGGTGCTGTCACGCGTCACGAGCCAGGGCACCCAACTGCTCGGCAGCTCCAACGGGCGGATCAACCTGGAGGACGACAGGTCGCACGTCATCGACTGGAAGCGCGACCGATCCGGGAAGATGACCGTGGCGCTCGACGGCAAGGGGGTAATCGAAGTGACCGACACGAAGATCCGGGATTCCTTCGACGGCTTCCTGATGATCAACAGCGGCGGCAACTACTGGATCCGCTCCGTGGCCGTCACCGGCACGAAGTCGTGAACGCCGACGGCCCTGGAGCGCTCGGCCTACGGGTCCATTTCCCTGTGCCGGGTTCGCCGGCACCGGGGCGTTCGGGCGGGACAGGCGCGTTATGAGCAAGTGGCTGATCAAACGGCTGCTCATCGCAACGGTTCTCTTGCTGGTCCTCGGGCTCGGCGCCGGGGCGGGCCTGAGCGGGTTGTACTATCATTACGGTCGCGGACTGCCGGACTACCGCCAGCTTGCCGACTACGAACCGGCCGTGGTGACGCGCCTGCACGCCGGCGACGGCCGGCTCCTGGCCGAGTATGCCACCGAGAACCGCGTCTTCGTGCCGATCGACGCGATCCCGAAGCGCGTGGTCGAGGCCTTCCTTGCCGCCGAGGACAAGAACTTCTACTCCCACCCGGGTGTCGACGTGTTGGCGGTGCTGCGCGCGATCGGGCAGAATCTCGCGCACCTTGGACAAGACCGCCGGCTGGTCGGCGCCTCCACCATCACCCAGCAGGTGGCAAAGAAGTTTCTTCTCACCAACGAGACGTCGATCTCGCGCAAGATCAAGGAGGCGATCCTCGCCTTCCGCATCGAGCGCGCCTTCGGCAAGGCGCATATCCTCGAGCTCTATCTGAACGAGATATATCTCGGCGGCGGCTCCTATGGGGTTGCCGCCGCGGCGCTCGGCTACTTCGACAAGTCCCTCGACCAGCTCACGATCCCGGAGGCCGCATTCCTCGCCGCCCTGCCCAAGGGACCCAGCAACTACGATCCGATCCGCTTCCCGGAGCAGGCCAAGGCCCGGCGCGACTGGGTGATCGAGCGCATGGCGGCGGAACGATACGTCACTGCTGCCGAAGCCGTTGCCGCGAGGACGGCGCCCCTCGTCATCGTGGACGGCCGCGAACCCGAGGTCGCGAACGCCGGCTACTTCAGCGAGGAAGTGCGGCGCGAAATCATCGGCCGCTTCGGCGAAAAGGCGCTCTATGCGGGCGGGCTTTCGGTGCACACGACGGTCGACCCCCGGCTCCAGGCGTTCGCCGATCGGGCCCTGCGCGCCGGACTCGTCGCCTATGACCGTCGCCATGGCTGGCGCGGCCCGCCCGGCAGGATCGAGCCCGCGGCGAACGCGGTCGAGGGATCGTGGATCGGCCCGCTCGCTATGCATCCGCCGCCGATCGGGATGGGCGCCTGGAACCTCGCCGTTGTGCTTGCGGTCGATGAGGCCGGGGCCACCATCGGCATCGGCCAGGGCCTGACCGGCCGCATCCCCGTCGCGGAGCTCAAATGGGCGCGGCCCCAACTCCAGGGCCAGCGCGTGGGCCCGTCGCCGCGCCATCCGTCGGACGTGCTCGCATGCGGCGATGTCATCCTGGTCGAGCCGGTCGTTGGGGGAACCGACGACGAGCCCTATCCCGCGGGCAGTTACGGGCTGCGCCAGATTCCGGAGGTCAGCGGCGCCTTCGTCGCCCTCGACCCGCACACCGGCCGTGTGCTCGCCATGAGTGGGGGGTATCGGTTCGAGCGCGGCCGCGACGAGTTCAACCGCGCCGTCCAGGCCGAGCGCCAGCCGGGCTCGGCCTTCAAGCCCTTCGTCTATCTGGCCGCCATGGACAGCGGCTTCACGCCATCCTCCATCGTGCTCGACGCGCCCATTGAGATCGACCAGGGTCCGGGCCTGGGCCTATGGAGGCCCGCCAACTACGACAAGAAGCTTTATGGACCGATCCCGCTGCGCGTCGGCCTCGAGCGTTCGCGCAATCTGATGACCGTGCGCCTTGCCCAGAGCATCGGCATGGCGAAAATCGCGGACATCGCCGAGCGCTTCGGCATCGTCGACCATCTGCCGCCGGTGCTCTCGATGGCCCTCGGCACGGGCGAGACGACGCTGCTGCGCCTGACCACGGCCTATGGCGAGCTCGCCAATGGCGGCAAAGGGATCACGCCGACCTTGATCGACAGGGTGCAGGACCGCCGCGGCACGCTCATCTACCGTCACGACGCGCGTCCGTGCCCCGCCTGTACGGACGTGACGTGGGCGGGCCAAAGCGTCCCCGAGGTGCAGGACACACGGCCGCAGATCGGCGATCCAGGCAGCGTTTACCAGGTGGTCGCCATGATGCAGGGCGTCGTCGAGCGCGGCACAGGCGTGCGCGCGCGTTCGCTCGGCAAGTTGATCGCGGGCAAGACCGGCACCACGGACGACGAGCGGGACGCCTGGTTCATCGGCTTCACCCGCGACCTCGTGGCCGGCGTGTACATAGGCTTCGACCAGCCGCGCACGCTGGGTCCCGACGAGCAGGGCGCTTCGGTCGCGCTCCCGATCTTCGTCGAGTTCATGGAAGCGGCGCTCAGGGACAAGCCGGCGATCCCCTTCCATATTCCGCCGGGCCTCAGAATGGTGCGCGTGCGCGGGTCGGACGGCCTGCCCGCGCAACCCGGCGACGAGGGCGTGATCCTGGAGGCATTCAAGGCCGGCACCGTGCCGGATGCCGTGAGCCCCGTGGTCGCCGGCAGCGAGAAGCTGACAGCCGAGAGCGATGAGTCCGTGGGCATCCCCGTCGTGGCCCTGGAGGGCTTCGGCGGCCTTTACTGAACGGGCGAAGCGGCGCCTTCCCGAGAGCGCCTGGTGTTGTGGGGCTGACGATCCGGGCGGTCGGCCCTGCCTTCGTTGACGGAGCCCCAAGCGTCATCCGAGGCTGGGTCGAATCCATTCCGCGTTCGAGCCTTTCCGTCCCTGACACAAAATCCCTTACGTCACCCCGCCGGCGCAATGCCTTGACCGGGCC
>JBBECF010000194.1:0-1959 GCA_040881945.1 Dongiaceae bacterium | reverse complement strand
AGGACCGCCGAGATCGGCGCGATCACGGCCAGGTTCACCGCCGACCAGCCGAAATGGTTGTGCACCGCGCCCGAGGCGAAGGACGACATCGCGACGGTGCCGAACACCAGGAAGTCGTTCAGCGCCTGGACCTTGGCCCTCTCCTCCGGGCGATAGGTCTCGGTCAGCAGCGTCGTCGAGCCGATGAACAGGAAGTTCCACCCCAAGCCGAGCAGGACCAGCGCGGCCCAGAACTGCATCAGGCCGGTGCCGGACAGGTTGACCGCGACGCAACCCGCGATCAGCGCGACGCCGGCCGCCAGCACGTTGAGCACGCCCACGCGGGCGATCAGGTGGCCGGTCACGAAGGACGGCGCGTACATGCCGAGGACGTGCCATTGAATGACGAAGGCGGCGTCGTCGAATTCGTGCGCGTGGCCGATCATGGCGAGCGGCGTCACCGTCATCACCAGGGACATGACGCCGTAGCCGATCATGGCGCCGAGCGCCGCCACGACGAACGCCGGCTGGCGGACGATGGCGGCGAGCGGCCGCCCGCCGGCGCGCCGTTCAAGCTCGCCGGGGCGCGGGATGTCGACGAGTTGCAGCAACAGAAGCGCCGCCAGCCACAGGCCGGCGATCACGGCGAAGCAGCCGGCGAAGAGCGCCGGCTGGAACAGGTCGCGCGACCACCGCGCCAGTTGCGGTCCGGCCACGGCCGCGACGACGCCGCCGGTCAGCACCAGCGAGATCGCCCTGCCGCGAAAGGCGGGATCGGCCGCGTCGGCCGCGGCGAAGCGGTAGAACATGGCGAAGCCGAGGGCGGCGCCGACCGCCGCGCCGGCCAGACAGAAGACGACGAAGCTGCCGGCGAAGATCGCCGCGACCGCCAGGCCGCCCCCAGCGGCGCCGAGCAGCGCGCCGACCGAGAACCCGGCGCGGCGGCCGATCCGCTTCATCAGCAGCGACGCCGGGATGACGGTCGCCATCGTCGCCGTGAACTGCACGGCGATCGGCAGGGTGGCGAGCGTCTTGTCGGCTGCCAGCATCTGCCCGACCAGGGCCGCGACCGTGACCATCAGCGACGTCGAGGTCATGGCGAGCGCCTGGCAGAGCGCCAGGATCAGGACATTGCGCCGCGTCCGCTGCCGGTCCATGGGCCGGGAGCATGGCGGACAAGCCGGGCCGCGCGCAAGGGCGCCGCCCGGCGATCAAGGGGGCAGGGAAACTAGGCGCCGGCCAGGCGTTCGAGCGCCGTCGCCAGCCTGGCGCGGGCCTGCTCGGCATCGGCCATGCGCTGGCGCTGCTCCTCGACGACCTCGGGCGGCGCCTTGGCGACGAACTGGGCGTTCGCCAGCTTCTTCTCGATGCGCGCGATGTCGTCGGTCGTCTTGGCGACCTCCTTGGCCAGGCGCGCCTTCTCCTGCGCCACGTCGATGACTCCGGCGAGCGGCAGGACGACGGTCGCCTCGTCGACGACGATCTGCACCGCCCCCTGGGGCGTCGCCGCCGCGCCGGTTTCGATCGAGTCGAGGCGCGCCAACAACGTGATCTGGTCGCGGTGCGCGGCGAGGCGCGCCAGGGTCGTCGCGTTGGCGTCGCGCAGCCGCAAGGGGACGCGCGCCGCCGCCGGCACGTTCATCTCGGAGCGCACGGCGCGGACCGCGGAGATCAGCCGGATCGCCCAGTCGAGCTCGGCCGCCGCCGCCTCGTCCACCAGCCCCGCGTCGAAGACCGGCCAGTCGGCGGAAATGAGCGGCCCGGTCCCGCCGGTCGCGGCCCACAGCTCCTCGGTGACGAACGGCATGAAGGGGTGCAGCAGGTGGAGCAGCCGGTCGAGCGCCCAGGCGGCGGCGGCCCGCGTCTCGCGCGCCGCGCCTGCGTCGGCGCCGCCGAGGATCGGCTTGGCGAATTCCAAGTACCAATCGCAGAACTCGTGCCAGACGAAGTGGTAGAGGGCGTTGGCGGCGTCGTTGAAGC
>JBBECF010000193.1:0-1987 GCA_040881945.1 Dongiaceae bacterium | reverse complement strand
GCGGCTTATTTCCGATAGAGGATATACGGCCCCATGTCGCCGGCGCCGCGCGATTCCGGCGTCCAGCCGCGGCCTTCGTAGAAGGCGCAGGCCGGGGCGTTGGCGGCGACGCATTTGAGGCGGACCGGCCGCGGCAGGCGGCGCAGCGCGCGTTCGAGCAGGCGCGTCCCGATGCCCCGCCCCTGCCAGCGCGAATCGACGAACAAGTTGTGGACGAAGCTCGCCGGCTCGAAGACCGAGGCGAAGCCGACCACGGCGCCGCGCAGCGCGGCGACCCACACGACCTCGCCGCGCACGCTGTCGGTATAGTCCGCCAGGCGGAACGACTCCGGCGGCAGCCAATGGAACGCCGCCCGCCGCCCGGCCAGGTAGATGCGCGCGCAGGCCGCGCGGTCGGCCGGCCCCGCCCGGCGCAGGACGAGACGGGCCGGGGCGGACGTCACACCGGCCGTGCGACCCGGTCGCCGCCGGGTTCGCCGTAGAGCCGGCGGGCGCGGGTCTCGAAGGCGGCGACCATGCGGCGCACGGCCTCGTTGAACAGCACGCCGATGAGGCGGCGCAGCAGCACCGAGCGGAACTCGAAATCGACGTAGAAGTCGAGGCGGCAGGCGCCGCCCGGCATCGGCTCGAAGATCCAGTGGTTGTTGAGATAGCGGAACGGCCCCTCGGCGTAGCTCACGTCGATGCGCATGTTCGGGCGGTCGAGCGCGACGCGGCTGGTGAAACGCTCGCGCACCATCTTGAAGCCGATGACCAGGTCGGCGTGGATGATGTCGCCCTCGCGCCGCCGGATGCGCGCGGCGACGCACCAGGGCAGGAATTCGGGGTACCGCTCGATGTCGGCGACCAGGTCGAAGAGCTGTTCCGGCCGATAGGGCAGGACGCGCTGTTCCGCGTGGGTCGGCATGAAGGCGGCGGTTTCAGCCGTTCATTTGGGCAAGCCGGGCGGCGCGCAACCGCGCGAAGTCGTCGCCGGCGTGGTAGGACGAGCGCGTCAGCGGCGAGGCGGCGACCATGAGGAAACCCTTGCCGAGCGCCAGGCGGCGCAGCCCGTCGAATTCCTCGGGCGTGACGAAGCGGTTGATCGCCGCGTGCTTCGGCGTCGGTTGCAGGTACTGGCCGACGGTCAGGAAATCGACGTCGGCGGCACGCAAATCGTCCATCGTCTGCATCGTCTCCTCGCGCGTCTCGCCGAGCCCGACCATCAGGCCGGACTTCGTGAACATGGCGGGGTCGAGACGCTTGACCCGGTGCAGCAGCTCGAGCGAGGTGAAATACCGGGCGCCCGGGCGGATCGTCGGATAGAGCCGCGGGACGGTCTCGAGGTTGTGGTTGAACACGTCGGGGCGCGCCGCGAGGACGGTCTCGATGGCGCCGGGCTTGTCCTTGAAATCGGGGGTCAGCACCTCGATCGTCGTGTCCGGCGCGCTCGCGCGCAGGCAGCTTATGACGCGCGCGAAATGCTCGGCGCCGCCGTCCGCGAGATCGTCGCGATCGACCGAGGTGACGACGACGTGGCGAAGGCCGAGCCGGCCGACCGCCTCGGTGACGCGTTCCGGCTCGTGCGGGTCGAGCGCGTCGGGCCGCCCGGTCGCGACGTTGCAGAAGGCGCAGGCGCGCGTGCAGACGCTGCCCAGGATCATGAAGGTGGCGTGCCGGCTGGCCCAGCATTCGCCGATGTTGGGACAGGCCGCCTCCTCGCACACCGTGTTCAATCCGAGGTCGCGCATGAGCGTGCGCGTTTCGTGGTATACGCGCGACGTGGGCGCGCGCACGCGCAGCCAGTCCGGCTTGCGCTGGATCGGATTGTCCGGCCGGTGCGCCTTTTCCGGGTGGCGGAGCTTTGTGACGGGCACCGTCTCGACCATCAGCAATCCGCCTCCTTGCTCCGATACAAGCCGCTGACTTCCCTCTCCCCTTGTGGGAGAGGGATCGAGGGTGAGGGGACGGCGCCGCCGGGCGGCCATGCCAAAGAGTCGTGGGGGGG
>JBBECF010000192.1:0-12779 GCA_040881945.1 Dongiaceae bacterium | reverse complement strand
AAGGAGGCGCGCCTGGCCGAGCTCGAGGACCGGCCGGGATTCGAGTTCCACTATCTCGACCTGGCCGACCGGCGGACGACCGACGCGGTGCTCGCGCGGCACCCGGATGTCGACCGCGTGGTCCACCTTGCCGCCCAGGCGGGGGTCCGTCATTCGCTGGTCGACCCGCACATCTATGTGCGCAGCAACGTCGAGGGCCAGCTCGTCATCCTCGAGGCCTGTCGCCGGCTCAAGCACCTGCGCCATCTGGTCTATGCCAGCTCGTCCTCGGTCTATGGCGGCAGCGCGCGGCTGCCGTTCGCGCTCGACGACCCGGTGGATCGGCCGCTGTCGCTCTATGGCGCGACCAAGCGGACGGCCGAGCTGATGGCGATGACCTACAGCCACCTCTTCGCGTTGCCGGCGACGGGCCTGCGCTTCTTCACCGTCTACGGACCCTGGGGGCGGCCGGACATGGCGGCCTATATCTTCACGCGGGCGATCCTGGCCGGCCAGCCGATCCGTCTGTTCAACGACGGCGTGATGAAGCGCGACTTCACCTATATCGACGATATCGTCGGCGGCGTGCTGGCGGCGCTCGACCGGCCGCCGGCGGCCGGCGGCGACCGGCCGCACCGCCTCTACAACCTCGGCAACAGCCGGGCTGAGCCGCTGACGCGCTTCGTCGCGGTGCTGGAGCGGGCCTGCGGACGAACAGTCACGATCGAGCACGCGCCGATGCAGCCGGGCGACGTGACCGAGACCTATGCCGACATCGCGGCCGCCACGCGCGACCTCGGGTTCCAGCCGGCGACCGCGATCGACGAGGGCCTGCCCCGCTTCGTCGCCTGGTACCGCGCCTATCACCGGGTGTGAACGCGGGTGGGCGGCGGCCTCATTCCTCCTTCGGCAGCAGGTCGCGGCTCGCCTCGACTTCCGCGACGGCCTTTTCCCAGGCGGCGATCCGCTCCGGGCCCGCGGGGTGGGTGTCGAAGATCGTCGAGCGGGTCTTGGCGCTCATCTTGGCGAGGACCGTGAAGGCGTGGCCGGCCCGGCGCAGGTCGTAGCCCGAGCGGGCGAGCAGATAGGCGGCCAGCAGGTCCGCTTCGCGCTCTTGTTCCTTGGAGAACGAGATGGCGCCGATCCCCGCCCCGAGCTGCGCGGCATCGCGCACGACCTGCTGGCCGGCGTAAGGGTCGTTGGGCGGCGCCTGGTAGCCCGTGCCGGCCATCAGCCCGCCGGTCAATATGGCGGCGACGAGGCCGCCGATGGCGGCGTTCCGCTGCTGCTCCTCGACATGCCGGGCGAGATGGTGGCCGATCTCGTGCGCGATCACCGCCGCGGCCTCGTCTTCCGTTTCCAGATACCGGAGAATGCCCCTGTAAATCACGATCTGGTCGCTGCCGGCCGCATAGGCGTTCACGGTGTCCTCGGCGACGTAGGACACGTCGAAGAAGCAAGTGGCGACCTTGGCATGCTGGCAGAGCGCGGGGACGCCCAGCCGCAGCCGGTTCGACACGGTGTCGACCAACCGGCGGTACTCGCCGCCGGAGCGATAGAATGTCGGCAGCGAACTGGTGTTGCCGGCGACGGTCAGCGCGGCGCGGTCGATTTCCGCGGCGGTGATGTCCGGCAGGAGGTACTGCGCCCCGGCGCAGCCCCCGAGCAAGACCGAACACAGCGCCGCAGCGAGACTCCGCCCCCCCATGGAACCACCGCCTCCTGGCAAACGCCGACGGGATGTCGCACAGGTACGCCCGGGGGTCGCCGAACCGTCGCTGCGCTTCTCGCGCGCGCCGCTTCTCGAGGTCGGAGGGTTCGACAACTCGGGCACGGTTACTTTAGCGCTTTGCGCGGCGACGAGTCGAATCGCAGGGTCCCGACATGCCCATGATCCTGACCATCGGCCATTCGACGCGGCCGATCGAGGATTTCCTGGAGCTGCTGCGCGCGCACGGCGTGGACGAGCTGGCCGATGTGCGCACCGCGCCGGGGTCGCGGCGCAACCCGCAGTTCAACAAGGCCGCACTGGCGGCGGCGCTGGCCGGGGCCGGCGTCGGATACCGGCATTTGGGCGAGCTCGGCGGCTTGCGCCGGCCGCGCCCCGACTCGGTAAACGCCGGCTGGCGGAACGCCGGCTTCCGCGGCTATGCGGACTACATGCAGACGCCCGAATTCGCGGCCGCCCTGCAGGCGTTGATCGACCTCGCCGTCACGCGGCGGATCGCCGTGATGTGCGCCGAGGCCGTCCCGTGGCGCTGCCACCGCTCGCTGATCGCCGACGCGCTCGCGGTGCGCGGCATCGCCGTGGAGCACATCATGGGGCCGGAGCGCCGCTCGCCGCACGCGCTGACCCCGTGGGCGCGGGTCGAGGGCGGACGCGTCACCTATCCGGCGCCGGACGACGCGCCGCAACCGCAACTGGACTTGTGATGAAACGCGGCGGCGCGCGGCCCGCTACGGTTGCGCCGTCGCCTCGGCGGGCTGGGCGGCGGGCTTCTCGTACAGGGCCTCGAGCGCGTCGCCGTACACCGCCTTGATCTTGTGCCGGCGGATCTTCAGCGACGGCGTCAGCATGCCGTTGTCGATGTCGAAGGGGGCGCGGGCGACGATGAAGCGGCGCACCCGTTCGACCGGCGACAGCGCGGCGTTGACCCGCTCGACCGCCGGGGCGAGCGCCTTGTGGAAGTCCTCGTCCTCGGCCAGCCGGGCGAGCTCGGCTGGGTGGCCGCCGCGCCGCGCCCAGCCGCGCAGGAAATCCGGGTCCGGCACGATCAAGGCCACCAGATGCGACCGCCGGTCGCCATGGACCATGGCCTGGTCGATCTCCGGCTGCAGGATCAGGTGGCCCTCGACGCGCGCCGGCGAGACGTTGTCGCCGCCCGAGAGGACGATGATGTCCTTCTTGCGGTCGGTGATCTGCAAATAGCCGTCGGCGTCGATCACGCCGATGTCGCCGGTGTGCAACCAGCCGTTCTGCAGCACCGCCGCCGTCGCGTCGGGATCGCGCCAATAGCCGCGCATCACCGATTCGCCGCGCACCAGAATCTCGCCGTCCGCGGCGATCCGCAGCTCGACCCCGTGGAGCGGCGGCCCGACGGCGTGCAGCTTGACCCGCGCCGGCGGGTTGACGGTGATGATCGGCGCCGCCTCGGTCTGGCCGTAGCCTTGCAGGATGCGCAGGCCGAGCGCGGTGAAGAACAGGCCGATCTCGTAGTTGAGCGCGGCGCCGCCCGAGACCAGCGCCTTCAGCCGGCCGCCGAAACGGCGCCGCACCCGCCGCCGCACCAGCGCCTCGACGACGAGGTCGAGCAGACGCTGGCCGAGGGTGAGCGTGCCGGGCCGCTCGTACTTCTGGCGGCCGAGCGCGCAAGCCGCGAGGAAAAGCCGCTTGCGCAGGCCGTGCGTGCGTTCGGTCGAACGCATGATGCGCTGGTGCATCGCCTCATAGAGGCGCGGCACGGCGGTCATGATCGTCGGCCGCGCTTCGGCCATGTTGTCGGTCAGCCGCTCGATGCTTTCGGCGTAGTAGATCTGGGCGCCGATCGAGATCGGAAAGAACTGCCCGGCGGTGTGCTCGTAGGAGTGCGACAAGGGCAGGAACGACAGGAACACCTCGTCGCCCAGTCCAAAGTCGGCGAGCACGTCGTGGGCGCCCCGGCAGTTGGCGATGATCGCGCCGTGGCTCAGCATCACGCCCTTCGGCGTGCCGCCGGTGCCCGAGGTGTAGATGATGCAGCACGGCTCGTCGCGGCCGAGGCCGGCGACCGTCGCGGCGACGTCGTCCGGCCGTTCGATGCCGCGCGCCACGACGTCGCTCCAGCGCAGCACGTCGATGGCGGGGCGCTGCGCCAGATCGAGGTCCTCGATGCTGATGAGGAAGGCGAGGCTCGGCGCCTCCATGGCCGCCGGCAACAGCCGTCGGGCGATGCCGCGGCCGGAGATGATAGCCCCGCGCGCGCCGCTGTGGGTCAGGATGTGCTGGTGGTCGGCGGCGGTGTTGGTGGTGAAGGCCGGAACGGTGACGCCGCCGGCGGCCATGATCGCGAGGTCGGCGACCAGCCATTCGGGCCGGTTCTCCGAGACCAGCACGACGCGGTCGCCCGGCCGCAGCCCGAGGGCGCGCAAGCCGCGGGCGAAGCGGTTGACCAGCCGCGCCGTCTCGGCGTAGCCGAGCGGCACATAGGCGCCGTCGCCCTTGCTCCACAGGAACGGGCGGTCGCCCAGGCGCGCGGCCTGCTCGAAGAACATCTGCGGCAGGCTGCGCCACGCCTCGTATTGCATGTCCGATCCCCGGCCCTAGTGTCCTGCCCCAGAAATTCGTTTTCGAATTTCTGGGATGAGCAGGCCACTAGAGCTAAACTCTTAGTGGCCCGTTCACCCCGAAATTCGTGAAACGAAATTCGTGGACGGGACACTTGCGGCTTCGTCTTGGCCGGACGGGCCGGAGACCTTATATCGCTGCTGAACCGGCGAAACCACCCGCGAACCGTCCTCCCCCGACCAGGAGCCGCCCATGACCGCCAGTCTCGGCGCCGCAACGTCCCTCGACCCCGCCCTCGAGGGGCTGCCGGAATGGGACCTGTCCGATCTCTATGCGGGGCCGCAATCGGCCGAGCTCGCCGCCGAGCTCGAGCGGGCGGCGGCGGCGGCCGCGGATTTCCGCGACCGCTACCGCGGGCGGCTGGCGGCGCTCGACGGCGCCGCGCTCGGCGCCGCCGTCGCCGACTATGAGCGGCTGCAGGAAACGCTCGGCCGGGTGTCGAGCTACGCCCAGCTCGTCCATGCCGGCGACATGGCCGACCCGGAGGTCGGCAAATTCTTCCAGGGCATGCAGGAGCGGGTCACCGACATCTCGGCCGAGACGCTGTTCTTCACGCTCGAGCTCAACCGCCTCGACGATGCGGCGCTGGCCGACAAGCTGCGCGACCCGGCGCTGGCGCGCTACGGCCCTTGGCTGCGCGACCTGCGCGTCTTCCGCCCGCACCAGCTTTCCGACGACATCGAGCGGCTGCTGCACGAGAAGCAGGTCGCCGGCCGCGCCGCCTGGACGCGCGCCTTCGACGAGGCCATGGCGGACCTGCGCTTCCCCGTGGACGGCCGGAAGCTGACCGCCAACGAGGTCGTCGATCTGCTGAGCGACCGCGACGGGGCCCTGCGCCGCAAGGCGGCCGAGGCCATCGGCCGGGTGCTGGGGGAGAACCGGCGCGGCTTCGCGCTCATCGTCAACACCCTGGCCAAGGACAAGGAGATCGAAGACAGGTGGCGCGGCTTCGCCCGGCCGGTGGCGTCGCGCAACCTGGCGAACCAGGTCGAGGACGAGGTCGTCGAGGCCCTGGTGGCGGCGGTCAAGGGCGCCTACCCGGACCTGTCGCACCGCTACTACCGCCTGAAGGCGCGCTGGTTCGGCCGCGACCGGCTCGACTACTGGGACCGCAACGCGCCGCTGCCGTGGGACGAGGGCCGGAGCGTCCCCTGGAACGAGGCGCGCGACACGGTGATCGGCGCCTACGCCGCCTTCTCGCCGGAGCTGGCGGCGCTCGGCCGCCGCTTCTTCGAGCGGCCGTGGATCGACGCCGGCCCTCGGCCCGGCAAGGCGCCGGGCGCCTTCGCGCATCCGACCGTGCCCTCGGCGCATCCTTACATCCTGCTCAACTACCACGGCAAGATACGCGACGTGATGACGCTGGCGCACGAGCTCGGCCACGGCGTTCACCAACTGCTCGCCGGGCCGCAGGGCCACCTCATGTCCGACACGCCGCTGACGCTCGCCGAGACCGCCTCGGTGTTCGGCGAGATGCTGACCTTCCGCGCCCTGCTGGCGCGGGAGACGGACAAGGGCCGCCGGCGCGTCCTGCTCGCCGGCAAGGTCGAGGACATGCTGAACACCGCGGTCCGCCAGATCGCCATGCACGAATTCGAGCGCCGCGTGCATGACGAGCGGCGCCGGGGCGAGCTGACGCCCGACCGGCTCGGCGAAGTCTGGCTCGAGACCCAGGCCGAAAGCCTGGGGCCGGCCTTGCGCTTCGACGACGACTACCGGGTGTTCTGGGCCTATATCCCGCATTTCGTCCACGCGCCGTTCTACGTTTACGCCTACGCCTTCGGCGACTGTCTGGTGAATTCGCTCTACGCCGTCTATGGCCAGGCCGAACGCGGCTTCGCCGCCAAGTATCTCGACATGCTCGGCGCCGGCGGCACGCGGCGCCACAAGGAGCTGCTGGCGCCGTTCGGCCTCGACGCCTCCGACCCGGCGTTCTGGCGGCGCGGCCTCGACGTCATCAAGGGCTTCATCGACGAGCTGGAGGCGATGGGGTGAGGACCGCTCGACGGACCCGGGGTCGTAGCGATGCAACGCGGGTTTCCGCCCTCATCGCATCTTCTCGGTCGTTCCAAGCAGCGCGGCAACAGCGCGAATAGGCAGGACGAGCCGCAGAGACTCGGGAAGCCGTATGAAGCCGAAGCCGCTATAGAATCCGACGGCTGCCTCGTCGATGGCGTCGACCACGATCATCGACGATCCGATGATGGCGGCGTTGCTGTCCGCCTTCCGGAGAGCGTCCGCGAGCAACAATGCGCCCAAGCCGCGACCCTGATGGCCGCGCGACACGGCGAGCCGACCGATCAACGTCGCGCCGACCTGCGGGTAGCGGGGGATATGCCGACGCGCCGCCTCCGGCACGTCGCCCTGCGGCAGCGCGTAGGCGCAGAGAGTGTAATAGCCGAGGATGTCGCGGGGATCGCCCGGGTGCACGAGCACGAAGACCGCGTTGGCCTTGCGCCTCATGTCCTGCGAGGCCTGGGTCTTCAAGTAGGCGTCCAGAGACCCCGCGCCGCAAGAAAAGGCCGCTCGATCGTGGTGCTTGTCGAGCGGCTCGACGCGGAGCCCGGTGGCCGGGACGCGGGCCATCTACGAGGCAATGTGCCGACGATGCTCCTTGAACGCCTTCTTCAGCCTCTCGTTGATCTCGGGAGGATCGACCAGGGTCTCGAAAAACACCTCTCGGTCGCGCTGCGAAAGCACGAGCGTTTCATGCTGCTCGATGGTCCGCAACGCGGCCTCGGCCAAGGCGGTCAGGCAGTAGTCGGTCAGGTTCCGATGCTCGATCCGCGCGGCGCGCGCGACCAGCGCCTTGGTCCGGCCATCTACCCGGAACCCGAGGCGTTCGGCGCGGGCGCGTTTCTCGGGTTTCACCGTGCCATGGCGCCGGTTCATCGTGGCCGCTCCAATCCATCCCGTTCGCGAATATTGTACGTCCAACGGACGAACAATTCAAGCAGTCTGCGATCGGCCCCTGCGCGGACGGCGGCCCCTTGTCGGCAGCGTGCCGGCGCCGCAAGTATGTGCCCATGAGCGATGCCGAAGCCAACCGCCTGAGCGGCCGGATGCGCCGCTACGCCCGCGTCGGCGGCGCCATCGGTGGATTGGCGGCGCAGCTCGCGGGCAACCGCGTGCTCGGGCGCAAGCTCGACCGCGTCGAGCATTCGGCCGAGCTGCGCCTGGCGCTCGGCGGCCTCAAGGGGCCGCTGATGAAGGCGGTGCAGTTCCTCGCGACGATCCCCGACGCGCTGCCGCCGGAATACGCCGAGGAGCTGCGCCAGCTCCAGGCCAACGCGCCGCCGATGGGCTGGGCCTTCGTCAAGCGCCGCATGATGGCCGAGCTGGGGCCCAACTGGCGCGGCCGGTTCGCCGAGTTCGAGCATGAGGCGGCGGCGGCCGCCTCGCTCGGCCAGGTGCACCGGGCGGTCGGGCATGACGGCCGGCGGCTCGCCTGCAAGCTGCAATATCCCGACATGCAGTCGGCGATCGAGGCCGATCTCGCCCAGCTCCGCCTCGTGCTGTCGATTTACCGCCGCTACGACAAGGCGATCGACTCGGGCGACATCTACCGGGAGCTGGCGGACCGCCTGCGCGAAGAGCTCGATTACGGCCGCGAGGCGCGCAACATGACGCTCTACCGGCGCATGCTGGCGAAGGAGCCGGCCGTGCGCGTGCCCGAGCCGGTGGCCGAGCTGTCCACCCGGCGGCTGCTGACGATGACCTGGCGGGACGGCGCCCCGCTCATGCGCTTCATCGCCGCGACCGACGATCAGGAGCTGCGCAACCGGGTCGCCTACAACATGTTCCGCGCCTGGTACGTGCCGTTCTACGGCTATGGGGTGATCCACGGCGACCCGCACCCGGGCAATTACCTCATCCGGCCCGACGGCTCGGTCAACCTGCTCGATTTCGGCTGCATCCGCGTGTTCCGCCCGATTTTCGTCAAGGGCGTCATCGACCTTTACCGGGCGCTGCGCGACGGCGACCGCGAGCTCGCCGCCCAGGCCTATGCGGGCTGGGGCTTCGCCGACATCGGCCCGGAGTTGCTCGAGGCGCTGAACATCTGGGCGGAGTTCCTCTACGCCCCGCTGCTCGAGGACCGCACCCGCCGCATCCAGGACAGCGACAGCGGCATCTACGGCGCCCGCGTCGCCAACCGCGTGCAGCGCGAGCTGCGCCGGCTCGGCGGCGTCCGGCCGCCGCGCGAGTTTCCGCTCATGGACCGCGCCGCGATCGGACTCGGCTCGGTGTTCATGCACCTCAAGGCCGAGGTCAACTGGCACCGGCTGTTCAACGAGCTGATCGCCGGCTTCGATCTGCGGGCGCTCGAGAAACGCCAGGCCGCGGCGCTGCGCGCCGCCGGGGTGCCGCCGCCCGACTGAAGCAACCGGCGGCGCGGTCCGGCCCGCGGCATTCGCCGAAAATTCTTGCGGCGGCGGAATAAGGGCCGCCCCGGCGTCGTTATCGGGGCGATTCGGCTGGACCGCCGTGGCGGGCGCAAGCCGCTGAAACAAGGAAGGACGAGATATGGCAACGACCAACGACGGCAAGAAGGCACAAGGCGGCAACGGCCCTGCGCTGAACCGGCGCCAGGCGTTGGCCCGGTTGGGTCTCGGCATTTCAATCGCCTACGCAACGCCGATGCTGTTGGGCCTGCGCCGTGCGCGGGCGGATGGCGGGTCCGGCGGCGGCGGAAGCGGCGGCGGTGGCGGTGGCAGCAGCAGCGGCAACGGCGGCGGCCAGGGCAGCGGTCCCGGCGGCGGCAGCTCCAATAGCGGCCAGAGCGCCGAGAGCAGGGGCTCGGATGACGGTCCGACGTCACCCACCTCGCCGTCGGGTCCCGACGACAATTCCGATGGCGGCAGCAGCCCAGGCGACGACTCGATCCTGTTCGGCCAGCCGGGCAATAGTTAGCCTCGGCGACCCGAATCGCGAGACGCGCGGACGCCGCAACCGTCCCGACCGGACCGGCCCCGCTCCCGCGACCGCAGGGGGCGGGGCCGCCGGCCATCGCACGGCGCGGCCGATCTGTCGAATGAGAAAAATTTATGCAATTACAGTCTAATCCAAATATTGTTTGAAATTGTGTGGATCTATTATTAGGGAAATAGCAAGAATTAGTAAGGCATGATCCCGCCGGAGCCGCGAGGTTCCACCGTTCCAACCATTGGATACGGAGGAGGAGGGCATGCAAACTCCCATGGATATTCGGCTAGGCCGCCGCGGCGCGCCGGCCGGCGTGAATCGGCGCCAGGCGCTCGCCCGCCTGGGGCTCGGCGCCTCGATCGTCTATGCCGCGCCGCTGCTGTTGAGCCTTGGCGAGGCCAGGGCCAGCGGCGCGTCGGGTGGCGGCGGCGGTGGCGGTGAGGGTGGCGGGGGCGGTAGCTCGGACGGCGGCGACGGCGACGGTGCCGGCTCGGGCGCCGAGTCGTCGAGTCCGTCGGCTCCATCGGCTCCGTCGGGCGCGGCCGCCGACGGGACGGCCGCCGGCACGACCGGCACCGCCCCGGAGGGTGGCGTCATCGGCGACCCGACAGCCGACCCCACCATCGTCACGGACCTGGGCACGACGCTTCCCTAGTATCCCGTCCGCGAAATTCGTTTCACGAATTTCGGGGTGAACGGGCCACTAAGTAGTTGAATCTAGTGGCCTGCTTATCCCAGAAATTCGAAAACGAATTTCTGGGGCAGGACACTAGGCGCGTCGTCGGCCAGCGCCGGCGCCGTACCGCTTTCGCGGCGAACCGGGCCGCGCCGCATGGCGGCGCGGCCCGGCGCGCGTTGGCAGCGGTCTTGTCGTGGACGCCGTGACGGGCCAAGGTCGCGCCATGCTTCTTGCCTTCGAAGGTTTGTCCCGTCCGGTGGCGCTGGTCGACAGCGAGATGCTGCTCCAGCCGCTGGCTGCCGTGCTGCACGGCTGGCGGTTTGGCCCGGTGTCCGCCGACCCTGGCTCCGCCGGAGGCTTCGCCGAGGCGAGCGCCGGCGCGCCGCCCCTCATCACGATCCGCCGCGCCGGCGGCCGCTATCGTGTCGAATCGCCGTGGCTGGCCGCGCCGGTCGCCTATGCCGATCCGGTCGATGCCGTCTGCGCCTTGATCGTCGATCTGGTGCGGGCCTATGTCGCCGACGACCCGTCGCTGCTGTGCCTGCATTGCGGCGCCGCCGAGTTCGCCGGCCGGCTGGTGATCTTTCCGAGCCGCTATCGCGCCGGCAAGAGCACGCTGATGGCGCGGCTGGCGGCGGCGGGGTCGCGCGTCTTCGCCGACGACGTGCTGCCGATCGCGGCGCCGGACAACGCCGGCCGGGCGCTCGGCATCGCGCCGCGGCTGCGGCTGCCCTTGCCGGCGGGCGCGGGCCAGGACTTCCGCGACTTCGTCGCGGCGCATCGCGGGCCGGGCAACCGCCGCTACCTCTATCTCGACCTGCCGCCCGAGACCCTGGTGCGCTACGGCGCGACGGCGCCGATCGGCGGCTTTGTCCTGCTCGACCGGCGGACGGCCGGGCCGGCGGAGCTGACCGCCGCCCCGCGCGGCCAGGGCCTGCAACGGGCCATCCTGCACAACTTCGCGCACGGCGCCGCGCTCGAAACGGTCGATCGCCTGGCAGCGCTGGTGGCCGGCGGCCACTGCTTCACCCTGCGCTATTCGGACCTCGATGCGGCGGCGGAGTTGCTGCGTGCGACCTTCGCCGCCTGGCCGCCGCGGCCGCCGGCTGCGCGCGGCGACGCGGCCGCGCCGCCGGCCGCCGCCCCGCGGCCGCGCGCCGCCGCGCCGGTCGCGGCCGGGCAACGCTTCGTCCGCCGCCCGGACGTCGCGGTCAGGGAACTGGATCACGAGCTGTTCCTGGTCGGTGCCGACAACCGCTCGATCTATCACCTCAATCCGATCGCCGCCGCCCTGTGGCGCCTGCTCGACGAACCGATGCCGGTCGAGGAGGCGATCGGCGTGCTGTGCGAGGCCTTCCCCGAGATCGACGCGGCGCGCATCGAGGGTGACGTGAACGTGCTGTTCGCCGATCTGACCGAGCGCGGCCTGCTGGTCGCGGCGCCGGCCTGACCCCGGCCGCAGCGGCGTTAACCGGACCTTAAGGCCGATCGCGCCTTAGTGGCGGCCGTCGGCGCCGCCCGCGGCCGCCCCGATCGGATACCGCGAAGAGGCCATGCAGAGGCAGCCGAACTGGGACCGCCTGACCGTTCTGGTGGTCGAAGACAACAGCTTCATGCGGTTGCTTACCGCCAACACGATCCGGGCGCTCGGCATCGGCGAGGTGGCCGTTGCCGAGGACGGCGCCGCGGCGATCAAGCGGCTCAAGGCCGGCCGAACGGACCCGGCGGCGGCCGAGCTCGGCATCGTCGACATCGTCTTCTCCGACTACCTGATGCCGGTCGTCGACGGCAAGCTGCTGCTGCGCTGGATCCGCACCGGCTCGGACACGCCCGACCGTTTCGTTCCCTTCGTCATGGTCTCCGGCGCCGCCGACCGCGACGTCGTCGAGCAGGCGCGCGACGGCGGCGTTACCGACTTCCTGGCCAAGCCGTTCTCGGCGCAGTCGATGGCCGACCGGATCCTGAGCGTCATCAACAACCCGCGCCAATTCGTCCTGACGGAAGGCTATTTCGGACCCGACCGCCGGCGCACCGACCAGCCCGCGGCGCACGAGAGGCGGGTGATCGACCCGGCGCAGATCCAGGTCGTGCACAAGGCGTCCAGCAAAAAGCGGCTGCGCGACGACGTCAAGGTCATCTACTTCCGCTTCGCCAACCGGCTGCGCGACAAGCTCGGCGTCAATTCGCTGAAGGGCCAGGTCGATATCGACCCCGCCTTCATCCGCGCCGCCGACGACCGCATCCACAGCTTCTTCGGCGATTACGCCGACTGGGTGCGCCGCTCCGTGCGCGACATGATCGCGGCGCGCGACGCCCTGGCGGCGGGCGAGGGCGAGGCGACGGCGCACATTGCCGGCGTCGGCGCCATCGCCCACGAGCTGCGCGGGCAGAGCGGGATCTTCGACTATCCCCTGATCACGCGGATCGCCAAGTCGTTGTACGAGGCGACCGCCGATCCCGCCGTCGCGGTCACGCCGAGCCGAATCGAGCTGATCGGGGCGCATATCGACACCATCCGCAACGTCTTCGCCAACAAGGTTACCGGCGACGGCGGCGACACCGGGGCGGCGCTGCTGCGCGAGATGGAGGCCGCCGTCAAGAAGTTCAACCGCGCCGCTGGGGCGTGACGCCGCGGCCGGCGCGAAACCGGTCTTGAGAAATCTGCCGCCAACGGGCATTGTTGCCGCCGGGCGGCCCGGCCGGGCCGCCCCTAGTGTCCTGCCCCAGAAATTCGATTTCGAATTTCTGGGATAAGCAGGCCACTAGATTTAAGTACTTAGTGGCCCGTTCCCCCCGAAATTCGTGAAACGAATTTAGGGGACGGGACACTAGGGGGCAGCACGCGACGGCCGGGGCCGCTGACGCCATGAGGAT
>JBBECF010000191.1:0-12853 GCA_040881945.1 Dongiaceae bacterium | reverse complement strand
TCCTCACGGAACACTCGCACCATAGCGATTCGCGCTAATACAAGGAGCGCCCCGACCCGCTGCGCCAGCGCGCAGCGCGGCGAGAGGGGCGCGTCTCGAAGGACGCAACGACGAGGATGCAATGATTTTGCGGATTCCGAGGATACCGCGCAGGGGCTTTCTCGAAGCATGAGGTTCCTCTGACCGAGCTACACCGAATGGCGTATGTGTACCTGCTTCGATGCCGCGATGGCAGCTACTACGTCGGCTCTGCTCGCATGACGTTGGAGGCGCGATTGATCGAGCATAATGCTGGCACGCTTGGCGGCTTCACAAGTTCCCGGAGGCCAGTGGAATTAGTGTGGCATCAGGAGTTCCAAAGGATCACGGACGCGATCGCAGCCGAGCGGCAACCGAAGGGCTGGAGCCGGGCCAAGAAGGAGGCGCTCATCCGGGGAGATTTCGATTCGGTCAAGGCGCTTGCCAAACGTCGGCGCCCATTCGAGACGGACGGCGACACAGGTTCCGATCCGCGATGAATGCTGGATCGCCGTTCTTGCGTGCTTCGAGACGGCCGCTCACGCGGCCTCCTCAGCATGAGGATATTTTTTCATGCCATCAACAATTTACCTCATCCTGAGCGGGCGCCCATGACCGGGATCAAGGCGGCGGAGATCGTCATCGTCGGCGGCGGCATCATCGGCTGCTCGATCGCCTACCATCTGACCCGGATGGGCAAGGCCGACGTCGTGGTCCTGGAGAAGAGCGGCCTGACGCACGGCGCCACCTGGCATGCCGCCGGGCTGGTCGGCCAGCTTCGGACCTCGCGCAACACGACGCGCATGCTCCAGCGCAGCGTCGATCTCTACGACAAGCTGGAGGCGGAGACCGGCCAGGCGATCGACTGGAAGAAGGTGGGCAGCCTGCGCCTCGCCGGCTCCGCGGAACGGCTGCTGGAGCTCAAGCGCGCCGCCACGATGGCCAAGAGCTTCGGCCTCGACATGCAGTTGATCGGGCCCAAGGAGGCGCAGGCCCTGTTCCCGATCATGACGACCGACGGCGTCATCGCCGCCGCCTTCCTGCCGAGCGACGGCTACGTCGACCCGGCCTCGGTGGCGCAGGCCCTGGCCAAGGGCGCGCGCGACAAGGGGGCGAAGATCGTCCAGGGCGTGCGCGTCACCGGCATCGCCGTCAAGGACCGCCGCGCCGTCGCGGTGGAGACCGAGAGCGGGCCGATCGCCTGCGACATCGTCGTCAATTGCGCCGGCATGTGGGGCCGCGAGGTCGGCAGGATGGCCGGCCTGCGGGTGCCGGCGTTGGCGCTCGAGCACCAGTACCTGATCACCGACCCGATCCCCGACATGCCGAGGAACATGCCGACCCTGCGGGACCCGGACCTGCTGGTCTATTACAAACCGGAGGTGCGCGGGCTGGCGGTCGGCGGCTACGAGCCCGACACCGTGCCGTTCGGCGCGAACGGCATCCGGCCGGATTTCGGCCAGGAGCTGCTGCCCGGCAACTTCGACCGCTTCCAGCAATTGGCCGAGTTGGCGGCGCGGCGCACGCCGGTCATCAATACGGTCGGCGTGCGCAAGCTGATCAACGGCCCGATCCCCTATTCGGCCGATGCCGACTTCATCATGGGCAAGGCGCCGGAGCTGGACAACGCCTATGTCGCGGCCGGATTCCTCTACGGCATCGCGGCCGGCGGCGGCGCCGGCCAGATGATGGCGGAATGGATCGTCGCGGGCGAGCCGTCGCTCGACCTGTGGCCGCTCGACGTGCGGCGCTTCGGCTTCCACCACAACACCAAACGCTTCATGTACCCGCGCGCGATCGAGCTCTACGGCCACCACTACAAGATCCACTGGCCGGGCGTGGAGCACGAGAGCGCGCGTGGCATCCGCCGCTCGCCGCTGTATCACCGGCTGAAGGCGAAGCGCGCCGTCTATGGCTCGCGCGCCGGCTGGGAGCGGCCGAACTGGTTCGCGTCCGCCGGCGTCGAGCCGGTCGACAGGCCGTCCTTCGGCCGCGCCAATTGGTTCGCAGCCGTCGCCGCCGAGCACCGCGCGGTGCGCGAGCGGGTCGCCGTCATCGACCAGACCTCGTTCAGCAAGCTGGAGATCGACGGGCCGCAGGCCTTCGCCGCCCTGCAGCGCCTCGCCGCGGCGAACATGGACAAGCCGGTGGGCAGCGTCATCTACACCCAACTCTGCAACCCGCGCGGCGGCATCGAATGCGACCTGACCATCACGCGGCTGGCCGAGGACCGGTTCTACGCCGTGACGGGCAGCGCCTTCGGCGGGCACGACCGGCACTGGATCGAAAGCAACATCGGCCGCGACGGACGGGTGAACGTCCGTGACGTCACCTCGGCGCGCGCCGTGATCAATCTGTGCGGCCCCAGGGCGCGCGACGTGCTGGCGGCGGCGGCCGAGGAGGACGTGTCGAACGCCGCCTTTCCCTTTGCCACCGCGCGGCAGATCACCGTCGGCGCCGCGCCGGTGCTCGCCGTGCGCATCGGCTATGTCGGCGAGCTGGGCTGGGAACTGCACGTCCCGACCGAGTATGCCGAGCATGTCTACGAGACGCTGTGGCAGGCCGGCGGGCCGCACGGCATCGCCGATGTCGGCTACCGGGCCATCGACTCGCTCCGGATGGAAAAAGGCTATCTCTACTGGAGCAGCGACATCACGCCCGACTACAACCCCTACGAGGCGGGGCTGGGCTTCCGGGTGTCGCCGAGGAAGGGCGATTTCATCGGCCGCGAGGCGCTGGCCAGGGTCAAGGCCGAGGGGGTGAAGCGCCGCCTCTGCGCCTTCACCGTCGAGAAGCCGGCCTCGGTGTTCGGCGGCGAGGCTATCTTGCGGAACGGCAAGGTGCTGTCGGTCACGACCAGCGCGAATTTCGGACACACCATCGGCAAGCCCATCGTGTACGCCTATCTGCCGGTCGAGGAGGCGGCGCATACGGATTTCGAGGTCGAGGCGTTCGGCGAGGTCTACCCGGCGACGCGCCGCGACCAGCCGCTCTACGATCCGGGCAACGAGCGTTTGAAGGGATAACGGCCGCGTGACGGACACCGACAAGGCAGGCGAGCGGCTGGCGCGCATCTCCCGGTTCGCGGGACTGGCACCGGGGGACTACACGCTGGAGCGGCTGGGCGGGCTCACCAACCAAAACTACAAGCTGACGGTCGGCGAGTCGCGCTACGTGTTGCGCATCGCCGGCGAGGGCACCGGGGAATACATCGACCGCAAGGCCGAGGCGGTGAACGCCCGCGTCGCGGCCGGCGCCGGCGTCAACGCCGAAGTCCTGTATTTCGACGCAAAGGACGGCGTGCAGGTCGCGCGCTTCATCGACGGCGCGGCGACGATGAACGCGGAGCGGTTCAAGGACCTGGGCGCGGTCGCCCGCGCCGCCGCGGCGTTCCGCCGCATCCACGACTGCGGCCAGCCCTTCGCCTCCGATTTCGAGCTGTTCAGGATGATGGACGAGTATCTCGACCTGCTGAAACGCAAGGACGCGTGGGTCCCGGACGGCTATCGCGCCGTGCAGAAGGAAGCCGAGGCGGTGCGCGCCGCCCTCGCCGTCCATCCGGCGCCGCTGGGCCCCTGCCATTGCGATCCGCTGGCCGAGAACTTTCTCGATGGCGGCGAGCGCATGTGGATCGTCGACTGGGAATACGCCGGCAACAACGATCCGATGTGGGACCTGGGCGACGTGTCGGTCGAGGCCGGCTTCGGACCGGCGCAGGACGCGGCGCTGATGGAGGCCTATTTCGGCGGCCGGCCGCCGACCGACCGGGTCGGGCGCATGGTCATGTACAAGGCGATGTGCGACCTGCTGTGGACCCTGTGGGGCGCGATCCAGGCGGCCAACGACAACCCGGCCGACGACTTCCGCGCCTATGCGATGAACCGGTTCGCGCGCTGCCGGGAACTGATGGGCGACCCCGAATTCGGCCGCCATCTTGACGCGGTGCGGCGCGGCTGACGCTCAGCCCGGCTCGGCGCCTTCGAGCACGAGCAGGTCCTGGCGGGCGAAGCTCACCGTGGCCGGCTGCCCGCGGCGGGGCGGCGACAGGTTGGGGTTGTTGAAGGTATCGAGGGAAATAGCGTTCTCGTCGAAGCGCACGCGGATGCGAACCACCGACCCGAGGAAACTCACTTCTTCGATCGTGCCGCGCATGCGGTTCGACCCGTCGGTCCGCTCCTCCAGCGTTACCGCCTCGGGGCGCAGCGCCACGGAGCGAAGCTCGCCCGCATGGCCGTCCGCGATGGCGCTCGCGGCGACGATTTCCTGGCCGTCCACCGCAATCCGGCCGCCCGCTGCGTCGGTCACCCGGCCGCGCAATATGTTCAGCGTGCCGACGAACGACGCGACGAACCGCGTGCGCGGGAAGTTGTAGATCTCGAACGGCGTGCCGATCTGCTCGACGCGCCCTTCGTTCATCACCACGATGCGGTCGGACATCGACAGCGCCTCTTCCTGGTCGTGGGTCACGTAGACGGTGGTGATGCCCAGCGCCCGCTGGACCGCGCGGATCTCCTCGCGCAGCGACACGCGGATCTTCGCGTCGAGCGCCGACAGCGGCTCGTCCAGCAGCAGCACTTGCGGCTTGATCGCGAGCGCCCGCGCCAGTGCCACCCGCTGCTGCTGCCCGCCCGAAAGCTGATAGGGATAGCGGTCAGCAAGCGTCGGCAGCTTGATCAGCCGCAGCATCTCTTCGACGCGCGCGCGACGTTCCTCGACCGGCCGCTTGGCCACCTTGAGGCCGAACGCGACGTTGTCGGCCACCGTCATGTTGGGGAACAGGGCGTAGGATTGGAACACCATCCCGACGTTGCGCTGATTCGGGCGCAGCCGGGTCACGTCCTTGCCGTCGATGCGGATCGTGCCCGTGCTGGGAGTCTCGAAGCCGGCGACCATGCGCAGGGTCGTCGTCTTGCCGCAGCCGCTGGGGCCGAGGAACGAGACGAACTCGCCGCGCTCGACCGCGAGGTCGAAGTGCTGCACGACGGCATTCAGTCCGAAAGACTTCCGCAGGGCTTCAATTTCGAGAAATGCCATCCTCCTACCCCTTGAGCAGCACGCGCCTCATGGCACGGCTTTCGTCGTCTTGCCGCCGCCGAACAGGTTGATCAGCCCCATGCACGCCCACGTGACGACGAAGGCGATGACCGCCAGCGCCGAAGGTTCGTAGGCGCGATTGGCGCCGATCAACTGCAGGTAGGGACCGAAGGCCGGGCGATCGAGCAGGCTCGCCATGGTGAACTCGCCGATGACGATGGCGAAGGTCAGGAACGCGCCGCTCAGCACGGCGACGCGGACATTGGGAAAGATCACGCGGAACAGGATCGTCGGCCAGCTCGCGCCCAGGCTTTCCGCCGCTTCCGTCAAGGTGCGCACGTCGATCGCCCGCAGCCCGGTATCGACGGCGCGGTACATGTAGGGCAGCGCCAGCGTGACGTAGCTGAACGTCAGCAGCAGGTCGGTGGCCCTTTCGTTGGCCGTCATCGGTATCAGCGATGAGCTGTTGTAGATGCGCAGATACCCGAAGACGATGACGATCGCCGGAATCACCAGCGGCAGCAAGGTGATGAACTCCACGATCGGACGCAGCCGCGGCAGCCGAAGCTGGATCCAGTAGGCGGTCGGCACGACCAGAAGGACGCCGACGACGATCGTCGCAAAAGCAAGAACCGTCGAATAGCCGAAGGTGGCCTGGAACTGCGGGTCGGCAAGCACGATCCGGTACGCTTCGAAGCTGTATTCGCCGCGGCGCAGGCGCAGCGAGAACTCGAACGTAGCGATGAGCGGCACCACGAAGTACAGCGCGCCGACGATGACGGCGAGCCATGGCCCGATCTTCGCGCGCTTCATCGCTGCCACCGCTCGCTGCGCGCGCGCAGCCAGATATAGGCGCCATTCGACAGGCCGGTGATGAGAATCATCCCGAGGGCCAGCGCATAGCCGAGATTGGGATCGTGCAGCACGTCGCCGCGGATCTGCGCGTAGAGAAGGATCGTCACGATGTTGAGCGACGAGCCGGTCAGCGCATAGGCCGTTGCGACCGCGCCGAAGGCATTGGCGAACAGCAGCAGGGTCGTGCCGAGCAGGCTCGGCCACAGCACGGGAAGCGCGATATGGCGCCAGTATTGCCACGAACTGGCGCCGAGAATGGCCGAGGCTTCACGCCACTCGCGCTTCAGCCCGTCCAGCGCCGGCGTCAGGATCAGCACCATCAGCGGGATCTGGAAATAGAGATAGGTCAGCGTCAGGCCCGAGAAGCTCAGGAGATTGAACCCGGTGCCGTAGATGTCGAAGTCGAAATACTTGATCAGCAGGACCGTCACCAGTCCGGTGCGCCCGAGCGTCGAGAGGAAGGCGAAAGCAAGCGGTATGCCGGCGAAGTTCGAAGCGACGCCCGAGAAGGTCATCAGCAGCGGCCGCAGCCAGCGGGGCAGGCCGCCCAGGATCACCGCATAGGCCAGGAAAAAGGCGACGACCGCGCCGCCGATGGCGGAAACCGCGCTGACCTTGATGCTGATCCAATAGGCCCGCAGGATCGAGGGCTGGGACAGGTTGACCAGGTTGTCGAGGGTGAAATTCCCGTCGGCGTCCTGGAACGCGCCAACGACCAAGTAGGCCGTCGGCAGGATCAGGAACATGAGGGCGAACACGAAGAAGGGCACGACCCCGACCCATGCCCAGGAGATCTGGCCGGGTCCGATACGCGCGACCGGGATCGGCTTAGCCTCGGCGTCGGATGGCTGGGCCATGGGAATCTGCCGATCGATCGCCGCCCCCCCCGCCAACGGGGGGGGGGGCGCGACCTCGAGCACGGCGCCGGTTACTGCACGTTGGCGCCGACCACCATATCCCATTGCTTGGTGATCGTTTCCTTGCCCACCTTCTGCTCGTCAAGCGTCGGGAAAACCGCCTTTTCGTACGACTCGGCCGGCGGCAGTTTCGCCAGCATTTCGGCCGGCACCTTGCCGTTCTTCACCAGATCATTGAACCGGATCGGGTGGCAGTAGCCCGCGAGCCAGCCGATCTGGCCCTCGTCCGAATAGAGGTACTCCATCCACAGCTTCGCCGCGTTCGGATGCGGGGCGAAGGCGCTGATCGCCTGGACATAGACGCCCGCGACGACGCCGTTCTGCGGCACCACGACCTCGACCGGCGGGTTGCCCTTGAGCGTGTCGCGGTCGGCGAGCGCGTTGTAGTCCCAGCGGATGATGATCGGCGTCGAGCCCTGGGCCAGCGAGGCCGCCTTGCCGATGACCGGCACGAAGTTGCCCGCCTTGTTGAGCTCGGCGAAGAATTTCAGCCCCGCTTCGCCGGCCTTGGCGGCATCGCCGCCGGCCGCCGAGAGCCCGGCAGCATAGACGCCCTGGATCGCCTGGTTCGAGGCGCGCGGATCGCCGGCAAGGGCGACCGCGTTCTTGTAGTCGGCGCCGAGCAGATCCGGCCAGTCGGTCGGATTCTTCTTCACGATGTCCTTATTGATCTCGAACGCGAGCACACCGTAATAGTCGCCATACCAGTACCCCTCGGCGTCCTTCGCGCTGTCCGGGATCGTGTCCCAGGTCGACACCTTGTAGGGCTGCAGCAGCCCTTCGGCTTTCGCCGACGGCCCGAAGGACAGGCCGACGTCGATCACGTCCGGCGCCTGCGGACCCATGTTGCCCTTGTTGGCCTTGATCGCCTCGATCTCGTCGCCCGATCCGGCGTCGGGGTTGAGCTCGTTGACCGCAATGCCGTACTTGGCCTTGAAGCCGTCGATCACCGCGCCATAGCCGCACCAGTCGTGCGGCAGCGCGATGGTCGTTAGTGTGCCTTCGGCCTTCGCGGCCGCCACGAGTTCGTCCATCGTCTGGCCGACGGCGAGCCCCGAGGACGCCAACAGCGCCAGTGCCGAGACCGCGCCGTGCAACACCGTGCGGCGGGTGAAGGCGCGCGCCGTCCGAGGCGTGGCGCCTGTCGATGCTTGCTCTTTGGACAGTTCGTTCACGTTTGGCTCTCCCTTGAAAATAGGAACGACACCGGCACCCTACCGCCCTAACGTTACGGCGAAATGACGGGAATGGCCCCCTTGTCTTTCCATGCGATCGGCGTCGCTTCCGGCCGCGGCCGTGCGACGCCGTCCTTCGTTGACTGGCGCGACTCTGCCACAGCTTCCCGCGAGCGGCAATAATCGTCTAGAACCCGCTCGAACCGCCGGAAAATGAACCGATGATGCCGCCGCGCAAGGTCTTGTTCATCTCCGCCGACCAGCGGCGCGGTTAGGAGCCGGCGGCCGCGGCCGCCTCCAGCAGCGGCCGCTCGACCAGCGCCTCCTTGCGGGCCTGTTCGGCGCGGGCGCTTTCGCGCCGGCGCAGGAACTCGTACAGCACCGCGCCGACGATGGTGATGACGATCAGGATCAGGCCGAGCGCGTTCACCGCCGGCGTCAGGCCGGTGCGCACCTTCGAGGCGATATAGACCGTGAGCGTGTTGTCGAGGCCGCGCGTGAACAGGCTGGTATTGAAATTCTCGAAGGATTGCAGAAAGGCCAGCACCGAAGCCGCCAGGATGGAGGGGCGCAGATGCGGCAGCAGGATACGGCGGAACATCTGGACATGGTTGGCGCCGAGGTCGAGCGCCGCCTCCTCCAGCGTCGGATCGAAGCGCTGCAGGCGCGCCATTACCATCAGCATGACGTAGGCGATGATGAAGCTGCTCTGCGCCACGATCAGCACGAAGATGCCGCCATGAATGCCGAAATAGCGGTCCCAATACACCAGATGCGAGATGCCGATGATGACCCCCGGCGTCAGCAGCGGCGACACCATCACGCCGTAGATGAAGGTGCGGATGCGGCCCTGCATGGTGGCCAGCATGAGCGCCGCCCCGGTGCCGATCGGCACCGAGACGACGATCACGCCGGCGCCGACGATGAGGCTGACGACGAGCGCGTCCCACATCTGGTTGTCGGCGGCCAGCGCCGCGAACCATTTGAGCGTGGTGCCGAGCCAGGGCGTGACCGTCGGGAAGCGGCTGGAATTGAAGGTCGCCACCGCCATGATGACCAGCGGCCCGAACAGGTACATGAAGAAGACCCACAGATAGATCTTCATCAGCAGGCCGGTGGCGCGCCCCTCGCTCATTTGGTGATGTCCGCGATGCCGACCTTGAACAGCCGCATCATCACCAGGATGAAGCCGATGCAGAGCAGCAGCAGGATGAAGGCATAGGCCGAGCCCTGGTTCCAGTTCTGCCCCTCGAAAAACCAGTCATAGATGATCTGGGTGAACCAGCGGCTCGACGGCCCGCCCAGGATCGCCGGCACGGCGTAGCTGCTGGCCGTCAGCATGAACACCATGATGCAGCCGACCGCGATGCCGGGCTTGGCATGCGGCACCACCACGCGCCAGTGGATCCGCCAGGTCTGGGCGCCGAGGTCGCGCGCCGCCTCGACTTGGTTGTGGTCGAGCGATTCGATGGCGTTGTAGAGCGGGAACACCATGAACAGCAGATAGGCGTAGGCCATGCCGAGCACGACGCCGCCGTCGCCGGACATGAAGCGGATCGGCTCGGCGGTAAGGCCGAGCCAAAGCAGCAGCGCATTCAGCGGCCCCTGGTAGGCGAGGATGATGAACCAGGCGAAGGTGCGCAGGATCTCGTTGATCCAGAACGGGACGACCAGCATCAAGAGATACGTCGACAGCCGGTCGGCGGCCACGACCTGGCCGAGAAAGTAGGCCAAGGGGTAGCAGATGACGAGCGTCACCACGGTGACCAGCGCGCTGCCCCAGATGGTCTTGAAGAAGATCGACAGGTGGATCGTATTGCGCCAGAGCGTCTCGTAGTTCGCCAGCGTGTGCACGTCCTTCGGGCCGCCGATCTCGGCGAAGAGCAGATTCGGCCGGAACGAGTAATCGACCATCATCAGCTCGGGCAGCACGATGAGCCCGAGCGTCCAGGCGAGGCAGGCCAGCACCATGTAGCCGGTCAGCGCCATCCCGTACCGGCGGGCCACCTCACGCATCGCGGGCCCTACTCACTTGCCAGCTCCCCTTCCGGCAGGACGACCGCGTGGTCGGGCTGGAAGGCGAGCCGCTTGCGCGTTCCGGCCGACAGGTTGGGAATCGCCCCGTCGTTGGTGAGCTGCAGCACGATGTCGCGCCTGCCGGGGGCGCCGGAGAAGAAGATGTTGGCGAAGTTGCCTTCGAAATCGGCGTGGCTCACCGCCGCCTCGAGGAGGTTCGCGCCGTCCGGCCCCGTGGGCACGCCATCGACCAGCGTCAGCCGCTCCGGGCGGACGAACAGGATGGCCTTCCCGCCCGCGACGAGGTCCGGGCCGGCCCGCCCCCGCAGCGGACCGAAGGACGTGTCGACGACCGCATGGGCGCCGGCCACGTCGCGGACCCGACCGAAGAACCAGTTGTTTTCGCCGACGAAGGAGGCGACGAAGGGCGTCGCCGGGCGGTCGTAGATCGCCGCCGCATCGCCGACTTGCTGGATCACCCCGCGCGACATCACCGCCACCCGATCCGACATGGTGAGCGCCTCGCCCTGGTCGTGGGTGATGTAGACGAAGGTGACGCCGGTGCGCTGCTGGATGGCGCGCAGCTCCGCCCGCATGTGCTGGCGCAGTTTCAGGTCCAGCGCCGAGAGCGGCTCGTCGAGCAGCATCACTTTGGGCTCGACGGCGAGCGCCCGGGCGACGGCGACGCGCTGCCGCTGACCGCCGGAAAGCTGTGAAATCTTCCGATCGACGGCCTCCGGCATGGCGACGAGCTCAAGCAGCTCCAGCGCCTTCTTGCGCCGAGTCTCCTTGTCGACGCCGCGGACTTCGAGGCCGAAGGCGATGTTCTCCGCCACCGTCATCAGCGGAAACAGCGCCAAGTTCTGGAAGATGAGCGCGGTCGGACGCTTGTTCGGGCCGATGCCGCGCATGTCCTGGCCGCCGATGCGGATGACCCCCTCGGTCGGCTCCATGAAGCCGGAGATGAGGCGCAACAGCGTGGTCTTGCCGCAGCCCGAGGGCCCGAGGAAGCTGAAGAACTCGCCGGCGCGGATGCCGAGAGTCACGTCGCGCACGGCGGTCACCTCGCCGAAGCGCATCGTCACGCGCTCGAGGTCGATGTGCTGACCGACCGCCACCCGACATCCCCCCGGCTCGGATCGCGCGGTACGATGGCAGAGCGAGAAACGGCCCGCCGAACCTTCAAGCGTTCGGGCGGGCCGTCCTCATCCGCGATCGAACCGCGCTAGCGTCCTGCCCCAGAAATTCGTATTCGAATTTCTGGGGCAAGCAGGCCGCTAGGTTCAAATACGTAGTGGCCCGTTCACCCCGAAATTCGTAAACCGAATTTCGGGGACGGGACACTATGCCGCCTGCAGACGATCGGCGTACTCGGTCCGCTTGGTGACGAACCAGGTCGGCTGCGCCGGCCACGCCCAGATCTTCTTGAGCGCGTCGCCCGGATAGGCCATGGCGAGAAACTTGCTGGTGAACTCGTTGACCAGCGCTTCCGCGCCCTTGGCCGTCGGGTTGGCGGTGTAGGCATCGGCCCACAAGGCCGAGCCCTTGGCGCTGTTGATCCAGCGGACCCACTCGTAGGCCTGCTCCATGTTCTTGGCGCCCTTCGGCATGATGAAGGCCTGCAGCCACGAGATCGCGCCCTCCTTCGGGGCGACGTAGGAGATCGGGAGGCCTTCCTTGATCAGCGCCGCGGCGCTGGTGTCCCAGTTCTGGCCGATCACCATGCCGTTGGTGCGAAAGGCGCCCTGGGCCGTGTTCTCGTCTTTCCAGAACTGACCGATCGATTTGCGATTCTTGATGGCGACGTCGATGATCACGTCGTAGTTCTGGATCATCGTCTCTTCGTTCTTGAACGACTCGCGCATCGGTTTGGGCAGCTTGCCCTCGCCTTCGAGCCACAGGCCGATGCCGACGAGCGATGAGTGCGGGCGCACCGTGACCATGCCCTCGAAGTCCGGCCGCCACAGGTCGCCGTAGCTGGCCTTCCCGTATTCCATCGGCGCTTTCTCGGTATTGAAGCAGAGCGCCTCGGTGCCCCACACCGTGGGCGAGCCGTAGCGCTTGCCGTCAATGATCGTATTGCCGCCGAGGAAGCCCTCGTTGACGCCCTCGAGGCCCAACTTGCCCTCGTCCAACGGCCGGAGCAGGCCCTGCTCCACCCAGTTCGGCACCCGGTCCTCCGCCGGCTCGACCAGGTCGAAGCCCTCGCCGCCGGTCGCCTTGACCTGGGCGAACATGGCGTCCTGGTCGGGCAGGGCGGTGAAGTTGACCGTCACCCCGGTGTCGGCCTTGAAGGTCTCGAAGATCGCCGGAAAGGCGTCGTAACCGGCCCAACCGATGAAGTTGAACGAGCCCGAGCCGGCGCGACCCTCGCGGATCACCCAAGGCCCCACGGCCGCCAACGCGCCGGTCGCCGCCGCGCCCTGCAACACCGTGCGGCGGGTGAAGGCGCGCGCCGTCCTAAGCGTGGCGCGCGTCGATGATTCGTCTCCGGACAATTTATTCACGTTTGGCTCTCCCTTGAAAATAGAAAGGACGCCGGCACCCCACCGCCCTATCGTTACGGCGAAATGGCGGGAATGGCCCTCGGGTCTTTCCATGCGTTCGACGTCGCTTCCGGCCGCGGCCGTGCGACACCGTCCTTCGTTGACTGGCGCGACTCTGCCATAGCTTGCCGCGAGCGGCAATAATCGTCTAGAACCCGCTCGAACCGCCGGAAAATGAACCGATGACGCCGCCGCGCAAGGTCCTGTTCATCTCCGCCGACCAGTGGCGGGGCGAGTGCCTGTCGGCGCTCGGGCATGCTTGCGTGAAGACGCCGCATCTCGACGCCCTGGC
>JBBECF010000190.1:0-12899 GCA_040881945.1 Dongiaceae bacterium | reverse complement strand
GTCCGGGCGGCCGCCGACCCAGTGCCGCTCACGATCGAGAAAGGCGTCCGACGGCAGGTAGGTCTCGCCGGACAGCATCAGCGACAGCGCGTGCTTCAGCGTCTCGTCGCCGACCGACTTGAGCACGTAGCCGCGCGCGCCGCATTCGATGGCACGCACGATATCGGCCTGGTTCGTGATCGCGGACAGGATGACGACCGGAACATCGGGCAGGCGTTCGCGCAGCGCCTGCAGGCCGCGGAGCTGGTCCATCCCCGGCATGGCAAGATCGCACAGCACGAGGTCGAACCGGGCGTCCGCCTCGACCGCTTTCACGGCGCCGTCGGCGTCGCCGGCCTCGACCACCTCGACGCCCGGATAGAGCCGCGACAGGACCAGCGCCAAGCCGCGTCGGAACAGCGTGTGATCGTCGGCGATGAGGATCCGCATCGATGCTTCACGCCCTATCGGGCCGGCCGCGGGCACGGCCGCCCGGCCCTGCATCCGATCAGCCTAGCGCAATCCCGCGCCGCGCGAAAGGCCGGTGCCGATCCCGGCTCACGGCATGACGCTGCCGCCGTTGGGGCCGATCGACTGGCCGGTGACGTAGGTGGCGCCGGGGCCGGCGAGGAAGACGGCGACGGCCGCCACCTCCTCCGGCCGGCCGACGCGGGCGAGCGGGATCTGCTCCTCCTTGGCGCGCCATTCGGGGCTCATGTTGGCGAGGCGGAGCATGTCGGTGTCGATCGGCCCCGGCGCGATCGAATTGACCAGGATGGCGGGGCCGAACTCCTTGGCCCAGGACCGGGTCAGGGTCAGGACGGCCGCCTTCGAGGCGGAATAGACCGAGTACTGCTCGCGACCGAAGAAGCCGAGGTCCGAGGCGACGTTGACGACGCGGCCGCCGCCGCGCGCCGTCATCTCGCGGATGCCCTCGCGGCCGACCAGGAAGACGCCGCGCAGGTTGACCCCCATCAGCCAGTCGAACTCCGCCGCCGTCGTCTGCAAGAGCGGCCGCTCCAATATGACGCCGGCGTTGTTGACCACGATGTCGAGGCCGCCGAGCCGTGGCACCGCCTCGGCGAACAGCGCCTTGACCTGCGCCTCGTTGGCGACGTCGGCGGCCACCGCGAAGGCGCGCCCGCCGGCGCCGACGATCTCGGAGACCGCTTCGGCGGCCTCGGCGCCGTGGGCGTTGTAGGTGACGGCGACATGGGCGCCTTCGGCGGCGAAGGCGCGGGCGATCGCCCGCCCGATGCCGCGCGAGCCGCCGGTGACGAGCGCCCGCTTGCCTTCGAGACTGCGCATCAGGACATGAACTCCCCACGGTCGACGTTGTAGCTCTGGCCGGCGATGTTGGCGGCCGCGTCCGAGGCCAGGAACAGGTAGATCGACACGACGTCGTCCGGCGCCATCAGCCCGCCCACCGCCTGCGCCGCCAGGATGCCGTCGAGAACGTCCGCTTCGGCGCGGCGTGCGCGCCGCGCCATCTCGCCGAGCGAGCGCAGCGACGCCTCGGTACGCACCCAGCCGGGGCAGATCGCGTTGACCGCGATGCCGGACGGCCCCAGCTCCTGCGCCAGCGAGCGCATCAGGCCGATGACCGCGTGCTTCGAGGCGCAATAGGCGCTGAACTCGCCCACCGCCGTCTTGCCCCAGACCGAGGCGGTGAACAGGATGCGGCCGCCGGCCTGCATGGTCCGCACGACCTCGCGGGTGACGGCGTAGCTGCCGAGGACGTTCACCTCGACGATGCGGCGGAAAGTCCGCTCGACGCCCTCGCCGTCCTCGCGGATCGGCGTGATCAGCTCGAGCCCGGCGTTGTTGACCAGGACGTCGAGCCGGCCGAGGCCGCCGACGACGCGGGCGACGGCGGCGCGGTCGGTAATGTCGCAGACATGGCCGGCGACCGGCCGGCCGCACGAGGCCGACAGCCGGCCCGCGGCCTCGATCACGCCTGCGTCGTCGGCCAGGATCGCGAGCTCGGCGCCGGCCGCGGCGAAGCCTTGCGCGACGGCGAAGCCGATGCCGCGGCTGGCCCCGGTGACGAGCACGCGCTTGCCCGAGAAGTCGAAGCGGATCATCGTGGCTCCCCGTTCGGCCGGAACATCTCCTCGGTGCGGCGCGCCTGCTCGCGCATCAGCTCGAGGACATGGTTGCGCAGGTGGAAGAAGTCCTCGCTCTCCTTGGTTTCGAGCGTGCGCCCGCCGGCGATGCGGTCGGCGACGCGGACCTCCTCGATGATCGTGGCGGGCCGCGCCGAGAACATGAAGATGCGGTCGGCCAGGAACACCGCTTCCTCGACGTCGTGAGTGACGAAAATGACGGTCTTCTTCTCCGCCTTGGCGATGTCGAGGAGCTGGTATTGCAGGAATTCGCGGGTCTGGGCGTCGAGCGCGCCGAAGGGTTCGTCCATCAGCAGGATGTCGGGGCCGGCGGCGAGCGTGCGCGCGATCGCCACGCGCTGGCGCATGCCGCCGGAGATGCGGTTGACGTAGAAGCCGGCGAAGTCGGTGAGGCCGACCATCTCCAGGTAGCGCCGCGCGACCGCTTCCTTCTCGGCCCGGCCCAGGTCGGTGCGGTATTTCAGCCCGAAGCGGATGTTGTCCAGCACCGTGAGCCAGGGGAACGAGGTATAGGCCTGGAACACCATGCCCTTGCGCCGGTCGGGCCCGGTGACCGGCGCGCCGCCGAGCGTCACCGCGCCGGCGGTCGCCTGTTCGAGCCCGCCGACGATGCGCATCAGCGTCGTCTTGCCGCAGCCCGACGGTCCCAGATAGACGGCGAATTCGCCGGCCGCGAGCGACATCGAGACGTCGTCGATCACCGTCACCGGCCGGTGACGGCGGTCGGTCGCCTCGAACACCTTGGAGACCCGCTCGATGCGCAGGAACGGCGCCGCCGTCATCCTAGAGGTACCTGAACCAGCGGCGGTGGGCGTAGCGGATCGCCTGGTCGGTCAGGAGGCCGATGACGCCGACGGTGAGGATGCCGGCCATGACCTCGGGCGTCTTGACGAACCGCCGCATCGACCAGATGAAGTGGCCGATGCCGGTGTTCGCGGCCACGATCTCGGCGATGATCAGATAGGTCCAGCACCAACCGAGCGTGATGCGCAGATTGTCCACCATGGTCGGCAGGATCGAGCGGAACACGATGTCGGCGACGATCTGCCGCGGCCGGGCGCCCAAGGTATAGCCGATCTCGATGAACTCGCGCGGCACCCGCTTGGCGTCGTCGGCGATCAGCAGCACGAGCTGGAAGAACGTGCCCATCCACAGCACCGCGATCTTCGATTCCTCGCCGATGCCAAGCCAGATGATGAGCAGGGGCACAAGCGCGGGCACCGGCAGATAGCGGATGAAATCGACGATCGGCTCGGTCATCGCGCCGACGATGCGGTAGCTGCTCATGAAGATGCCGAGCGGCACCGCCATCACGACCGACAGCAGGAACGCCGCCCACACCCGCGCGAGGCTGATCCAGATGTCCTCGAGGAAGCCCTGGACGGCGAGCATGCGGTAGAGCGCCTCGACCACGCTCCACGGCAGCGGCAGGAAGCGTTGCGGCAGCAGCTCGAAATAGGCGATCGCGTGCCAGACGGCGACGAAACCGACGAAGGCGAGGACCGCCACGAACCATTCCGCATTGCTGTCGGCGCTGGCGCGAAAGCGGAAGAGCGGGCGAAGATTCATGGCGCGGGCCGCGATCGGGGAAAGCGGAGCCGGCCGGACGCGAACGCTCGGGCGGCGAACCGCCCGCGCGCGCGTCCGGCCCGGCGGTCAGCGCGTCTTGCCCAGGAACAGCGCCTGGAGCAACGTCGCGTCGGCGATGTCCTCGTAGTTCAGCGAGGAATCCTGCAGGTCGAGTTCCATGTTGATGGCATCGAGCGCGACGACGACGTCCTTGAGCTTGCCCGGCTTGTCGTTCGTGCCCATGAACTCGAGCGCGTCCTCGAAGGAGGTGTAATCGACGCCGCCGAGGTCGGCCTTCATCTGCTCGGGCGTCACGTCGAACACCGGCGCCGCGAGCTCGAGGAACTTTTCCGGGTCCTTGTTGTAGAGGTCGACCGCCCGGTAGATGCCGCGCAGGAAGGCCGCGTACTTGCCGGGATTTGCCTTGAGGCTGTCCGTGTTGACGATGATCACGTCGGTGATCAGGCCGTTGAAATCCGCCGACGACAGCAGGATCTTCGCGCCCTTGCGCGAGGTGTTGGCGACGATCTCGCTCATCATCGGCTCCCAGGTGGCGACGGCGGCCACGGTGGGGTCCTCGAACACGGCGCTGGCGTCGTCGGTGGCGATCAGCTTCACCGTCAGGTCGTCCAGGCTGTAGCCGAGCTTGCTCAGCGCATGCTGGGTCATGACCGTGCCCGGGTGGTTGATCTCGCCGGCGAAGATCTTGCCGACGAGGTCCTTGACCGAGTCGATGCCCGGCGCGGCGACGACGCCGTCGGCGCCGACGGACACGTCGATCGTGCCGATGACCGTAAGCCCGCTGTCGGCGGTCAGCGGCCGCGACATGTGCTCGCCGATCGTGCGCATGGTGCAGTCGAGATCGCCGCGCTCGAGACCCGGCATGACGTTGGCGCGGTCGTTGTCGAAGACGGTCGTGACTTCCAGACCCTCCTCGGCGAAATAGCCCTGCGCTATGGCCACGGGCACCGGCGCGAAGCCGAACCAGAACGGATAGGCGCAGCGGATCACGTCCGCCGCCCGCGCCGGCGCGCCCGCCGTGGCGATCGCCGCGATAACGGCGGCGCCGAACAGCCCCGCCTTCACTGTGCCGATGAATGGACGTTTCATGTCAGCCTCCCGGATGTTTCGTGATTGCTGCCTGTCGCGGATCGACCGCCGCCCTCAGGGAAATTCGCGCCGGACGGCGGCGACGATGCTGTCGACGTACTGCTCGGCCATGATGCGGCCCTTGTCCGCCGTCGCCGCCTTGGCCGAGGTGAGCGCGCCGCTCTCCGGCACCCAGTCCCGATGCGCCGGGAAGATGTCGTAGGGCGGAAAGTCGGCGGCCGGATTGTCCGGAATCAGGTCCTGGCGGACCATCGCCGGGTACCAATGCAGCATCAGCGAGGTCTCCATCACCGCCGCGTGTTCGAGCGCGACGCCCGGAAAGCCGTCGGGGAAGACGCGGGCGAGCGTGTCGTCGGAGACGAAGTCCCAATATTCGAAGCGCATGACCCGGACGCCGGCGGCGCCGACCTCGCGCAGCGCCAGGTCGATGCCTTCGGTCAGGAACCACTGGTTCTCGTAATGGCCGTCGAGCAGACACAGGCGCCGGGCGCCGTGGCGCGCCAGCTCGCGGATGACGTCGCGCACCAGGCCCGAGAGCGTGGCGCCGTCGAGGTTGGTGGTGCCGGGGAAGTGCGGCCCGCCGCCCGATTTCGGCATCGACTTGTAGCCGTAGCTGAGCGCCGGCGCGACCAGCCCGCCGACGCGGCCGGCGACCTCGACGGCAAGCCGCGTCGACAACAGCGCATCGACGCCGAGCGGCAGATGCGGCCCGTGCTGTTCCAGGGCGCCGCAGGGCACGAAGATCACCGGGTTGTCGGCCAACGCCCGCGCGTATTCCGGCCAGCTTAACTCCGCCATCAGCACCGCGCTCATCGCCGGCGGCCCCGCCGGCGCGCCGCCGCATCGGCGAGCAGGCACAGGATCTCGTACATCATGGTGGCGGCGACGAGCGCGGTGTTGCCGCTGGGGTCGAAGGGCGGCGCCACCTCGACCACGTCGCCGCCGACGAGGTCCAGGCCCTGCAGCCCGCGCAGCAGCTCCTGCGCCTCGCGCGTGGTGAGGCCGCCGATTTCGGGCGTGCCGGTGCCGGGCGCATAGACCGGGTCGAGGCCGTCGACGTCGAACGAGACGTAGGTCGGGCCGTCGCCGACGACGCGGCGCGCCTCGGCGATGACCGCCGCGACGCCGAGCGCCGTGAACTCCTCCATGAAGATCACGCGCATGCCGCTCGACAGCGAGAAGGTCCAGCCTTCGTCCGTGTTCTGGGCGCCGCGAATGCCGATCTGCACGGTCCGCTTCGGATCGAGCAGCCCGTCCTCGACGGCGCGCCGGAACGGCGCCCCGTGCGTGAACTTCGAGCCGAGGAATTCGTCCCAGGTGTCGGTATGGGCGTCGATATGGACCATGCCAACCGGGCGGTCGGCGGCGATCGCCCGGAAGATCGGGAGCGTGATCGAATGGTCGCCGCCGGCGCTGAGCGGCACCGCGCCCGCTGCATGCACCCGGCGGTAGAACGCCGCGATGTCGGCGAGCGAGCCTTCGAGGTCGTAGACCCGGGGGAACGGCACGTCGCCGAGATCGCCGACCCGGCACAGCGCATAGGGGTCGATCTTCGAAACGTGGTGGATCGCCCGCATCAGGCTCGACATGTTGCGGATTTCGCGCGGGCCGTGGCGCGCGCCGGGACGGTTCGTGACGCCGCCGTCGAAGGGCACGCCGATGAGCGCGATGTCGACCTCGGCCGGATCCTGCACCACGGGCGCGCGCATGAAGGTGGCGAGGCCGGTGTAGCGCGGCGCCGTCATCGGGCGGAGGTCGCCGGAAGCGGGCGGGGTCGGGGCGGGGCGCGATCGCTGCATGGCGGTCCTTAAAAATGGGCACCGGCGGCCGTGTCCCTTAGTTTGACCTCCATTCAGTTCAGATAAATATGAAATCTCTGAAATTCACTTTATAATTTTCAAAACTAACAAGCCCCGGCCCGGCCCATGACCCCGAAGCTCAACGACATCGACGTGAAGCTGCTGCGGGTGTTCGCCGCGATCGTCGAGGCCGGCGGCTTCGCCGCCGCCCAGGCGCAACTCAACGTCAGCCCGTCGCGCATCAGCACCCAGATCGCCGACCTCGAGGCGCGGCTCGGCATGCGGCTGTGCCAGCGCGGCCGCGTCGGCTTCCAGCTGACCGACAAGGGGCGCGCGGTATACGAGGCGAGCCAGCGCCTGTTCGCCAAGCTGGAAGATTTCCGCGCCGAGGTCGGCGCGATGCGCGGCCGCCTGGTCGGCGAGCTGCAGATCGGCGTCGTCGACAACACGATCAGCAACCCCGATTCGCGCCTGGACGACGCCATCGCGCGCTTCCGCGGCCGCGACAACGACGTGCACATCGTCATGCACATCGCGGCGCCGAGCGAACTCGAACGGGCGGTCCTCGACGGCCGCCTGCACGCCGCCATCAGCGCCTTCCACCACCACGCCGCCGGCCTGGCCTACGAGCGGTTGTTCGTCGAGGAGCAGACGCTGTATTGCGGCCGGCACCATCCGCTGTTCGCCCGCCCGCCGGAGACGGTGACACAGGCCGACGTCGCCGCGGCGGCCTATGCCCATCGCGGTTACATGGTGGGGACCAAGGCAAAGAGCCCGGTGGCCTTCCGCCCCGCCGCCACCGCCTATCACATGGAGGCGCTGGCCGTGCTGGTGCTGTCCGGCCGCTATATCGGCTACCTGCCGACCCACTACGCGGCACCCTGGGTGGAGCGCGGGCAGATGCGGCCGCTGCTGCCGCGCGAGCTTGCCTACCACTCGTTGTTCGAAGTGGCGACGCGCAAGGGCACGCACCGCACGCTGGTGGTGCGCGCGTTCCTCGACGACCTGCGCCGCGCGCACCGCGACGTCCCGCCGCGCGACCGCGGATCCGTCCCGCCGGGTTAGGTTATTCGATCAGGACCTGGTGGGCGAAGGCATCGCCGTCGGTGATCGTCACCTGGACGAAGCCGAGCAGTTTCAGGAGATCGAAGAAGGTGGCCTGTTCGGCGAGCGTGTTCTCGCGGAAGAACGGTGTCACGCGGGCCACGGCCGTCAGGTTGGCGAACAGCGCGCGGGCGCGGTACAGCGTATCGAGCTCGCCGTCGACGAGGCCGACGACGATCAGCTTTTCCGCCTCCTCGCCCTTGGCGAACACCGCGTAGCTCGGCGCGTAGCGGCCGCCGAGGAGTTGTTGCGTCAGCCCGGTGACGAAACCGATGCGCCGCGTCCGGTCGCTGTCCGCCAGCGTCGCCACGCGCGCGGTATAGGTCTCCACCGTCTGCGGCTTCGGGTAGTAATAGCCCTCGTGGCGGTCCTCGGCGGCGGCGGCAGCGGCGAGCATCCACAGAAATACCAGCGCGGCGGCCGCCGCGCCACGGGTGCAATGGATCACGAGTTTCCTCCCGGTCCGGTGTTGGGCGGCGCCAGCTTGGTCGCGCGCCGCCCCGGTTGGCAAGACCGGCCGACGCTTCTGACACCGAAGCGGGCTTGCGCTATACTGCCGGCGGCGGTCGACTCCCCTTAAGGTAATGCCAGCCCAAGTGAACGAGGCCAGGAACCCAGCGCAGGCGGCGGCGAGCACCTTCGCCTTCGTCGCCGCCGAGGCCGACGACGCGCAAGCCGCGCTCGCCCGCCTGCGCCGGCAATACGGATCGACGGCGCCGGAGCAGGCCGACGTGATCGTCGCGCTCGGCGGCGATGGGTTCATGCTGGAGACCCTGCACCGCTATCTCGACCGCAACGTGCCGATCTTCGGCATGAATTGCGGCACGGTCGGGTTCCTGATGAATCGGTACGGCGAGGCCGAATTGCCGGCGCGGCTGGCGGCCGCGCAGCGCGTGCGCCTGCACCCCCTGGCGATGACGGCGCGCACCACGGCCGGCGGGGAAGCCCGCGCCCTTGCCATCAACGAGGTGTCGCTGCTGCGCCAGACCCGGCAGACGGCGAAGATCGCGATCCGGATCGACGGCGTGGTCCGGCTGCCGGAGCTGATCTGCGACGGCGTGCTGATCGCCACACCGGCCGGCAGCAGCGCCTACAACCTGTCGGCGCACGGGCCGATCCTGCCGCTGGCCTCCGGCGTGCTGGCGCTGACGCCGATCAGCGCCTTCCGCCCGCGGCGCTGGCGCGGCGCCATTCTGCCGCATTCCGCCGAGGTAGTGTTCGAGGTCATCGAGGCCGTCAAACGACCGGTCAGCGCCGTCGCCGACTCTACCGAGGTGCGCGACGTGGCCGAGGTGCGCGTGCGCGAGGCGCGCAACGTCACCCTGACCCTGCTGTTCGACCCCGAGCACAACCTCGAGGAACGCATCCTGATGGAGCAGTTCGCGACCTGAAACCGCGACCGGGGCGGCCCGCCGCCCTGCGTTCCTCATCACGCCATTGTGACGCCCTCGTGATTTGCCGGGCCGCGCGCGGCCGTGTCAGATTCGACGCATGTCGGGCCTGTTGCGCCGCTTCGCATACGTGGCGACTTTCGTCCTGGCCGCCGGGCCGGCGGCGGCCGATCCGGCGCGCTGGGCGGCGGAATGGCCGGACACCGATTTCTCGCGCCATTCCGTGCCTTTCGACGAGATCATCTCCGGCGGCCCGCCCAAGGACGGCATCCCGTCGATCGACCGTCCGCAATTCGTGCCCGTGGCCGAGGCGGCGGGAATCGCCGAGCGCGAGCCGGTGATCCGCTTCGCGGTCGGCGACGATGTGCGCGCCTATCCGCTCGCCGTGCTGATCTGGCACGAGATCGTCAACGACACGGTGGGCGGCGTGCCGGTCGCCGTGACCTACTGCCCGTTGTGCAATTCCGCCGTCGTGTTCGACCGTCGGCTCGACGGCCGCGTGCTCGAGTTCGGCACCACCGGCAAGCTGCGCCATTCCGACCTGGTGATGTACGACCGGCAGACGCAAAGCTGGTGGCAACAGTTCGTCGGCGAGGCGATCGTCGGCGCGATGACCGGCCAGCGCCTGACGATGCTGCCGGCGCGCATCGAGCCGTTCGGCCGCTTCCGCGAAACGGCGCCGAACGGCAAGCTGCTGATCCCGGGCGACCCGCGCCTGCGCAGCTACGGCGTCAATCCGTATGCCGGCTACGATTCCGCCGCCTGGCCGTTCCTGCTGCGCGCCGGGTACGAGGACGCGTTGCCGCCGCTCGCCTATGTCGTTGCGGTCGGCGACGAAGCCTGGCCGCTGTCGCTCCTCCAGGAGCGCGGCCGGGTCGAGGCCGGCGACCTGGTCATCGCCTGGGAGCCCGGCATGGCCTCGGCGCTCGACACGGCGGCCATCGCCGACGGCCGCGACCTCGGCGTCGTCACGGTGCAACGCGGCGGCGCGGACGTCGTCTATGACATGAGCTTCGCCTTCGCCTTCCGCGCGTTCCACGCCGCTGGCGTCATCCACCTCGAATGACGTGGCGGGCGGCCGGGGTCGGTGGTACGGAACGCGAGACTTCTTATCCCGCGCAGCAGGACAGCTTGCTCACGTCCTTCTCGAACGCCTGCGCGGCGAGCTTCAGTCCCTCGACGGTTGTCAGGTATGGGAAAATCGTGTCGGCAAGACCACCGACCGTGAGCCCGTGCTTGATGGCGAGCACCGCCGTCTGGATGCTGTCGCTCCCCTCGGGCGCCAGAATGTGGGCACCGAGAAGGCGTTCGGTGTCGGCATCGGCCACGAGCTTGATCAGCCCGCGGGTGTCGCGCGCGGCAATGGCGCGCGGTACGTAGGCGAGCGGCAGGACAGAGGTCTTGACCCGATGGCCCGCCGCGCGCGCCGCGGCCTCCGTCAGGCCGACGCTCGCAACCTGAGGGTCGGTGAACACCACCGCCGGCATGACCGAGTTGTCGTACGAAAGGCTGTCGCCGTTGAGCGCGTTCTTGGCCGCAATTTTCGCGCCGTAAGCCGCCATGTAGACGAACTGATCCCGGCCCGTCACGTCGCCGGCGGCATAGACGCCGGGACGGCTCGTCCGCATCCTCTCGTCCACCTTGATGGCGCCGTTCCCGCGTTGGGCCACGCCCGCTTCCGGCAGGCCCAGGCCTTCGGTGTTCGGAGTCCGGCCGGTCGCGACCAGCACGCGCTCGGCCTCGAGCAATTCCTCCTTGTTGTCCTGCCTCACGCAGAGGGCCACGCCGGCGGCCGTCCGCCTGCAGAATTGATAGGCGACGCCGCAGTTGAGCGCGATGCCTTCCTCCCGGAAATACCGGGCGAGCGCCTTGCCGATTTCGGGCTCGGCGGCCGGCAGCAGCCGGCTGCGGCAGACGATGGTCACCTTGACGCCTGCGCGGGCGAAGACCTGTGCGAGCTCCGCGCCGACGAAGCCGCCGCCGACCACGAGAAGCGACCTTGGCAACACCTCCAGATCGAGAGCGGAAGTGCTGGTGAGGTAATCCACGTTCTCGATGCCGGGAATCGCAGGCAGGGCCGGCCGCGCGCCGGTGACGACGATCACCTTGCCGGTTCGGACGAGGCCGCCATCGACGTACACGCCACCGTCGCCGAGGCGCGCCCGGCCTTCGATGTAGGCGATGCCGTTGTAGGCGGCCAGAAGGTCCACGTACTTGGCCTGACGAAGCTCGCCGACCAGTTCGTCCTTCTGCGCGACGAGCGCCTTCCAGTCGTCCACACGAGCATCTGCATGGACGCCCGCGAAACGGCCGGCGGCATGGGCGTGGTGAAGACTCTCGGTCGCCCTGATGAGAGTCTTGGACGGCACGCAGCCGACGTTCACGCAGGTCCCACCGATGGTGCCGTGGCCGATGAGCGCAACTTGTGCTCCCTGCTCCGCCGCCGCGATGGCAGCCGAGAAGCCGGCCGATCCGGCGCCGACGACAGCCAGGTCATACGCTCCGTTCTTGTTTCCGTTCGGCGTGGGACAGTAATCAGCCATGGCCGGTCTCTTTCACGTTGGGCGTTGTCGCGTCACAGCAGGTGGCCGTGCGTTGCCTACGCCAGAGCCCGTATGCGGTAAGGCCGAGGAAGAACGCCAGCGCCGGAAAGAGCACGTAGTCGAGCCAGCCGAGCCAGGCCGACAGCCCGACGACGCCGAGCAGAACGACGAGCAACGGCGTAAAGCAGCAGATCATCGCCACGGCCGAGCCGACGACCCCGGTGCGGAGAAGCGCGCGGTCCTTCATCGGGCGCGTCCTATTCCACCGGCCGCGACGGGAAGCCGACGCCGGCGGTCGCCGCGGTCAGCGCCGCAAGGTCGGTTGCGTCGTCCTCGAACGTCACGACGGCGGTCTTGGCTTCGTAGGACACCTCCACGGCGCTTACTCCGCGGACGGCGGCGAGCGACTGCTTCACGATATAGGGGCACGTAACGCAGGACATGTTGTCCACCGCGAGCGTGACCGTCCGTTCCGCCGCGCCGGCCGCGCCGGCCGTCAACAGCGCCGCCGTTGCAACCGCCATTAGGGTTCTCATCAGCGCGGTCCTCCTTCGCTAGATCTCAAGCAGCCACGGCGCGACGTAAGGGAACATCACCGCCGCCGCCGTCGCCATCGCGGCGCCCCACAGGCCGGTCTTGACGATCCGGCCGGAGAGCGGCCGCGCGCAGGCGCCGTCGGCCGCGCACGCCGCCTGCGGCCGGCGATAGGCCATCCAGAAGCCGGCGCCGAGGAAGCCGAGCGTGACCGCGACGAACAGCGGCTGGTACGGCGCCAGCGCCGCCAGGTTGCCGATCCAGGCGCCGCTCGCCCCCAGGCCGAACAGCGCCAGCGGCAGGATGCAGCAGGACATCGACGCCAAGGCCCCGAGCACGCCGCCGGCGGCCAGCAGGCCGGTGGGTTCCATCTCGATCTTGCGGCGGCCGGCCGCGGTATCGCGCAACTCGGTCATGCCGTTCGGCTCCCTTCGTCGTAGGACTATGCTAGGATGCAACCTGTAGCGACTACAGGTTCAAGGGGTTTTTTTCGCATGCGGACGGGACCGATTTCGGGCGGGCTGCGGCAGACCATCGGCGCCTTGTCGCGCCGGACGGGCTGCAAGGTCGAGACGATCCGCTATTACGAGCGCATCGGGCTGTTGCCGGCCCCACCGCGCAGCGCCGGCGGGCAGCGGCACTACGGCGAGGACGGGCTGAAGCGGCTCACCTTCATCCGCCGCGGCCGCGAGTTGGGGTTCAGCCTGAAAGAGCTGCGCGGGCTGCTGCGGCTGGTCGACGGCG
>JBBECF010000189.1:0-13060 GCA_040881945.1 Dongiaceae bacterium | reverse complement strand
AGCAGCGCCAGGGCCGCCGCCACCGCCGCCAGCCGCACCGCGCGGCGGTCGCCGGCGAAGACGTGGCGCTCGACCGTCGTGGCGGCGTCCTTGCGGGCGGCGGCGAGGAAGACCAGCCCGACCGGCTTGCTCGGCGTCGCGCCGCCGGGCCCGGCGATGCCGGTGACGGCGACGGCGACGTCGGCGCGCGACCGGGCGAGCGCGCCTTCGGCCATGGCGCCGGCGGTCTCGGGGCTGACCGCGCCGTGCCGGCGCAGCAGGTCCGCCGGCACCCCCAGCAGCTCGGTCTTGGATTCGTTCGAATAGGTGACGAAGCCGCGCTCGACGACGCGCGAGGCGCCGGCGATCTCGGTCAGGCAGGCGGCGACCAGCCCACCGGTGCAGGATTCGGCGGTGGCCAGGCGCAGGCCGGCGCGGCGGTAATCGTCGAGCAGCCGCTCGGCGACGCGGTCCATCTAGAGGCACGCGCCGCCCGGCAGCGCCACCGTGGCCACGGCCTGCGCCGCGATGCCTTCGCCGCGGCCGGTGAAGCCGAGGCCGTCGGTGGTCGTCGCCTTGACGCTGACCCGGTCGGGCGCGAGGCCGAGGATGCCGGCGACGCGCGCCACCATCGCCGCGCGGTGCGGGCCGATCTTCGGCCGCTCGCAGATCAGCGTGACGTCGACATGGATGATCCGGCCGCCGCGCGCCGCCACCAGCCCGGCGGCGTGGGCGAGGAAGCGCGCCGATTCCGCGCCGCGCCATTCGGGCTCGCCCGGCGGAAAGTGGCTGCCGATGTCGCCGGCGCCGATCGCCCCCAGGATCGCGTCGGTGAGCGCGTGCAGGCCGACATCGGCGTCCGAATGTCCGACCAGGCCGCGGTCGTGCGGCACCGGCACGCCGCACAGCATGACCGCCGCGCCCGACCCGAAGCCGTGAACGTCGAAGCCGCTGCCGGTGCGCCACTCGACGGCCGCACCCTGCAGCAGCCGGCGCGCGCGTTCGAGGTCGGCGGCGGTCGTCACCTTGAGATTGTCGTCGCTCCCCGCCACCAGCGCCACCGCGATTCCGGCCGCTTCGGCCACCGCGGCGTCGTCGGTGAAGGCGCCGTCGCGGGCGGCGCGGTGGGCGGCGAGGATCTCGGCGTAGCGGAAGCCCTGCGGCGTCTGCGCCCGCCACAGCCCGGCGCGTTCGACCGTGCCGGCCACGCTGCGGCCATCGTCGGTGCGCTTCAAGGTGTCGGTGACGGGGACCGCCGCCACCGCGCCGGCGGCGCGGTCGAGGGCGGCGAGCGTGCGGCCGATCAGCTTCGCGTCGACCAGGGGCCGCGCGGCGTCGTGGATCAGGATCCGCGCCGGCGCCAGCTCGCGCAGGCTCTCCAGGCCGTTGAGCACGGATCGTTGCCGGGTTGCGCCGCCATCGACCGGCGGCAACAAGGCGAGGCCGGCCGTGGCCGAGTCGTAGAGCGCGCGGTGCTCGGGCTGGATCACCGCCCGCACGGCATCGACCGCCGGGTGGGCCAGGAAGGTTTCTATGGAATGGCGCAGCACCGGCCGGCCGGCGAGCGGCAGGTACTGCTTCGGGACGCCGCCGCCGAAACGCTCGGCCCGCCCGGCGGCGACGATCAAGGCCACGGTCGAAGTCATGGGAACACCCGGCAATCGCGCCCCTGCCGGCCAAGCTAGTCGGCGGCCGCCGCCTTGCCAAGGGCGCGCGGTCGCGTGGCCTTGACCGCCATTGCATGCTATCCTGCGTCGACGGCACCGGTCATCTCTACGGGACCGCGGAGCAACCGGCCATGAAAGTCGAAACCATCCTCAAGACCAAGGGCGGCAACGTCGTCACGGTTCAGCCCAACGCGACGGTCGGCGCGGCGATCCACCGCCTGAAGCTGGAGCGGATCGGGGCGCTCGTGGTCAGCCAAAACGGCGTCGAGCTCCAGGGCATGATCTCGGAGCGGGACGTCGTCCTGGGGCTCGCCGAGCACGGCGGCGGGCTGCTCGACCTCCAGGTTGCCGACCTGATGACCCGCGAGGTGCAGACCTGCACGCCGCAGGACAGCATCAAACATGTGATGGGCAAGATGACCCGCAGCCGCGTGCGCCACCTGCCGGTCATCGAGCACGGCAAGCTGGTCGGCATTGTCAGCATCGGCGACGTCGTGAAGAACCGCCTCGAGGAGGTCGAGCTCGAGGCGAGCGTTCTGCGCGACGCCTACATCGCCGCCCGGTGAGCGGCAGCATTCTCTTCAACCTGTCGGCCCTGGCGGCGCTGCTGCCGGCGGCGCTCGTCGCCTGGCGCCGGTCGGCCGGGCGCGATTCGGTCTATTGGGCGGCGCTCGCCGTCGCCCTGGCCGGCACGTTGTCCTTCACCGCCGCGCAGATCGCGCAGGGCTGGCTGACCGGCCTCGCCACGGCGTTGTGGGCGAGTATCGCGGCCAGCCTGATCGTGTTCGCGGCCCTGGCGGCGTTGACGCGCGAGGCATGGCGTCTGACCGCGCTGCTCATGCCCTATTTACTGTTGCTCGGTCTCGGCGCGACGGCCGCCGGCCTGGTCCCGGACGAACCGCTGCGCAGCACGGCGCCGGTCGCCTGGATCGACCTGCACATTCTGGTCGCCTTGGCCACCTACGGCCTGCTCACGGTCGCCGCCGTCGCCGGCGGCGCCGTCTTGTTGCAGGAGCGGGCGCTCAAGCGCAAACGCCCGACGGCGCTATCGCGGGCGCTGCCTTCGATGCACGACGCCGAGGCGCTGCAGGTCAAGTTGCTGGCGGCGTCCGGGCTGGTGCTCGGCCTCGGCCTGATCACCGGCGTGGCGATCCAGTACCTCGTCAGCGGCCGGCTCCTCCAGTTCGACCACAAGACGCTGCTCTCGTTTCTCGCCTTCGCGACGATCCTCGGGTTGCTGGCGGTCCACCGCCGCAGCGGCCTGGGCGGCCGCCGGGCGGCGCGCCTCGTGCTGCTCGCCTACCTGCTGGTGACGCTTGCCTATCCCGGCGTGAAGTTCGTCGCCGAGGTGCTGCTGGCTTAAGGCCTTGCCGTAGGCGGATTCCCGTTGCATGGCGGCGCGCGCCCGGTAATATGGCGCCTTCGCCCAAAATATGGGCAGTTGCGGAAAGTGCCTAATAGATGGGCATAAACATCGGTTCCTTGCATGTTACCGACCCGGTCGTCCTGGCGCCGATGTCGGGTGTCACCGACCTGCCGTTTCGCCGCCTGGTGAAGCGCCACGGCGCCGGCTTGGTTGTCTCGGAGATGATCGCCAGCCAGGCGATGGTCCGCGAATCGCGGCGCACGCTGACGATGGCCAGCCACTGCGCCGAGGAGCAGCCGATGGCGGTGCAGCTCGCCGGCTGCGAGCCCGCGGTCATGGCCGAGGCGGCGAAGCTGAACCAGGACCGCGGCGCCGCCCTGATCGACATCAATTTCGGCTGCCCGGTGAAGAAGGTGGTCAACGGCCATGCCGGCTCGTCGCTGATGCGCGATGAGACCCATGCCGCCCGCATCCTCGAGGCGACGGTCAAGGCGGTCGATCTGCCGGTGACCCTGAAGATGCGCACCGGCTGGGACGACGCCAACCGCAACGCCCCGCGGCTCGCGCGGATCGCCGAGGACTGCGGCATCCGCATGGTGACGGTGCACGGCCGCACGCGCTGCCAGTTCTACGACGGACGTTCGGACTGGGCCTTCGTGCGCCGGGTCAAGGAGGCGGTGCGCATCCCCGTGCTCGTCAACGGCGACATCACGAGCCTCGCCGACGTGCGGCGCGCGCTCGCGGAGTCGGGCGCCGACGGGGTGATGATCGGGCGCGGCTGCTACGGCCGACCCTGGTTCCTGCGCCAGGTCATGCACGTCCTGCGCGGCGGCGAGGCGCCGCCGGACCCGCCGCTGGCCGAGCAGCTCGCGATCGTGCTCGAGCACTACCGCGACACGCTCGCCCATTACGGCCGCGAGAGCGGCGGGCGGATCGTGCGCAAGCACGTCGCCTGGTACAGCAAGGGGCTGCCCGGTTCCGCGGAGTTCCGCGCCGCGCTCAATCGCTGCGCCGATCCGGCGCGGGCGGAGGAGCTGATCCGCGCCTTCTACCTGCCGATGCTCGAGCGCGAGGCCGCCTGATGGCCGGCGCCGCCGTGCCGTTGGCGAAGCCGGCCGCCGCGCCGGCCGCGCTCGACGCCGAGGCGATCCTCGGCGCCCTGCCGGCGCCGGTGTTCGTGCTCGACGCCGCCGGCGCGTTCCGCTTCGCCAACCCGGCGGCCGAGCAGTTCTTCGAGACCGGCGCGGCCGCGCTGATCGGGCGCCCGATCGGCGAGCTGATCCCGGCCGACAGCCCGCTGCTCGCGCTCGTCGCGCAGGCGCGGTCGGCCGCGTGCAGCTTCTCCGAATACGCGGTTACCCTGGAATCCCCGCGCATCGGGACGCATGTCGTCACCGTCGACGTGGCGCCGGTCGCCGAGGCGCCGGGCTGCGTCGTTGTGTCGCTGCAGGACCGCGCCATGGCGCGCCGGATCGACCGGCAATTGGCCCACCGCGGGGCCGCCCGGTCGGTGGTCGGAATGGCGGCGCTGCTGGCCCACGAGGTCAAGAACCCGCTGTCGGGCATCCGCGGCGCCGCGCAGCTCCTGGAGCGCGACGCCGCGCCGGCCGACCGCGAGCTGACGCGGCTGATCTGCGACGAGACGGATCGCATCGTCGCGCTCGTCGACCGCATGGAGATGTTCGGCGACCGCCGGCCGATCGAGCGCGGCGCCGTCAACATCCACCGGGTGCTCGAGCAGGTGCGGCGCATTGCCGAGTACGGGTTCGCTCGGGGTCGCCGGTTCACCGAGCTCTACGATCCCTCGTTGCCGCCGGTCTACGGCAACCGCGATCTCCTGGTCCAGCTCTTCCTCAACCTGGTAAAGAACGCCGCCGAGGCGGCGCCGGGGCCGGACGGTGCGATCGTGCTGTCGACGCGCTACCGCCACGGCGTGCGGCTGGCGGTGCCGGGCAGCGAGGCGCGGGTGCATCTGCCGCTGTGGGTCGGCGTCCAGGACAACGGGCCCGGCATCCCCGAGGAGTTGCAACCGCACCTGTTCGATCCCTTCGTCACGACCAAGGCCGGCGGCACGGGCCTCGGCCTGGCGCTGGTCGCCAAGATCGTCGCCGATCACGGCGGCGTCATCGAAATCGCCAGTCAGCCGAAGCGCACCGTCTTCAGCGTGATGCTGCCGATGGCGGCGCCGGGCGACGAGGAGTAGTCATGACCCCCGCCACCGTCCTCATCGCCGACGACGACCGCGCCATCCGCACCGTGCTCCAGCAGGCGCTCGGGCGGCTCGGCCTGGACGTCCGCACGACGGGCAACGCGGCGACGCTGTGGCAGTGGACCAGCGAGGGGCTGGGCGACCTGGTGATTACCGACGTGGTGATGCCGGACGAGAACGGCCTCGACCTGATCCCGCGCATTCGCCGGCTGCGGCCGGACCTGCGCATCGTCGTCATGAGCGCGCAGAACACGCTGCTGACCGCGGTCAAGGCCACCGAGCGCGGCGCCTTCGAGTATCTGCCCAAGCCGTTCGACCTGCGCGACCTGGTGGCCGTGGTCGAGCGGGCGCTGAACCAGCCGCGGGTCGCGCCGCCGCCGGCCGCGCCGGACGAGGAGGCGCTGCCGCTGATCGGCCGGTCGCCGGCGATGCAGGAGGTCTATCGCCTGCTGGCGCGGCTGATGGGGACCGACCTGACGGTGATCGTCGCCGGCGAATCGGGCACCGGCAAGGAGCTGGCGGCGCGGGCGCTGCACGACTACGGCAAGCGGCGCGCGGCGCCGTTCGTCGCCATCAACATGGCGGCGATCCCGCGCGAGCTGATCGAGAGCGAGCTGTTCGGCCACGAGAAGGGCGCCTTCACCGGGGCGATGACCCGCGGCGTCGGCCGCTTCGAGCAGGCCGCCGGCGGCACGCTGTTCCTCGACGAGATCGGCGACATGCCGCTCGAGGCGCAGACGCGGCTGCTGCGCGTGTTGCAGGAAGGCGAATACACGACGGTCGGCGGGCGCACGCCGATCCGCGCGGACGTGCGCATCGTGGCGGCCACCCATCGCGACCTGAAGCAGCTCGTCCGCCAGGGCCTGTTCCGCGAGGACCTGTTCCACCGCCTGAACGTCGCCGCCGTGCGCATGCCGCCCTTGCGCGAGCGCACCGAGGACATTCCCGACCTGGTCCGGCATTTTCTGGCGACGGCGGCGGGGCAGGGGCTGCCGGCGAAAACCCTGGACGCCGCCGCCATGGAGCGCCTGAAGCGCCATGACTGGCCGGGCAACGTGCGCGAGCTGGAAAATTTGGCGCGCCGCCTCGGCGTGTTGTACAGCGAGGATGTAATCGGCCTCGACATCGTCGCCGCCGAGCTCCCGGAGGCAGCGCCGGCCGCGACCGCGCCGACCGCCGAATCGCTCGGCGCCGCCGCCGAACGGCACCTCAAGGACTATTTCGCGGCGCACCGGGACGGCCTGCCGGCCGGCGGACTCTACGACCGGGCGCTGCGCGAGGTGGAGCGGCCGCTGATCGCCCTCTCCCTGGCCGCGACCAAGGGCAACCAGTTGCGCGCGGCGCGGCTGCTCGGCCTCAACCGCAACACCTTGCGCAAGAAGATCCGCGAATTGGACATCCAGGTCGTGCGCGGCCTAAAATAAATCAGGCAGACGACCATGCGGCGACATCGGATTTGCGCGCCAGCGACAGTCTTGGAACGAGAACAGGCATGGCCGCCGATTTAGCCGCTTTGCTGCTGTCGCCGCCCCGCCGGCTCGGCGCCTGGGCGCGCCGCGTCGGCCTGGAACGCAAGCTTTCCGTCGCCCTTCTCGTCGCGGCGCTGCTTTCGGGCGTCGCCACCTACCTGGCCCTGACCGGGGCGTTCGGCATCGCGCCGGAGCCGCGAACGATCTTCCTCTTGTTGCTGCTCAATCTGGTCGTGCTGTTGCTGCTCGGCACGGTGGTGGCGCGCCGCCTGGTGGCGCTGTGGCTCGAGCGCCGGCGCGGCCTCGCCGGGGCGCGGCTGCACGCGCGCCTGGTCCTGCTGTTCGGTTTGGTGGCGGTGACCCCGGCCATCGTCGTCGCCGTGTTCTCGGCGTTGTTCCTCAATCTCGGCATGGAGGTGTGGTTCAGCGACCAGGTGCGCACGGCGGTCAAGGATTCGCTGATCGTCGCCCGCGCCTACCTGCAGGAGCACCAGCGAAGCATAAGTGCCGAGGTCCTCGCCATGGCCAACGATCTGCGCCGCGAGGGTCCTTTGCTGTTGGTCAACCGCCAGCGCTTCGAGCAGACGATGCGCATGCAGTCCACGCTGCGCTCGCTGAGCGAGGCGGTGATCATCGACCGCAACCGCCAGATCATCGCCCGCGCCGGCTACAGCCTGGTGCTGGAATTCGACCCCGAACTGCCCGATTGGGCGCTGGAGCGGGCTCGGAACGGCGAGCTGGTGATCCTGGCCAACGAGACCGAGGACCGCGTGCGCGCGCTGGTCCAGCTCGACCCCCAGGCCGATACCTTCCTCTATGTCGGCCGCCTGATCGACCCTCGGGTGCTCGCCCATCTCGACAAGACCCAGGGCGCCGCCCGTATCTATGAACGCCTGGAAGGGCAGCGATCGGGCCTGCAGATCACCTTTGCGCTGATCTTCTTCGTGGTCGCGCTGTTGCTGTTGTTCGCCGCGGTGTGGGTGGCGCTGATCTTCGCCACGCAACTGGTGCGGCCGATCAGCAACCTCGTCGCCGCCACCGACCGGGTGCGCACCGGCGACCTGACGGCGCGCGTGCCCGAGGGACCGACCGATGACGAGATCGCGTCCTTGAGCCGCGCCTTCAACCGCATGACCGGCCAGCTCGAAAGCCAGCAGAACGACCTGATGAGCGCCAACAGCCAGCTCGAGGAGCGCCGGCACTTCATCGAGCTGGTGCTGTCCGGCGTCTCGGCGGGGGTCGTCGCCCTCGACGGGCGCGGCCGTATCGACCTCGCCAACCGTTCCGCCTCCGAGTTGCTGGCGACCGACCTCGGCGCGCACATCGGGACCGACCTGGCGAAGGTGGTGCCGGAGCTGGCCGGCCTGGTGCGCGCGGCGCGGCGCCGGACCGCCCGGGCCGCCGGCCGGCAGATCGATCTGGTGCGCGACGGCACGACGCGGACCCTGCTCGTGCGGGTGGTGGCCGAGCTCGGCGAGACCGGCCTGGTCGGCTTCGTTGTGACGTTCGACGACGTGACCGCGCTGCTCGCCGCCCAGCGCAAGGCGGCCTGGGCGGACGTCGCCCGCCGCATCGCCCACGAGATCAAGAATCCGCTGACCCCGATCCAACTTTCCGCGGAACGGCTGAAGCGGCGCTATTTGAAGGAGATCACGAGCGATCCCGAGACCTTCATAGCCTGCACCGACACCATCGTCCGTCAGGTCGGCGACATCGGCCGCATGGTCGATGAGTTCTCGTCCTTCGCGCGCATGCCGGCGCCGGCGATGCGGGACGAGGATATCGTGCGATTGTGCCGGCAGGCGGTGTTCCTGCAACAGAGCGCGCATCCTGCGATCGTTTACGAGGGCGTGTATCCGGACGATTCGGTGCGCATCTCCTGCGACGGCCGGCAGGTCAGCCAGGCCCTGACCAATCTGCTGCAAAACGCCGCCGATTCGATCGACGGCCGCGAGACGCCGGCCGTGGGCGAGATGCCGGAGGGCCGGATCTGGTTGCGGATGACGTGCGAACCGGGACGCGTCGTCGTCGGCGTCGAGGACAACGGCCGCGGCCTGCCGACGCGCCAGCGCGACCGCCTGACCGAGCCCTATGTCACGACGCGCGCCAAGGGGACCGGCCTGGGGCTTGCCATCGTCAAGAAAATCATGGAGGACCATGGCGGCGACCTGATTCTGGACGACCGGGCCGGCGGCGGCGCGGTGGCCAGGCTGGTATTTCAGTTGGGCGCCGTCGCCGAAGCCGACGACGGCGGGGCCCGGGATCCGACCCTCTCGCATGGCGCGTGACATCCTCATCGTTGACGACGAAGCCGACATCCGGCTATTGATCGCGGGCGTCCTGCGCGACGAAGGCTACCAGACGCGCGAGGCCGCCGACGGAGCGGCGGCGATCGAAGTGGTTCGCGCCCGACGGCCCAGTCTCGTCGTTCTGGACATCTGGCTGCAGGGCAGCGCGCTGGACGGCCTCGACGTCCTCGACCTGATCCGGCACGAACACCCGAGCGTTCCCGTGGTGATGATCAGCGGTCATGGCACGATCGAAACCGCCGTCGCGGCCATCAAGCGCGGCGCCTACGATTTCATCGAAAAGCCGTTCAAGGCCGACCGTTTGCTGCTCGTCGTCGAGCGCGCCATCGAGGCGGCGCGGCTGCGCCGGGAGAACCAGGAGCTGCGACACCGGGTCGGGGCCGAAGCGGACCTGCTCGGCGACTCTTCGGCGATGCACCAGGTGCGCCAGGCCATCGAGCGGGTCGCGCCGACCGGCAGCCGGGTGCTCATCACCGGACCGGCCGGCTGCGGCAAGGAGGTCGCCGCGCGCCTGCTGCACCGTCGCTCGCGCCGGGCGAACGGGCCGTTCGTCGCGCTCAACTGCGCCGCCATGCACCCGGACCGCCTCGAGGCCGAGCTGTTCGGCGCCGAGGCCGCGGCCGAGGGGACGGACGGCGCGCCGAAGATCGGGACGCTCGAACAGGCGCATGGCGGCACGCTGCTGCTCGACGAGGTCTCCGACATGCCGCTCGAGACGCAGGGCAAGATCGTGCGCGTGTTGCAGGAACAGACCTTCGAGCGGGTCGCCGGAAATACCCGCGTCGAGGTCGACGTCCGCGTCATCGCCTCGACCAACCGCGACCTCTCGGTCGAGATCGCCAACGGCCGCTTCCGCGAAGACCTGTACTACCGGCTCAGCGTGGTGCCGATCCGCGTGCCGGCGCTGCGCGAGCGCCGCGAGGACATCCCGCTGCTGGTCGAACACTTCATGGCCTGGTCGGCGGAGACCAACGGGTTGCCGGCGCGCCGGCTGGGCGACGACGCCATGGCGGTGCTGCAGGCCTACGATTGGCCCGGCAATGTCCGGCAGTTGCGCAACGTCGTCGACTGGCTGCTGATCATGACGCCGGGCGACCCCGGCGAGCCGATCCGCGCCGACATCCTGCCGCCGGACATCGGCGGCATCGCGCCGGCGCCGCTGCGCGACGGCAACGGCGGGGAAATCATGGCGCTGCCGCTGCGCGAGGCGCGCGAGATGTTCGAGCGCCGGTACCTCGATGCGCAGATGACGCGCTTCGGCGGCAATATTTCGCGCACCGCCACATTCATCGGCATGGAACGCTCGGCCCTGCATCGCAAGTTGCGCTCGCTCGGCGTCGGCGCCGCCGAACGGCCGGGCAGGGCCGAGCCATGAGCTCCGGGGCGCGGTCGCGCGGGGAAGACTAAATCATGAAAGTGATTATTTGCGGCGCCGGCCTGGTCGGCTCGAACATCGCCCGCTATCTCGCCAGCGAAGGCAGCGACGTGACGATTATCGACCAGGAGGCCTCGTTGGTCGAAAAGATCACCGACAGCCTCGACGTGCAAGGAATCGTCGGCTTTGCCTCGCATCCCGACGTGCTGGAGAGGGCCGGCGCCCGCGACGCCGATCTGATCATTGCCGTGACTTACGCCGACGAGGTCAACATGGTGGCCTGCCAGGTCGCGCACTCGCTGTTCGACGTGCCGACGAAGATCGCGCGCGTGCGCCAGCAAACCTATTTGCAGCCGATCTGGGCCGATCTGTTCAGTCGCAGCCACTTGCCGATCGACGCCATCATCTCGCCCGAGATCGAGGTGGCGCGGGCGATCGGCCGGCGGCTCGAAATACCGGGCGCGTTCGACGCGATCCCGCTGTCGGACGGCAAGGTCACGTTGATCGGGGTGCGTTGCGGCGCCGACTGCCCGGTCATCGACACGCCGCTGCGTCATCTCACCGCGCTGTTCCCCGATCTGCACATTGCCGTCGTCGGCATCCTGCGCGACGACCGCAAGATCGTGCCGACCGCCGAGGAGCAGATGCTGGCCGGCGACGAGGTCTATTTCGTCGCCGACAGCGAGCATTTGAAGCGGGCGCTCGCCGCCTTCGGCCACGAAGAGCCGGAGGCGAGGCGTCTGATCATCGTCGGCGGCGGCAATATCGGCCTGTTCCTGGCCGAAGCGGTGGAGGAGCAGCAGCGCGCCGTCGACATCAAGCTGATCGAGATCGACAAGAAGCGCGCCGAGTACGTGTCGCAGCGCCTGCACCGCACGGTCGTGATCCACGGCGACGCGCTCGACCTCGACATCCTGACCGAGGCGAACGTCAAGGCGACCGAGACGATCATCGCCGTCAGCAACGACGACGAAGTCAACATCCTGGCCTCGTTGCTGGCCAAGCGCTTCGGCTGTCAGCGGTCGATCACGCTGATCAACAAGACGACCTACGGGCCGCTGATCGGCACGCTCGGGATCGACGCCGTGGTCAGCCCGCGGGCGATCACCGTGTCCACCATCCTGCAGCACGTGCGGCGCGGCCGGGTCCGCTCGGTGCATTCGTTGAGCGACGGCTTCGGCGAGATCATCGAGGTCGACGCGCTGGAGACGTCGAGCCTCGTCGGGCCGCCGCTGCGCGAGGCGAAGCTGCCCGACGGCGTCATCCTCGGTGCATTGGTCCGCGACGGCGAGGTCATCATTCCGCACGGCGACACGGTCGTTCGGCAGGGCGACCGGATGGTGATCTTCGCGGTGGCGGAGGCGGTGAAGAAGATCGAAAAGATGTTCGCGGCCCGGCTCGAATTCTTCTAGGCCGCGACCGCCACCCATGCCCCGCTTCGCCTACGTCAACGGCCGCTATGTCCCGCACGCCCGGGCGGCCGTGCATGTCGAGGACCGCGGCTATCAATTCGCCGACGGCGTTTACGAGGTCGTGCCGATCCACCGCGGGCGCCTGGTCAACGAAGACGCGCATCTCGACCGCCTCGACTATTCGCTGCGCGCCTTGCGCATCGCCTGGCCGATGTCGCGCGCCGCCCTGAAGCTGGTGCTGCGCGAGCTGGTCCGCCGCAACGGCGTCGCCAACGGCATCGTCTATGTGCAGGCGACGCGCGGCGTCGCCCCGCGCGACCACAAGTTCCCGGCGCATCCCCATACCGCCCTGGTCGCCACCACGAAGCGGTTGAAGCCGCCGAGCGCGTCGCTGCTCGCGGACGGCGCTGCGGTCATCACGATCCCGGACATCCGCTGGCGGCGCTGCGACATCAAGTCGGTGGCGCTGTTGCCCAACGTGCTCGGCAAGCAGCAGGCGATCGAGGCCGGCGCCTACGAGGCCTGGCAGGTGGACGCCGAGGGCTACGTCACCGAGGGTACCTCGACCAACGCCTGGATCGTCACCGCCGACGGCCGGCTCGTCACCCGCGACGCCAGTCCGGCGATCCTCAACGGCATCACGCGACGCTCGCTGCTTAAGTTGTTGCGGGCCGAGGGGCTCGCCTTCGAGGAGCGGCGGTTCTCGGTGGCCGAGGCGAAGGCGGCGCGCGAGGCCTTCCTGACCAGCAGCAGCTCCGTCGTCCTGCCGGTGACACGCATCGACGGCGCGGCCGTCGGCGACGGCTGGCCCGGCCCGCTTACGGCCAAGCTGCGCGCGCGCTACCTCGCCTATGTGGCGGGCGGCGAGGCCGGCGCCTGAGGATGGCAGAGGTGCCCGCGGGGCTCGGCCGGCCGCGCGCCGTGTTGTTCGACTGGGACAACACCCTCGTCGACAACTGGGCGGTCATCCACGACGCCATGAACGCCACGCTCGTCGCCATGGGGCAGGCGCCGTGGAGCCTGGACGAGTCCAAGGCGCGCGTGCGCGCCTCGATGCGCGACAGCTTCCCGCGCCTGTTCGGGGCGCGCTGGCCGGAGGCGCGCCGCATCTACTACGACAGCTTCGCCGCGACGCATCTGGCGCGGTTGCGCGAGATGCCGGGGGCCGGCGCCATGCTCGCCGGTCTCGCCGGCGCCGGCCTCTATCTCGGCGTCGTCAGCAACAAGCAGGGCCGCTTCCTGCGCCTGGAGGCCGACCGGCTCGGCTGGACCGG
>JBBECF010000188.1:0-13100 GCA_040881945.1 Dongiaceae bacterium | reverse complement strand
AGAAAAACCCTCATGCTGAGGAGGCCGCGCAGCGGCCGTCTCGAAGCACGCAAGAACAGCGATCCAGCGCTCATTCACAGCCTCTCAGCGCCGCCACGCCGGCTCGCGCTTGTCGAGGAAGGCGCCGACGCCCTCTTTCCCTTCCGCGCCGGCGCGGATTTCGGCGATGCGCCGCGCCGTCTCGGCCGCCAGCGCCGCGTCGATCGGGCGGCCGGCGACATCGGCGACCAGCCGCTTCGCCGCCGCCTGCGCGAGCGGCCCACCCTCCCTCAGCGCCGCCACGACTTCGCCGAGCGTTTGCTCCAATTGGTCCGCGGGCACGACGCTGTGCACGAGGCCGAGACGCAGCGCCTCGGCCGCGCCGAAGCGCTCGCCGGTGAGGAAGTAGCGGCGCGCCGCCCGGGCGCCGATGGCCGCGATCACGTAGGGCGACACCACGGCCGGGATCAGCCCCAGCCTGACCTCGCTCAAGGCAAAGGTCGCGCTGTCGGCCGCGATCGCGATGTCGCAGGCGGCCACCAGCCCGACCCCGCCGCCATAGGCCGGGCCCTGGACCACGGCGACGGTCGGCTTGGCAAGGTCGCGCAGCGTTCGCATCAGGTCGGCCAGGGCGCGCGCGTCGGCCTCGTTCTCGACGATCGAGGCGCCGGCCATGCGCCGCATCCAGTTGAGATCGGCGCCCGCCGAAAAGCTCTTGCCGGCGGCGGCCAACACCACCGCGCGGACATCCGACTCCGCCGCGACCGCCCGCAGCGCACCGGTCAGCTCGGCGATCAGCGCATCGTCGAAGGCGTTGTGGACATCGGGCCGGTTCAGCCGGATCGTGGCGACGCCGTCGCGCGTTTCGGCGAGCAGGATCGGCCCGGCCATTCCCGCCTAGGTCCGGAACACGCCGAAGACGGTGCGCTCGATCGGCGCGTTGAGCGCCGCCGAGATGCCGAGGCCGAGCACCATGCGGGTATCGACCGGATCGATGATGCCGTCGTCCCACAGCCGCGCCGTGGCGTAATAGGGGTGGCCCTGGGTTTCGTATTGCGTGCGGATCGGGGCCTTGAATGCCTCCTCGTCCGCTTCGCTCCAGCTCTCGCCGCGCCCCTCCAGACCGTCGCGCTTGACCTGCGCCAGCACGTTCGCCGCCTGCTCGCCGCCCATCACCGAGATGCGGGCGTTGGGCCAGGTCCACAGGAAGCGTGGGGCGAAGGCGCGCCCGCACATCGCGTAATTGCCGGCGCCGAAGCTGCCGCCGATCAGCACGGTAAATTTGGGCACCGCCGCGCAGGCCACCGCGGTCACCATCTTGGCGCCGTCCTTGGCGATGCCGCCGGCCTCGTATTTGCGCCCGACGATGAAGCCGGTGATGTTCTGCAGGAACACCAGCGGAATGCCGCGCTGCGCGCACAACTGGATGAAGTGCGTCCCCTTCAGCGCCGATTCCGAGAACAGGATCCCGTTATTGGCGACGATGCCGACCGGATAGCCGAAGATGCGCGCGAAACCGCAGACCAGCGTCGTTCCGTAAAGCTGCTTGAACTCGTCGAACGCGCTGCCGTCGACCAGCCGCGCGACGATTTCGCGCACGTCGTAGGGCTTGCGCGGATCGGCCGGGACCACGCCGTAGATCTCCGCCGGGTCGCACAGCGGATCGCTGGGCGGGCGCAGGTCCAGTGCCGGCCGCTTGACCCGGTTCAAATTGGCGACGATGCGCCGGGCGACGGCGAGCGCGTGGGTGTCGTCGCGGGCGTAATGGTCGGCGACGCCGGACACGCGGGCGTGCACCTCGGCGCCGCCGAGGTCCTCGGCGCTCACCACCTCGCCGGTCGCCGCCTTCACCAGCGGCGGGCCGCCGAGGAAGATCGTCCCCTGGTTGCGCACGATGATGCTCTCGTCGGCCATCGCCGGGACATAGGCGCCGCCCGCCGTGCACGACCCCATGACCACGGCGATCTGCGGGATGCTCCGGGCCGACAGCGTCGCCTGGTTGAAGAAGATGCGGCCGAAATGATCGCGGTCCGGGAAGACATCGTCCTGGTTCGGCAGGTTGGCGCCGCCGGAATCGACCAAGTAGATGCAGGGCAGGTTGTTCTGGGCCGCGATCTCCTGGGCGCGCAGGTGCTTCTTGACGGTGATGGGGAAGTACGTGCCGCCCTTGACGGTCGCGTCGTTGGCGACGATCACGCATTCCTGGCCGCTGACCCGGCCGATGCCGGTGATCAGGCCGGCGGCCGGTACCTCGCCGCCATAAAGCCCGTAGGCCGCGAGCTGCGACAGCTCGAGGAACGGCGAGCCCTCGTCGAGCAGGGTGCGCACCCGTTCGCGCGGCAACAGCTTGCCGCGACCTATATGCTTGTCGCGCGCCGCCGCGCCGCCGCCCTCGCGCACCGCCGCCGCCGTCGCGCGCAAATCGGCGACCTGCGCTTCGAGCGAAGCGGCGTTGCGCCGGAATTCCTCGGTGCGCGGGTCGAGCGCAGTCGTCAGGACGGTCATCGTCGATTCCCTCGTCGGCGCCTAGCATTGCCGCGCCACTCCGCGCCGGCAAGGGAAAACGCCGCCGGTCAGAACCGGTAGCCGTAGCGCACGCCGAGCGTGTCGAGGCCCACGTTTTCCTTCGCTAGACCCGCATTGGACACGTGGTCGAGCATGACCGACAGCCGGTTATGCTCGTCCAGCGTGACGCCGGCTTCCGCCGTCCAGCGGAACTGCGCGGCCGAGCCGAGTTGGAGATCCTCGCCGTTGCCGGTCGTCAGCTTGCCATTGTGCACCGCGCCGCCGCCGCCGAAGGCCACCCAGAACCGGTCGGTCAGATCGAACGTCCAGGTCAGGCCGAAATAGAGCTGGCTGGTGTCGCCCGAGGTATTCACATGCGCCCCGAGATGCGGCCGCGGCGACCAGACGAACGCCAGCGGCTCGAGCGGCGCGAACAGGACCTCGGCGTTGAGATCGACCCCTTCCTCGCGGCGCGTATCGAACAGGCCGACATCGTGGTATCGGACGCCGAACTTGACCTCGGACACCAAACCGTCCTCGGCCCCGGCGGCGGCGCCGGTCGCGAGGCCCGCCGCGAGCGCGGCGGCCCCAGCGGCAATCGTTGTCCCTCGAACCCGGCCGGCGTGCAGCACGATCCCCTCTCCGCAACAGCGTGCCGCGGCCGAAACGTCTGGTCCGCGCCGCATCGAACAAAAACGGCCGCCTAAAAGCGGTAGCCGTAGCGCAGGCCGACCGTGTCGAGCCCTTCGTTCGCGTCCGCCAAGAACGCGTTGGAGACATGGTCGAGCATCACCGACAGGCTGTGGTGCTCGGCCAACGCGATGCCGACTTCCAGCGCGCCCCGGAACAGGACTCGTGAGCCGAGCTGCTTGTCCCCGTCTTTGCGGCTCGACAGCTCGCCGGTGTGGGCCGCGCCGCCGCCGGCTATGGCCACCCAGAAGGCATCGGTCAGGTCGAACCTCCAGGTCAGGCCGAGATAGAGCTGGCTGGTGTCGCCCGCCGTGTTCAGATGGGCGCCGACATGCGGTCGCGGCGACCAGATGAACGCCAACGGCTCGAGCGGAGCGAACAGGACCTCGACGTTGACGTCGACCCCGTCCTCGTCGCGCGGGCCGAACAGGCCGGCGTCGTGGACCTGGAGGCCGAGATTGAGCTCGGATATCAGCCCGCCCGCGGCCCCGGCGGCACCGCCTGAGAGGCCGGCCGAGAGCGCGGCGAAGCCGGTAGCGACGGCCCTTCCTCGAACCCGGATTGCGCTTGGCATCCTTGGTCTTACCCAGCCTGATCCGGAGACCCCCTGGCGGCGGACAATGCCACGAACCGTCACGAGCGGCAATCGCAAGTCATCGAGGAACGATCGCGGCGCTTGAGCCGCTGCGCGGTTCGGGCACAATGGCGTCGCGCTCAACCCCTTGCCGGAGACCGCCCGTGCCGCCCACTCTCGCCGAGCTCGACGCCGCCGCCGACCTCGTTCACGGCGTCATCGCGCCGACGCCGCAGGTCTGCTGGCCGCTGCTCTGCGAGCGGGCCGGGGCCGAGCTGTGGGTCAAGCACGAGAACCACACGCCGATCGGGTCGTTCAAGCTGCGCGGCGGCCTGACCTACATGGCGGAGTTGACGCGCCGCGGCCCGCCCGCGGCCGGCGTCATCGCCGCCACCCGCGGCAACCACGGGCAGAGCGTCGGCTTCGCCGCGCGCCGCGCCGGGATCCCGGCGGTGATCGTCGTGCCGCGCGGCAACAGCGTCGAGAAGAACGCCGCCATGCGCGCCCTCGGCGTCGAGCTGATCGAGCACGGCCATGACTTTCAGGCGGCCTACGAATACGCCATGGGCCTGGCGGACCGGCGCGGGCTGCATGCGGTGCGCTCGTTCCATCCGTGGCTGGTGCGCGGGATCGCGACCTGGGCGCTGGAGTTCTGCCGCGCCCTGCCTGATCTCGACACGATCTACGTGCCCATCGGCCTCGGGTCGGGCATCTGCGGCGCCATCGCGGCGCGCGACGCCCTCGGCCGGACGACCCGGATCGTCGGCGTCGCCGCCGAGGCCGCCGCCGCCTATGCGCTGTCCTTCGCGCGCAAGACCGCGGTCTCGACCGACACGGCCGAGACCATCGCCGACGGCATGGCGTGTCGGGTGCCGGACGAGGGCGCGCTCGAGGCGATCTGGCGCGGCGCCGAGCGCGTCGTCACGGTTTCCGAAGACGAAATCAAGGCCGCCATGCGCCACTATTTCACGGACACCCACAACGTCGCCGAGGGCGCCGGCGCGGCCCCGCTCGCCGCGTTGTTGAAGGAGCGTCCCCGCATGGCCGGCCGGCGCGTCGGCGTCGTGCTCTCCGGCGGCAACGTCGATCGCGCGGTCTACGCCCGCGTGCTCGCCGAAACGTAAGGCTCGCCCGGCCGACACGGCGCCGCCGCGGCGCCGGCTTCCTCGAACAGGCGGCACAACTCGCGACCGAGTGGTTGCCAATCGAACCGCCGGGCCGTCGCCAGCGCCCGGCGGCGCATCGCCTTCAACGCGATGCCGTCGATGCTCGACGCCCGCCGCAGCGCGCCGGCCAAGCCCTCGGCGTCCGCCGGGTCGAACAGATAGGCGTCCTCGCCATCGGTCACGACCTCCCGCAACGCGGGAAAATCCGGCACGATGACGGGCGTGCCCAGGGTGAGGGCGAGCAGGAGGCTGCCGGAGGTCAGGACCCTGCGATAGGGCAGGACCGCGAAATCGGCGGCGCGGAACAGGATCGGCACGTCCGCGTCCGGGATGACCCGGTCGATGATCGAGATCCGCTCGCGGGCGGTCTCCGAAAGCCCATCGAGCGCCGGTCGGACATGGTGCAGGCCGGCGACGATCAGCCTGGAATGTGAACCGTCGAGCGCGGCGAAGGCGCGAACCAACTCGTCGACGCCCTTGTAGGTCCGGATCTTTCCGAAGAACAGCAGAACGCGGCCGCGGACGGCGACCCCGAGCGCCCGCCGCGCTTGCGCCCGCGAGCCGGTCGCTTCGTAGAGCCCGTAATAGTTGCCATGCGCGACGACGCGGATCTTCGCCGGCGCCGCGTCGCAATGCCGGCAAACCTCCGCGCGCGCGGCGCGCGAATGGACGTGGATGCGATGCGCCAATCCCGCGAGCGTCCGGCACAATCGCGCGTGGATGGCGGCGAAGCGCGGCTCGTGGGGTTGCAGGTTGTGGACGGTCCAGACGAAGGCGCCGCCCCGGCGGACGAAGTGCTTCAGGGCGGTGACGAACCGCCGGCAGCCCAGCGCCGCCTCACCCTCGTCCGTCGCGTCTCGATACACGGCATCTTCCCAGTGCAGATGAAAGATGACCGGTTCGCCGCCGGGAACCGCCTGGAACGCCGACGCCAGCGAAATGTCGCCGGGCGTGGCGTCGAAGGCTTCGGCGACGCTGCCGTAGAGCAGTTTCTGATACGGGTTCCATTCGGAATAGTCGGGATGGAAGACGATGCGCGCACGCCGCGGCGGCGCGTCCGCGGCCGGCGCACGGAGCGGCACGCCCGGTGACCCGTCCGCGGCGGGCGCGAACTCGTGCGGACCGAACGTGACGATTTGCGCGATGTTCCACTTCCGTCGCAGCAGCGCCAGTCGCTCGGCTGCGTAGGCCGGCCAGGAGTCTGTCCCGCGCAACCGCCGGCGGGGCGACGGCGGCAGGTATTCGAAGACATAACCGCGGCTGCGGAACGGCTCGAAATCCGTCGAATCGGTGAGAAAAACGGGGATGAAGTCGCGGCTACTCCGCTGCTGCCGGTCGATCAGGTCGACCACGGCTTCGCGCTCGGCGCGGCCGAGGCCGCAAACGGCGATGCCAAGCACCTTCAGCCCCCTGCGCACCAGACCGAAATTCGCCAGCCCCGGCGTCGGCGTCAACGGCGGCGGGGCGTTTCGATCCGACGGCCAGATGGTCTGGTCGGGCAGGGCCGCCCGCGCCCGAGGCGGTGGGCCGCCGGCCGGCCGCGCCGGTGCCGGGGGTCGCGCCTCGCCCGCTTCGTCGGGGACGCTTGCCCGCGCCATCGTGTCGCGAAGCCGTGATCGCAACAACGTGATGTGGCGGTGCTGAAGCTCGACGCGCGCCGCCAATCTCTCGACTTCGTTGCGCAGCCTTCGATCGGCGTCCGTCATCCTGCCCTTCTCCACAGATCATATCGGCGATGACGCGCGCCGCCGTTCGCGCCCCGTTGGGCCGGGCGAGCCGGCGGCAGTTCTCGCGCAGGCGCCGCTGCAGGCGCGGGTCCATCAGCGCGCCGACGGCGGCGTCGAGCGCCTGCGGCTCCGGCTCGGCCACATAGAGCGCGGCGCCCTGCTCCTCGGCGAACAGCGCCCGCCCGCCCTGATCGTCCATGAACGGCCCGTCGTTCGGAACGAACGCCGCCGGCAGGGCAAAGGAGATGATCTCGTGGTAGGAGTTGTAGCCGGCCGCCGCGATCGTGAAGTCGAATGCGTTGTAATAGCGGCTCATCGGGAAGCCCCGGAGCCGCCGCACGCCGGGCCACAGGTCGAGCGGCGTCGAGGTCATGGCCCACTCGGCCAGGACGACTTGCAGGTGCGGGAACCTCGCGCAGGCTTTCAGGATCTCGTCCGTCGTCGTCACGATATCGCGGTTCGAGCCGGCGCCGAGCTGCAGCAGCGCGGCCGGCCGGCCGGCGTCGAGGCCGAGCGCGGCCGCGGCCTGTCGCCGGCCCAGCAGCTCCGCCGCATCGAGCAATCGCACCGGATCGACCCGTATCGTCCGCCCGCGGTGTTCGACGGTGGCGCCGCCGTCGAGCGCATCGGCGATGTCGGCGGGCTCCAGGATCAGATCGACGAAGCGCTGGCGGCCGATCAGCGCGTCGTTCGCCTGCTCGGGCCGCCACATGGCGCGGCGGATCCACGCGAACCGCAGGTCCGGCCGGGGCGCGACCGCTTGGACCAGGCCCGTGTACGGATTGGCGCCGTCGAACACGACGCCACGCACGTCGTAGAAATCGATGATCTGGTCGAACTGCCCCTTCAACCAGCCCTGCCAGGTGGCGAAATCGCAGTCGGCATAGGCGTGGAACGGAATGTACTCGGCCGCGTAGCCGAAACCTTCGATCGCTTCGATCCCATGGCTCATCGTGGCGAAGACGGCCTCGACGCCCTCGGGCAGCCGGCGCGCCACGGCAAGCAACCGCGCGACATGCCCCAGGCCGACACCGTCGGACGACACGAAGAGGATGCGCCGCGCCCGCTCGCGCTCCGCCGGCCGGCGGCCCGAACGGCGCAGCAGGCGCGCGAGACGGCGGCGATGAACGCCGTCGCCGAACAGCCGGCGGGCCTCGGATTCGGTTCGGCGCGACCGGGTCGCGTAGGCCGCGGGCCGGGCGTGCAGCCGTCCGATCAGGGCCGGCGCCTGTACCGCCCGGCAGGCGGTCGCCGCCGACGCGAACCGCGCGGCCAGGGCCGGCGGCAGGACCGTGACGACGCCGCGGATCATCGCCGCGGCGATCGCCGCTTCCGGCACCTCGGCCGCCGCATCGCCCGGGTAATAGACGAAGAAATCGAGGCTATCCAGGAACTTGTCGATCGCGATCTCGCCCAGGTCGAAGCACTCCCAGGCCTCCGGCGGGCGCACCATCGGCCATCCGCCCGCGCGAGGCAGGCCGAGGATGCGGACGATGGCCGATCCGTCGTCGGGATAGAGCGCGCGCAGTCGCGCCGGCTCCGCCGGCCATTGCGTCGCGTTGCCGGGCGACACCCGCCCGATCGCCGGCCGGTCCCAGCGCGGCCGCCGTTGGCGGCGCGGCGCGGCGAGAACCGAGGGCCGCCAATCCTCCGGGTCCAGACGGATCGCCGCGCCGCCGGCCGCAAGCGCCCGCCGGACCTCCACGCCGGTCGGCGCCCAGCGCACGGGCGCGGCGAACAGCAGCCGGAACAGCCGGTCCTTCTGGCCGACGTCGTAGAGGCCGTCCGGCGCGCGGCCGGCGACGACGACGACCCGGTCGGCCGAGATCCGCGGCAGCGGCTCGGGCATGCGATCGAAGACAACCTCCGGCCCATGGACGACGAGTAATCGCGCGCGCACCGGCCCGACCCTTGGGTCGATAACGGTCGCCAGGCCTTCGCGCACGCAGGCGTCGATCTCCGGGTTGACGAAGGGCTGCGCGATCGCGTCGGACGGAACATGCAGCAGTCCCGTCCGGTAACCGGCCGCGGCCTGGATGCGCGTCTCCTGTGCGATCCGCAACCCGACATCGCAGGGCGTCCGCATGTCGGCGAGAATGGCAACATCGAACCGCGCCTCGCGGCGCCTGCCTGCGCGAAGCCGAAGCGGCTTCGCTTCGGCGAAGGCAGGCCGCCCCGCCTTGCCGGATGGAGGCGCGGTGCGCGGCCGCGGGGCCGCCGCGGCGGTCATGGCGTCAATAGGCCGACTCGCGGTCGGGCCGGTCGGGACGCCCCGGATCGGTGGGGTCGGTCTCCGGACGCACGGGAGCCGGCGGATCGACGCCGAACGCGACGGATCCGATCGGCGCCGCCGCCGTCCCCGCGGCCGGCTCGACCAGGGCGTTGAGGAGCGCGAACGCCGCCGGCGTCAACGGACAGGTCGGATAGTCCCTCAGGAATCCTTGCAAGGCCGCCGTCGTCCCCGTCAACAGCGCCCGCTCATAGGCCGGGGCCTCGCCCGTGCAGATCGCCGCGCCCGACAACGCCTCCGGCGCCAGCATCGCGCCGGCGCCAATCGCGGCCGCGCCGATGGCCCCCGCGATCGGCTTCTTCCGAACCGCCGCGACGGTCCTCCTGGCCGGCCCTGCCGCCGCCCTTTTCATACGCCGGTCCCTGCCCGGACTACCCCCTCGCCCGCGAGCACACGTGGCGAAGGCCCCTCTTTTATTTCCCGGCACATCCGCGTGTGCCGTATGACATGAAACCAACCTGCAATCGACAGTTGTGATCGCGGTGTCTTCTTATCTTTCTTTAGTTAATCTTAGTTAACGGCGGCGCGCTTGTCAAATTTGCCGGTTTCGTGCCCACGCCGGGACGCGCGGCCGCCGTGACCGTGCGCGACAGGGGGGGGTCGCCCCGCAAGATTAAGCGGGCGGGCAGAACCTGTCGGACCGGCGGAACGCTGACTCGATAAGTTGTATCCGGATTAAAGTGGTTGAGTTACAGCGGTCCGGTGTCGCTTCCGGTGCCGGTGCGGCGGTGCCGGCGGTGAGAACGTCGGCGCGGTCGATCAGGATCGGCTTCGCCCGGACGAATTCGGTGGCGGATTGGCCCGAGCCGGCGGCGAACCGCGCGTCGCCCCGACGATCAGTCGCCGGCGAGCCGGGCGGCGATCTCGGCCATCAGGCTCTCTTTGGTGCGGACCGTGCCGCCGACAAAGTAGGTGTATCCCTCGCGCAGGCGCTCGCAGTCGGCGAGCGCTTCCGCGTACCTGCCAGCCGCAAAGAAAGCGTAGGCGCGGAAAAAGTACGCGAGGTCCGTGTGATAATGGAACTGATGAAATTCCCCGAGCTCCACGACCCTGGTCAGGTCGCGGATCGCTTGCTCATAATCTCCCATATTGATGTAGCAATCGCCGCGAACGAAATAGTCGCTCGGTTCCTCCGAACCAAGCTCGATCAGGCGCGTCAGGTCCTTGGACGCCGACCGCGCATCGCTCATATGGCGATAGACGAATGACCTTTCGCGCAGCGCGTCCGTCGAATCCGGAATCTCCTCCAGCACTTCATTGCACAGACGCAGCGCCTCGTCGTATTCCCGTTGAAACGTCTTCGCTCTGGCCGCTTCGAGCCGTCTGCCCATCTCTGCCATTCAGACACTCGCCCCAAGGTCGGGGACTCCACCCGGCGAGGCTTCAGCGGTCTACCGCATTTCCGCCGCACCGCTCGCTCACGAGCCCCCGAGCGCAGTCTTCAACTTCCTGATAACCACCCGTTATCCCCGCCGTCCCCGCGCGCCGGCCCCGCGCCTGATCATGTCCAGGCATATGAGGCGCGCTTCATCCCATTCCTTCGTACAGTCCTCGTCGTACTCGCGCGACCAGATCTTCTTGAGGGTCTTATACAGCGAGATGACCGAGTCGCTGAAGGCCTGATTCTCCGGCGTTCCCGGGATGGTGACCGGCGGCAATGGAAACGGAAGCGGGAATGGAGCCGGGACCGGCGCGGCCATGCGCTCCAACCGAGGCGCCGCGCCGCGCGGAACCGCTGCTTGACTCGGCGCCGGCGGCGACCGGCTCATATTGAGGAGCCCGTCTCCGTGCCAGTGCGGCGCAAAGGCGGGATTCGCCTGTGACCGCGCCGTGCTCGGCGGCGCGGCCTGATAGGGCGGTTCAATCGCGTGGGCGGGGCCCCGCTGCAGTCGGCCTGAGCGGGCATCGGTCGCGCGGCGGACGGGTTCGCAAAGAGGTGCCCCGGAGGCATCTCGCGGCCGATCATCGGCGGGCGCAAGACGCCGCCGGGCCGTCCGACGTTGGCCGGGTCCGCCACTTGGACGCCGCCCGGCCGCGGGTAGCGCTGCCAACGCTGCACAGCTCCAGTGCGGCAGCTACGTCATGGTCATTTGGCGTCCTTGCAGCTGTCCGGAATCGGCAGGCCGAGATGGTCGCCGCCGCCGTCCCAGCTCAACCGGGCAGCCTGCGCTTCCGGGGAACAATTCAGGATGACGCCGATCTTCTTCATCGCAAGATCGAGCGCTTGGATGGCGTCCACACCGCACGCATGGTCGATGCCGCCGCCCCCAATGCCGTCGATCTCGAAGGGGCAATAGTAGTCGCTATGGTCGGGCATTTTCTCCGGCTTGCCGATCTTCACGGCAACGCTGCGCGCACCGTCATCCGCGCGATACTTTCTGACCGCGATTACTACTCCCAGGTTATATGCGTTCATCCGACGTCGCAGGACTACCAGGTGACAAGGGGTGGTAGCGGCCTACCCTGTACGCAAGCGCCATATCTTTCCTGAACACTGCCCCAACACCTTGCACGAATGTCGGGAGAACTCAACCGGCGACACACCGCTTCATCCTCAAGCGCTTGCCGTTCACACTCATCGGGACTTCGCGAACCTCCCGGCGCAATTCCTTTCAACCAATTATAGAACCGAATGGTAGAGTCCGAAAACTCCTTGCTTTCAGGCGTTCCGGGGATGAACACAGGCGGCAGCGGCAGTGGCACGGGAAAGGGCGCGGGAATCGGTGCAGCAGCGGCCGCCTGCCGGTAAGTGCTCGGCGGCATTGGTGCGGCCGCGCGATAGGGTGGCCCGCCCATGGTTCCAAGGGGTGCCACCGGCGCGGCGAGCAGCGTTTCCCGCGCCCACAAGTCCGGGTCGAGCAACCCGCCCCGGCCCCAGCGCGCCAAGAACATGTCGCCGACGGGCCCTAGGACATTTTCCGGCGCAGTGGCCCGCGGGTTGGTCGCCGGTCCGGGCTCCTGCCGCATCGCATGTTCCCGTGCGGACCGGCGGCTCCGCTGCATCGCCTCCCGCCGCTCGCGCTCGATCACTTTCTGAATCCGTTGCGCCGCCCAGGGCAGGCTGCCGGGCCGGTTCGGGCCATACGGAAGACCGTTCATGGGAGATCCTTTCGGGAATCAAGTCCTGGCACGAGTCAGGGAAGGCCGACGTCGCCGCCTGGACAGGCCGCGACAAGAACCGAGGCGGTGCAACGTGACTGCTGTAACCCGAGCCGATGGTTCGGGTGGATCGGTCGGCTGCGCTACGAAGGCGTTCGCCCGTCCGCCCTTGCGGCGCCAGGTGTGGCTTTGGCAAGGTGCGCCTTCGTCTGCCGCCGTAGATCAGTGGTCGAGCGCGCCCTTGGTAAGGGCGAGGTCGACAGTTCAATCCTGTCCGGCGGCACCGCGAAACTCTTTGAAATCAATGGACAGTTGCGCGGCAGCGGAGCCGCCCGCTGTGCGAACGGCTGCGGAATTCTGCAGGTCTCTGCGGGAGATTCGGCGGAAAATTGGGGAGGAATGTTCGCGCCGTCCTCCCGTCCGGGGGATCAATCCACGGCGCCGCTTATTTACAGAATTCCTCCCACTTACGGTTATGAGCAACGATCTGCCCGGCCGTGCCGGTCGTCAGCGCGTCGGCGCGGCTGACGAGGATAGGCTTTACCCACGAGCACTCAGTCACGACTCCACTTGTCCCGCAGCTCGCCAGCAAGACCAGCATCGTCAAGACGGCGAACCTCGGAGTCGATCTCGCCCGACCGCTTCGCCACCTTGTCATGCTCCCGCCTTTCCTCCAGTTCGCGCTCCATGCGCCCCGCCTGCTTGGCTTGGCGCCACTGCCAGGCCTTGAGCGCCTCGCCGACGACGCGGAAAAGCGCCGCGACGGCGCCGAGCGCGGCCGTCCACATTTACCGGCCTCAACCGATCTTCTTGCTCGCCACGACGCGACCGACGATGGCGATGACGCCGCCGACCATCGCGCCGCCGCCGCCGACGTAGTCGAGCAGCGTCGCCTGGTCGGCCGCTGGCAGGTCGAAGCCGAACATGCCGAGGACGCCGGCCGCGATCGCCAGCAACGCGCCCCAGAACGTCTTGCTCGCGAGAATGCTCTTGAACCCGTCCATCGTTCCCTCCTCTCACTTGATGCCGCGATAGAACAGATGCCGGCCGATGCGCAGGGCCGGCGGCTT
>JBBECF010000187.1:0-13147 GCA_040881945.1 Dongiaceae bacterium | reverse complement strand
CGTTGTAATATTCGGCGGTGAATTCCAGCCGCTCGGCAAGGAAGCGCGGGTTGCGGAGCTGCAGCCCGGCGCGCGCCGAGTAGTCGGGCGACCAGTCGCTTTCCTCGCGCATCTGCAGGTCGAAAGCGGCGACCGGCGTTAGGCCGCGGGCGATCTCGTAGTCGCTCTCGAACTCGATCCCCGCCTGCGTCACCCAGGGGTCGAGGCTGGCCGGCTCGCGGTGGAACAGATAACCGCCGCCGCCATAGACCCGCCACGCCTTGCCGATGTCGTAGGAGAGGAGCAAATCGATCGCCTCATAGCTCAGATTGACGCGGTTCGCCTGGGTCGTGCTGTCGCGCAGCAGGAACTCGTCGCCCAGATGCGAGCTCTGATGCAGGACGCGGGCCATCGCCGAGAACGCCCCGTGCTCGTAAGCGACCGGGATCGCGATGAAATAGTCGGCGTTGATCAGGTCCTTGCTCTCGCTCTCCATGTCGAAGATGGCGAAGACGCCGCCCTGAATACCGAGCTCCCAGTGGCCGGACGGCGCCTTGCCGCGGAGCAGGGTGAAGGTCTCGCCGAAGCTCGCCGCGCCGATCTGCTCGACATCGGGATCGTCCAGGGCGATGCGATAGGCGGCGGAAAAGTGCGGCCAGCGTGGGTCGGCGCGCAAAGGCTCGAACAGCTTGACCCGCGGCAGGATCTCCGGCCCGGCCGCGGCCTCCGCCGCGGCCGTGGGCGCCGCGGCGGCCGGCGCGGCCGCGGCGCTGATCTCGACCCGAATCGCGCCCGGCACATCGGCCAACGCCGCCACCAGCCGCGCCCGCATGTCGGCGTCCAGCTCCGGCGCCACGACCGTGATGACGCCGCCCTCGACGCTCACCGCCGCACCGCCGAGACCGAACTCGCGCTCCAAAACGGCGGCGGCATAGCCGGCGATGAAGCGGTCGTCGGGCGGCGCGGCGGCGCGCGCCGGTGCGGCCGACAGGACGGCGGCGCAGGCGACGACCGCCGCGGCGGCGGCGGCGCGGCAATGGCGTAACAGCATTCCTGGCTTCCCCTCGAACCGGATGCGCCTAGATTTATCGCGGAATTATGGCAGAACAAGGCCGGAGCCGGAAGCCGGTGCCATCTTGTCGCCGCCGCGACCGTCGGCCTGCTACAGTCGATCCGGCCACCTTTGTGCCCCATGCAGGACGCGCAGGATCGCCACGGAATCGCGCCGGACCCGATAAGCGACGAGATAGGGTGTGCCGGGCACGACAAGCTCTCGCGTACCAGGGACCCGGCCGGCCTTTCCTAGGGTGGGATGATCGTGCAGCCGATCGACGGCCGCTCGCACCCGCTGCGCTACGCGCAGGGCCGCCGCCGGATCGTCTCGCGCGATGTAGTCAGCGGCGTGATCGAGATTGCGAACGGCGTTTCGCAGCCACCTGACCCGCATCTGTCCACCTGGCGAACGCCGCCTCGACCTCCTCGTCGGTCGCGAAGTCGCCGGCCTCGGCCTCGGCCAGCCCCTTCCGGATCTCCTCGATCTGCCAGCGGTTGACGTCGAGATAGGCGTCGATCGCCTGGTTCAGGACATAGCTGCGGTCGCGGTCCATGCCCGCCGCTATAGTGTCGAGCGCCGCTTTCTTCGCGGCGTCCAGCCGGAATGTCACCGTTTCCTTCTGCTTGCTCATGCCCCGCCTCCGCCGCCACGTCCTGTATTACGATATAAGACAGCGCGTTGCGGCGCAATACAACCGATGGCAGCGGCGGCCTACCTCATTCCGCGAGGACCCGGTCGACCGCCTCGGGCGTGCTGCCGATGACCATGAGAAGAATTCGCGCCGGGCGGTCGGGCACGGCGCGGCCCTGTTCCCACTGTTGCACGGTGCGCACGCTGAAGCCGAAGCGGCGGGCGAACGCCGTTTGAGACAGCCCCAGCTTGCCTCGGATCGCCTTCACGTCGGGGACCGGCGGGCGATAGACGCGGCGCAGCCCTTTCGCCGCTTTCGTGTCGGGGGCCGTGTCGCGGTCTGCCGCGATCTGCCGCGCGATCTCCCTGTCCGTCGTGCGGCGGACACGGTCCCAATCAACCTTCCCGGTCTTGCGGGCTTGCGCGGCCGAACGCCTGACGGTACGCATGTCGCTCCTTCTTGTTCGCGCGCCGGGCTGAAATGATCCGTCGCGCGTCGCCGCGCGACGTGTAAACGACGACGAAGACGTCTTCCTCGATCTCGCCGACCGCTACGGTGCGCCGCTCGCGGTAATCGGCGCGTCGATCCTCGTGTTCCAGCACGTCGCCTTCGAATATCCGGGCCGCGAAAGCAAAGTCGAACCCACGATCGCGTAGGTTCCGCTCGCTCTTGGTGTCATCCCATTCGAACACCGCGACTGTTTATACGTTGTTAACGTACAGATGGCAAGACCGTGGTCTCGCGGCTTGCAGGTCAGAACGCCTCCGCCGCCAGGGCCATCAGCGGCGCCTTGCCGGCCATGAGGGCGGCGGCGTGCGCCGTGTGCTGCGGCAACAGGCGGGTCATGTAGAAGCGGGCCGTGGCGAGCTTGGCGCGATAGAACTCGGCCTCGTCGCCGTCTTGCTTATCGAGCGCGATCCGCGCCATGCGCGCCCACATATAGGCGATCGCGACCAGGGCGAACAGGCGCAGGTAATCGCTCGCCGCGGCGCCGGCTTCCTCGGGGTCCTTGAGGCCCTGTTGCGCCACCCAGGCGGTCGTCTGTTGCAGCCTGGCGAAGGCCTTTAAGAGCGGCAGCGTGAATTCGGCCATGGGCGGCTCGCCTTGCGTCTCCTCGATGAACGCCTGGACCGGGTGGAAGAACCGGCGCAGCAGGCGGCCGGTGCCGGTGCCGAGCTTGCGCCCGACCAGGTCGAGCGCCTGGATGCCGTTCGTGCCTTCGTAGAGCTGCGCGATGCGCGCGTCGCGGGCAAGCTGCTCCATGCCGTTCTCGCGGATATAGCCGTGCCCGCCGAACACCTGCATGCCGAGATTGGCGACATCGAACCCCGAATCGGTCAGGAACGCCTTGGCGATCGGCGTCATCAGCGCCACCAGGTCGTCGGCTTCCTGCCGCATCGCCGTGTCGGGATGCTTGGCCGCGACGTCGAGCTGCATCCCGATCCAATAGGCCAGGGCGCGCGCGCCTTCGGTATAGGCGCGCATGGTCAGCAACATGCGCCGCACGTCGGGATGGACGATGATCGGGTCGGCCGGCTTGCCGGGGAATTTCGCGCCGGCGAGTGAGCGCCCCTGGAGCCGCTCCTTGGCGTAATCGCGGGCGCCCTGATAGGCGGTCTCGGCCAGTCCCAGGCCCTGGATGCCGACCGCCAGCCGCGCCGCGTTCATCATCGTGAACATCGCCGACATGCCCTTGTGCGGCTTGCCGACCAGCCAGCCGGCCGCCTCCTCGAAATTCATCACGCAGGTCGCCGATGCCTTGATCCCCATCTTGTGCTCGATGCCGCCGCAGGCGACGCCGTTGCGCTGGCCGAGCTCGCCGTTCTCCTTGACCAGGAACTTCGGCACCAGGAACAGGCTGATGCCGCGAATGCCGACGGGCGCGTCGGGCAGCCGCGCCAGGACCAGATGCAGGATGTTCTCGGTCAAATCGTGCTCGCCGGCCGAAATGAAGATCTTGGTGCCGGTGATCCGCCAGGCGCCGTCGGCGCCGGGCTCGGCCTTGCTGCGGATCAGGCCCAGATCGGTGCCGCATTGCGGCTCGGTCAGGCACATCGTGCCGCTCCAGGTCCCGTCCACGAGTTTCGCCAGATAGCGCGCCTTCAGCTCGTCGGTGCCGTGCAGGTCGAGCGCGTTGTAGGCGCCGTGGCTGAGGCCCGGATAGGTGCCGAACGACAGATTGGCCGAACAGATCATCTCCTCGAAGGCGGTGTTGAGGACCTTGGGCAGGCCCTGGCCGCCATAGGCCGGATCGCAGGCAAGCCCGCTCCAGCCGGCCTCGACGAAGACGCGGTACGCCTCCTTGAAGCCGGCCGGGGCGCGCACCGTGCCGTTCTCGTAATGGCAGCCTTCCTCGTCGCCGGTCCGGTTGAGCGGCGCCAGGACGGCCTCGCACAGCTTCGCCGCCTCCTCGAGCACGGCGTCGATGGTGTCCGGCGTCGCCTCGCCGTAACCGGGCAGCTCGGTCAGTTGCGCCACCTGCAGCAACTCATGAAGGACGAACCTGATGTCGCGCAGCGGCGCTTTATAGGTTGGCATCGCTTAATTCCTCAGCGGCTTGCCGGTTTCCAGCATGTGTTCGACGCGGGCCAGCGTCGCCGGGTGGCGGACCAGGCGCATGAAGGCCCGGCGCTCGCCGGCCAACACCGCGTCTTCGCTCAAGGTGTCGACGACGTCGGTATCGCCGCCGCTCAACACCTCGGCCAGCACCAGCGACACCGTGCGGTCATGGGCCGTCGCCTTGCCCGTCGCGACGAAGCCGTCGACGGCGAGCTGCAGCGCGACCCGCGCCGTCGGCCCCGGCAAATGGAACTCCGGCGGCGTCGGGGCGGCGTAGCCGGCGGCGAGCCGCAGCGCCACGGCCTTGGCGTCGGCGAGCAGCCGCTCGCGGTTCATGGTGACGCCGTCCTCGGGGCGGAGCAGCAGCAGCTCCTTCGCCTCGGCCGCCGAGCGCGCGATCTTGGCCATCGAGATCGTTTCGAAGCTGCGCGCGACCGGCGGCATCGGCCCGCCCGGCCGCCCCCGGTCCGCGGTCCAACGCGCCAGCAATTCCTTGCAGCCGCCCCAGGCGGGCACCAGCCCGACGCCGGTCTCGACCAGGCCCATATAGGTCTCGGCATGGGCCTGCACCGCGGTGCAATGCAGCAGCACCTCGCAGCCGCCGCCGAGCGCCAGGCCCGCGGGCGCGCCGACCACCGGGAAGGGCGCGTATTTCAGCGCCTTGTAGGTCGCCTGGCCCTGCGCCACCAGGTCCTCGATCATCGGCCACAGCGCGACGTTGGCGGCGAACAGGGCGAGGCCGATATTGGCGCCGACCGAGAAGTTGTCCGCTTCGTTGTGGATGACCAGCCCCTTGAACCGCTTGCCGACGATGTCGATGGCCTGCTTGACCATCGCCAGGCTGTCGGAATCGAGCGCGTTCATCTTCGAATGGAACTCCAGGCAGGCGATGCCGTCGCCGATGTCCCACAGGCTGGCCGAGCCGTTGCGCGCGACCGGCGCCCCGGCGAGCTTGACGTCCGAAAGCAGCAGCACGCCGGGCGGCCGCCGCAGGTCGGCGTAGTCGCCGCCGGTCGTCAAATACTGCCGCCGGCCGCCCTCGATCCGGTAGAAGCCGCCGGAAGCGGCGGCGCGCCCGAGCAGCGGTGGCACGGTCGCGCCCTCGGCGGCCAGCCGCTCGGCGAACCACTTGGCCTCGAGCCGGTCGATCAGCTCGAACGGCCCGTATTTCCAATTGAACCCGAGCCGCATCGCGCGGTCGACGGCGGTAACGTCGTCGGCGATCTGCGGCACCAGCGCGGCGGCGTAGCCGAGCGTGCGCGAAAGCACGCGCCAGGCGTAGCGGCCGCCCTTGTCGGGGTGCTCGACGAGCGCGCGCAGACTGCCCTTGGCCGCCTCGACGCTGTCGAGGCGCGGCCGCTGGGCCGGACGGTAGTCGCCGGTCCCGAGGTCGATCGCCTCCTTGACCCGGGCGCCCTCGGTGCGCGCCAGGCGGTAGAACCCGCCCTTGCCCTTGCGCCCCGTATAGCCCTCGGCGATCAGCTTGGTCATCAGCGGAAAGTCGCGGCGCACGCCGTGATAGGCGTCGTCCTTGGCCAGGGCGCCGGCGAGCGAGCGGTCGACATGCGGCTGCAAATCGAGCCCGACCAGGTCCATGAGCGCGAAGATCCCGGTCTTCGGCACGCCGATCGGCCGGCCCATGACGGCGTCCGCCTCCTCGACCGTGAGGCCGGCGTCGAGCGCCTCGGCGACCGCGCACTGCATCCAGAAGGCGCCGATGCGATTGGCGATGAAGCCGGGCGTGTCCTTGCACGTCACCACGCCCTTGCCGAGCGCGACGTCGGCGAAGGCGGCGATCGCCGCCGCCGTTTCGGGCCGCGTCGTCGGCCCGGCGACGATTTCCAAGAGCCGCATGTAGCGCGGCGGATTGAAGAAATGCGTGATCAGGAAGTCGCGCGCGAAATTTGCGGGCAGGCCATCGGTCAGCACCGCCAGCGGAATCGTCGAGGTGTTGGACGACACGGCCGAACCGGGCTTGCGGGCGTTCTCGATCCGGCGATAGAGCGACTGCTTGATCGCGACGTCTTCCAGCACCGCCTCGACGATCCAATCGGCCTCGGCCAGGCGGCCCAGATCGTCCTCGATATTGCCGGGCTCGATCAGCCCGGCGTTGCGCTTGTGCATCAGGGCCGCGGGATCGCTTTTCAGCAACTTTTCGATCGCGCCCTCGGCGATGGCGTTCCGGTTCGTGGCGCCCTTCGGCACGATGTCGAGCAGCAGCACCGGCACGCCCGCGTTGGCGATGTGCGCGGCGATGCCGGCGCCCATGACGCCGGCGCCGATAACCGCGGCTTTGGCGATGGCCATCAGGCGGCCTCGAGCACGGTGGCGATACCCTGGCCGCCGCCGATGCATTGCGTGGCCAGCGCGAACTGCTTGCCGTCGCGCTTGAGCAGCGCCGCCGCCTTGCCGGTGATGCGCGCGCCGCTGGCGCCGAGCGGGTGGCCGAGCGCGATGGCGCCGCCGTCGATGTTGGTGCGCTCGAGGTCGAGCCCGAGCTCCTGGGCGACCGCCAGCACCTGCGCCGCGAACGCCTCGTTGAGCTCGACGATGTCCATGTCGGCGAGCTTCAGCCCGGCGCGTTTCAGCGCCTTCTGCGCCGCCACGACCGGGCCGATGCCCATGATCTCGGGCGCGCAGCCGCTGACCGCGACGCTGCGGATGCGGGCGAGCACGTCGAGCCCGTGCGTCTTTGCGTAGTCCTCGGACGTAACCAGCGCCGCCGCCGCTCCGTCGGCGAGCGGCGAGGCGGTGCCGGCCGTCACCGTGCCGTTGGCGTCGAAGGCCGGCTTCAGCTCGGCCAGCCGCTCGCGGCTGGTGTCGGCGCGGATGCAGCCGTCGGCGGCGACCGTCTCCGTGCCGGTCGCGATCGGAACGATCTCGTCGGCGAAGCGGCCGGCGGCCTGCGCGGCCGCGGCGCGCGTCTGGCTGGTGACCGCGAACGCCTCCTGCGCCGCGCGCGCGATCTGGTACTTGCGCGCCAGGTTCTCGGCCGTCGTGCCCATCCCGATATAGGCCGCCGGATAGCGTTCGGCGAGACCGGGATGCGGCATCGGGTTGAAGCCCATCATCGGCACCCGCGACATCGATTCGACGCCGGCGCAGATGAAGGCCTCGCCGGCGCCGAGTCGGATCGCGCCCGCCGCCATGTGGATCGCCTGCATCGACGAGCCGCAGAAGCGGTTGACCGTGGCGCCGGCGACGGTCATGGGCAGATCGGCGAGGAAGCCGATCAGCCGCGCCACGTTGAGCCCCTGCTCGCCCTCGGGGAAGGCGCAGCCGACGATCAGGTCCTCGATGTCCTCGGGCGCGACGCGGCTGCGCTCGATCAGCGCCCGCACCACGGCGGCGGCCAGCTCGTCCGGCCGCGTCCGGGCCAGCGCGCCCTTGCCGGCGAAGTGGAACGGCGAGCGGACATAACCGGCGATCACCGCGTTCTTCATGGCTCGGCACTCCCTTGGGTTGCGGCCTGCCGCCGCGCCGTCTCCTCGGCGCGCAGGGCCTTCTTCTCGATCTTGCCGATCGCCGTCTTCGGCAGCTCGGCGCGGAACTCGATCTGCCGCGGCATTTCGATCGGCGACAGCTTGTCGGCGAGGAAGCCGATCAGCTCGGACTCGGTCAGGGTTTTGCCGGCGAGCGGCGCGACGAACGCCTTGACGGTCTCGCCGCGGTAGGGGTCGGGCAGGCCGATGACGGCGCATTCGGCCACCGCCGGATGCAGGTAGATCGCCTCCTCGACCATGCGCGGATAGACCTTGAAGCCGCCGACGTTGATCATCTCCTTCAGCCGGTCGGTGACGAACAGATAGCCGTCGGCGTCCAGATAACCGACGTCGCCGGTGTGCAGGCGGCCGTCGATGATGGTCGCGGCCGTCTCCTCGGGCCGTTTCCAATAGCCGGCCATCACCTGCGGGCCGGCGATGCAGATTTCGCCGCGCTCACCCACCGGCAGCGGCCGGTGCGAGGGCTCGGGCGACAGGACCTCGATCGTCGTGCGCGGATAGGGCAGGCCGACCGCGCCCGGCTTGCCGCCGCCCTCGAGCGGATTGCAGGCGATCACCGGCGAGCATTCCGACAAGCCATAGCCTTCGACCAGGCGGCACGCGGTCAGGCGCTCGAAGCGCTCGCGCAGCTCGGCCGGCAGCGGCGCGCCGCCGGAGACGCAGAAGCGCAAGCACGACAGGTCATAGCGGCCGATTTTCGGGTAATTGGCGATCGCCGCGAACAGGGTCGGCACCCCGACCATGGTGGTCGGGCGCTTGCGGTCGATGGCGCGCAGCAGCGGCGCCAGATGGAAGCGCGGCATGAGAATCATCTCGGCGCCGAGCCGCAGGCTCCAGTTCATCACCGCGGTCATGGCAAAGGCGTGGAACAGCGGCAGCACGCCGAGCATCCGCTCCTGCCCGGCGACGGCGCCGGTGAACCACATCGCGCACTGCACGGCGTTGGCGTAGACGTTGGCGTGGGTCAGCATCGCCGCCTTGGGCGTCCCGGTGGTGCCGCCGGTGTACTGCAACAGCGCGACCGCCTGCCCCGGATCGACGGGAACGGCCGAAAAAACGCCGTCGTTGGCGACGAGGTCCCGGAAGTCGATCCAGCGGTCGTCGCGCCGCGGCGCCGCGATCTGCCGGTACATGGCGAGCGGGAACAGCCAGTTGCGCGGGAACGGCAGGATGTCGGCCATGCGGCAGACGACGATCCGGCGCAGTCGCGTCTGCCCGGCCGCCGCCACCAGCTTGTCGTACAGGGCGGCGAGGTCGAGCGTGACCATGATCTCGGTGTCGGAATCCTCGATCTGGCGGACGACCTCGCGCTCGGCGTAGAGCGGGTTGTAGTTGACGACGGTGCCGCCCGCCTTGAGCACGGCGTAATAGAGGACGACGAAATAGGGGCAGTTCGGCAGGAACATGCCGACCTTGGCGCCGGGTCGCACGCCAAGCCCGGCCAGGCCTTTGGCGGCGCGGTCGACCAAGCCGCCGATCTCGCGATAGGTGAACTTGCGGTCGAGGAAGTCGATGCAGGGCCGCTCGGGAAACCGCGCAACCGCGTCGTCGAGCAGGCGGTTGAGGGGCGCGACCGGGATCTCGGCCGCCCAGTCGATGGCGGCGGGATAACCGGCCAGCCAGGGACGCTCGGCCGCCGGGAATGCCGCGCTCGCCGCTTCGAAGGGCGCGCCTGCCATCGATCCGCGAGCCCGCATGCCGGGGTCTCCCGCTTCGCCGTCTGCCACAGATATGGTTAATCTTCGTCGAGAATGCGCGCCCGAACGGTAAATTTTCGTTAACGGTCGGTCCCGAAAGGGGGCCATCGACCGGCCTAGGTCTCGATTTTGGCGCCGTATTGCCCCGCCCGCTCACGGCGGCACGATGCGGCCGTCGACGAGGTCGATGCGGCGGCTGGCGGTCGCCGCGAGGCCGAGGTCGTGGGTCACGGTGACGACGGCGCGGCCGCCGCCGGCGGCCAGCCGGGCGAAGATGCCGAACACCAGTCGCGCGTTCGCCGTGTCGAGGTTGCCGGTCGGCTCGTCGGCGAGGATCAGCTGCGGGTCGTTGGCCAGCGCGCGGGCGACGGCCGCGCGCTGCCGCTCGCCGCCGGACAACCGGTCGGGAGTCTTGCGCAGGCAGTCGCCGAGGCCGAGCTCGGCCACGATCTCCTCGCCGCGCCGGTGCATCTCGCGGTCGCTGCGCTGCCCCAGCTTGCGCATCGGGATGAGCACGTTGTCGAGCACGCTGAATTCCGGCAGCAGGAAGTGGAACTGGAAGACGAAGCCGAATCTGGTCAGGCGCAGCCGGGCGCGCTCGCGGCGGCCCAAGCCCGCCGTCGGCCGGCCCTCGAGCCGGATCTCGCCGACGCTCGGCTCGTCGAGCAGGCCGAGCAGGTACAAGAGCGACGACTTGCCTGACCCCGACGGCCCGGTGACGGCGATGAACTCGCCGGCGCGGATGTCCATGTCGATGTCGCGGACCAGGGTCACCGGCACCGGCCCGGGCAGCACCCGGGTGACGCCGCGCGCCTCGACCAAGACGTCGGTCACGCAGCGCCTCGCAGGATCGCGATCGGGTTGAGCCGCGCCGCCTTGCGCGCCGGCAAATAGGCGGCGAAGGTCGCCGCGGCCACCGCCACGCCGGCGGCGATCAGGTAATGCGTCAACGAATAGGACAGATAGAAGCCCTGGCTCTTGACGAAGCCCTCGATCTCGAAGCGGACCGTGCCGAGCAGCTCGGTAAGGCCGAAGCCCGTGCCCCAGCCCAGCATCGCCCCCAGAATCCCGACCAGCAGCCCTTCGAGGAGAAACACCGCCTGGATGTCCCGTTCCTCCAGGCCGATCGACTTGAGAATGGCGATGTCGCGCGTCTTCTCCAGCACCACCGTCGAGATGATGTTGAAGATGCCGAAGGCCGCCACCACCAGGATGGCGCCGGTGGTCGAGTACATGATGCCGTTCTGGATGATGAAGATGCCCAGCACGTTCTGGTTGGTCTCCTGCCACGCCTCGGTGCGGTAGCCGAACCGCGCCTCGATCCGCCGGGCGAGGTCCTGGGCGGTTTCGACGTCGGCCAAGTGCAGGCGGATCTGGTTGACGACGTTGGGCCGGTCCTGCAGCACCTGGGCCTTCTTGAGCAGGGCATAGGCGATGAAGTTGTCCACCGTGGTGACGCCGCTGCGCAGCACGCCCACGACCTTCATCTTGAGGGCCACGCCGGCCGGCGACACGACCGACAGGGTGTCGCCGCGCCGGGCCCCGACCTTGTCGGCCAGGCCCTCGCCCAGGATGATGCCGTTGGCCGCGCTGTGCAGGTCGTCGAGGCGACCGGCGATCAGGTCGCCCTCGATGTTGGTCACCCGCCGCTCGAGGTCCGGCTCGATGCCGATCAGGGTGGCCGACACGTCCCGGCTGCCGTAGCGCAGGAAGATCTGGCCCTGCAGGCTGGGTGCCGCCGCGACGCCGGGTAGCCGGGCCAGCTCGGCCGTCGTCGCCTGGCCGTCCTTGATGCCGCGCGGCTCGTTCCTGGGCTTGACGCCGACGAGCGACACCGCGCCGTCGCCGTACAGCCGTTCGACCGGCTGTTGCGGGGCGCTGCGGAACTCGTCCTTCATCACGATGTGCGGCGAAACGTCGATGATCTTCTTGACGAAGTACTGCTGGAAACCCTGCATCATCGCGGCGATGGCGATGAAGAAGCCGACGCCCAGCGCCACCCCCAGGATGGAGACCACGGTCTGGCGCTTGCGCTTGCGCAAGTGTGCGAAGGCGATGTCGAGGACCAGCATCATCGGCGCATGGTCCGCACCGGGTCGCCGTCGCCCAGGCCGGCCGGCGGGTCGAGGATGACGGTCTCGCCGTCGCTGAGCCCGTCGCGGATCTCGACCCGCTCGTCGCCGACGACGCCGGTGACCACGGGCCGGCGCCGGGCCAGCCCGTCCTCGACCAGCCAGACGGCGCCGTCGCGCAGCGCCGCCGCCGGCACCAGGATCGCCGCCTCCTCGCGGCGCACCACGACATTGACCTCGACCGTCATGCCGACCAGCAGCGGCGTGTCCGCGGGCAGGGCGATGCGCGCCCGGTAGCTCTTGGCGATGGGGTCGCCCTGGGGCGTGATCTCGCTTACCCGGCCCTCGAAGACGGTCTCGGGAAAGGCGTCGGCCTTGATCAGCGCCGGCTGGCCGACGGCGACGCGCGGCACGTCCTCCTCGTCCACCTCGGCGGTGATGCGCAACCGCCGGTCGTCGCCGATCCAGCACAGCGGCTCGCCCTTCTTGACCACCTCGCCGACCTCGGCCTCTTCGCGCAGCACGACGCCGTCGATCGGCGATCGGATGACGGTGTCCGCCAGCTCCTGCCGGGCGACTTCGAGCGCCGCCGCCGCCTGATCGAGTTCGCTGCGCGCGCGCTCGTAAGACTGGCGGCTGGCGAAGTTGTCCTTGAGCAGGGTCCGGTAGCGGTCGACCTCCTGCTGGCGGAAACGCCGGATCGCCTCGAGCTCGGCGACGCGCGCGCGCGCCGCCCGGTCCTCCAGGCGGATCAGCACTTCGCCCGCCGCCACCCGCCCGCCCTCGGCGCAGGGCACGGCCTCGATGCGGCCCTCGATGGTCGGCCCGACCTTGACCCAGACGACCGGCTCGACCGATCCGGTGGCGTAGATCGCCTCGACAGCCGGCCCGCGCGCCGCCGTCGCCACGGCAACGGCCGCCGGCAGGCGGGCGATCCACCACGCCGCGCCGCCGGCGCTCGCCGCGACGATCGCCGCCGCAATCAGGATCCAATGCTTGCGTTTCATGGGGTCTGCCGTTCCGGCGCCTACCCTGCGGCATCGCGCCGGCCGCGGCAAGACAGGCGCGTCGCCCTAGTGTCCCGTCCCCGAAATTCGCTGCGCGAATTTCGGGGTGAACGGGCCACTGCTTGAATCTAGTGGCCTGCTTAGCCCAGAAATTCGAAAACGAATTTCTGGGGCAGGACACTAGGTTGCAATCCCAGGCCAGTTATGAATCATCGCGAGGACGACGGAATGAAGCCAACCGGAGGAGCGGCCCGATGACCCGCTTTCGCACCCTCGACGACCTCGACGTCGCCGGCAAGCGCGTGCTCGTGCGCAGCGACCTCAACGTGCCGGTGCGTGACGGCCGCGTGACCGATACCGCCCGCATCGACCGCACGGCGGCGACCCTGATCGAGCTGGCCGACCGGCGCGCCCGCGTCGTCGTGCTGTCGCATTTCGGCCGGCCCGAGGGAAAGCGGGTGCCTGAGATGTCGCTACGGCCCATCGCCGAATCGCTGAGCGCGGCGCTCGGCGGCCGGCCGGTCGCCTTTGCCGAGGACTGCGTCGGGGCGGCGGCGGCGCGCGTCGTCGCCGGCCTTGGCGACGGCGGGATCGCGCTGCTGGAGAACCTGCGCTTCCACGCCGGCGAGGAACGCAACGATCCCG
>JBBECF010000186.1:0-13342 GCA_040881945.1 Dongiaceae bacterium | reverse complement strand
GGGCCGATCAGCACGACGAACAGCGGCGGCAAGATGAACAGGATCATCGGCACCGTCAGCAAGGCGGGCAGGCGGGCCGCTTTCTCCTCCGCCTTCAGCATCCGATCTTCGCGGAATTCGGCGGCCAGCACGCGCAGCGACTGGGCGAGCGGCGTGCCGTACTTCTCGCTCTGGACCAGGCTGTTCACCATGCCGCGGATGCCCGGCGACGCGGTCCGGCTGCTCAGGTTCATCAGGGCCTGACGGCGGTCCGGCAGGAAGCCCAGCTCGACCGAGGTCAGCGCCAACTCGTCGGCAAGCTCCGGGCCGCTCCGGGCAAACTCCTCGGAGACGCGTTTCATCAAGGCATCGAGGCTGAGGCCGGCCTCGGCGCAGATCACCATGAGGTCGAGCGCGTCGGGCAGCGACTTGCGCAGCTTTCCGCCGCGCTTGTCGATCTGGTTCTTGATCGCGATCTCGGGGGCGAAACCGCCAACGATCACGGCCGCCAAGGTGGCGACCAAGCGCATCGTCGGATCGAGGTCGTACACATTGAGCCCGTAGAGCAGGACGACGGCGCCGGCGCCGAAGACCAAGGGCAGGATGACTTTGCAAAACAGATAACGGACCAAAGCGTCGTTCGATCGCCAGCCGGCCTGGGCCAGGCGCTGCGATATCGATTCGGCCTTCTTGCCGCGTTCCAGATTGAGCCGCCGGACGACGTTGCGCATGAAGTCGGTGGAGAGCGGCCGATCGCTGCGCCGGGTCGGCGCGAGGAGCCCGCCGCGCAGCGCATCGCGCCGGGACGCCATCTCCTTGACGCGGCGGCTGCCGGCCGGACGCGACAGAAGCGTATACCATACCGCCAGCACCGTGAGGAACGCCGACACGCCGGCGAGGCCGGTGATGGCCTCCTCGACCCCGATTCCGGCGGGCAGAAGGTCGGCCGGGTTCATATCTCGAATCTCACCATCTTGGCCATCGTCCCGACCCCGACCAGGAAGCTGACGACGCCGCCGGTGAACATCATCAGGCCGCGCGGGTCGCGGAACAGCGTCATGAGGTAGTCGTAATTCATCGAGAGGATGATGCCGAACATGATGAAGGGCAGCGAGCCGATGATATAGGCGCTGGCCTTCGCCTCGGACGAGTACGCCTTGATCTTCAGCCGCATCTGCCGGCGGCGGCGGATCACGTTGCCGAGGTTTTCCAGGGTCTCCGCCAGATTGCCGCCGGTCTCCTGCTGGATCGACAAGGTGATATTGAAGAAGCGGAACTCGGGCGTGTCGATGCGCGTCGCTGCCGCGGTCAACGCCTCGTTCAGATTCATGCCGAACTTGATCGAGTCGCCGATCAGTTGGAACTCCTCGCCGACCGGCTTGCTGATTTCGGTTCCCACGACCTTGATCGATTCGGTGACCGGAAGGCCCGACTTCAGACCGCGCACGATGAGGTCGATCGCCTCCGGGAACAGATCGTTGAACCGCTTCAGGCGGCGCTTGCCGAGAAAGCCGACGATCAGATGCGGCAGACCGACGCCGAGGACCAGGCCGATCAGCAGCGCCGCCAGCCCCGGCAGGCCGAGGGCGAACTTCACGCCGACGGCCGGGGCCACGCCGACGAGCAGACAGACCACCAGATACTGGCCGACCGAAATGCGACGGCCGGTGCGCGCCAGACGGGCGCGCAACTTGGCCGCGTTCGGCAACAGATGCTTGATGATCCGGTCGATGGCGGCGATCGAACTGTTCGCGGTGGAGCGTTTGACGCGGAACTTGGTCTTGTCCGACATTGCCTGCGGCCGCTGCGCGACCCGGGCGAGGCGGCGGGCGCGCTGCTTGTCCCGACCGGTTCCGAGCAGCGCGAATACGATCAGCAAGACGGCGGCCAGGACCGCCCCGCCGGCAAGCAAGGCGATGTCCAGGGCGGCTATGTTCTGCACGAGCGCGGCGAGCCGGTTCACGACATCGCCTCCAGGAGCGGGCGCTCGAGCCCAAAATAAGCGGCCTTGGGCGTGAAATGCGGCCGCAGACCCGAGGACTTGAAGGTACCGCGCAGGCGGCCTTCCGAATCCTCGCCCTCGTATTCGTAGACGAACAGATCCTGCGTGGTGATGACGTCGCCTTCCATGCCGACGACTTCCATGACCTGCGTAATTCGGCGCATGCCGTCGCGCATGCGGCTGATCTGCACGATGATGTCGATGGCGGCGGCGATCTGCGTGCGCACGGCCTTGGCCGGCAGGTTGATCCCGGTCATGCCGACCATGTTCTCGAGGCGGGTCAGCGCCTCGCGCGACCGATTGGCGTGGATCGTGCACATCGACCCCTCGTGACCGGTGTTCATGGCCTGCAGCATGTCCAAGGCCTCGGCGCCGCGCACCTCGCCCATGATGATCCGGTCGGGGCGCATACGCAGCGAATTCTTCACCAGGTCGCGCATACCGATTTCGCCCTGTCCCTCGAGGTTCGCCGGCCGGGTTTCGAGGCGCACGACGTGCGGCTGCTGAAGCTGCAGCTCGGCCGCGTCCTCGATGGTGACGATACGATCCCCGATATCGATGAGCTGCGACATGGCGTTGAGCAACGTCGTCTTGCCCGATCCGGTACCGCCGGAAATCAGGATATTGAGGCGGCTGCGGGCGGCGACCTTTAGCACTGTAGCGATCGCCTCGCTGAGGTTGCGTTGCCGCGCCATGAGGTCGAGAGTAATGCCCTTCTTCGAGAATTTGCGGATCGATATGCTGGGCCCGTCGATGGCGAGCGGCGGAATGATGATGTTGACGCGGCTGCCGTCGAGGAGGCGCGCGTCGCACAGCGGCGAGGATTCGTCGACGCGGCGGCCGACCTGCGAAACGATCCGGCCGGCGATGTTCATCACGTGGGCATTGTCGCGGAACTTCACGTCGGTGACGACAAGCTTGCCGGCGCGCTCGACATAGACCTGATTGGGCCCGTTCACCATGATGTCGGTGATGGAGTCGTCCGCAAGCAGCGGTTCGAGCGGGCCGAGGCCGAGCATGTCATCGAGGAGCAGCTCGGCCAGCCCCTCCTGTTCGCGCTGATTCAGGCGGATTTTTTGCTCGCGCAGGACCTCGGCGACGAGATCGCGGAGTTGGCGGCGCAGCTCGTCGCGGTCGAGTTGCGCGGCCGCCGCGACGTCGATCCGCTCCATGACAACCGGCTGTACGCGCTGCTTGGCGTTATCCACGCTCGCCCGGTTGGCGGCACCGGCGCCGTCGGCCGACTTGGCCGGTCCGCTACCACCGAGACGCATTGCCGGCGTTTCGAAGGGGTCGCCGAGCGCCTCCAGCGAGGCGACAGGGGCCGCCGCCGCCGTGGCGGCGAGAAGGTCGTCGATCAATTCGGAGATCAGGGCGCGTCGCTCGATCAAATTGAGGCCGTGCTCGACGTCGTCGAGCTCGGCCACGGCGATTTCGCCGATTTTCAGCGCGAGCGACTGTCGCGGCAGCGCCGCCACGTCCTGGCCGGCAAAGCGGGCGGCCAAGACCGGCCGCAGCATTTCGACGATGGCGGCGAGATCCTTTCGCGCGGACGCCGGCTGCGGCGCCGCCGATGGCGTTGATCTGGCCATGATCGGCTACGATTTCCCGCGGCGCCAGAAACCGCGCTTCTCTGCCGCCTTGTCGGTCCTGGCTTCGGCCAGCCCCGCGGCGACCGTGCGCAGCAGCGCGACTATCTTGTTCGACGGCGCCACAGCCGCCAGCGGCTTGCCGCTGCTCGCGGCGGCGGCCGCCGCCTTGTCCTGCTCGGGAAGCATGAAATCGATGGATCGGCCCAGTGCCTTTTCGAACTCCGCCTTCGTAACGCTGCTGTCCTTGGCAGCGACCCGATTGGCGACGAAGATCGTGCGCGCCTTGGCGGCGACCTGCTGGACCAGCCCGTGCAGCCGGATCGAGTCGCGCAGCCCGGCAAGCGACAATTCGGTCACGATGATGACGTCGGTCGCCGCGCCAAGGACGCGCGCTCGCGTCGCGGCGACGGTGCGCGGAAGGTCGACGATGACGCAGTCCGATTGCCGGTGCAGCTCATCGAGCAGGAGATCGATCGCCGAGGCGTCGTAACGGAAGTCGCCATCGACGGATTCTTCGGCCGCCATGACCGAAAGCCGGCTACCGATCTTGCTGGTCGCGCTGCTGATGAACAGGCTGTCGATACGCCCGGGGTTTTCCAGGACCTCGCGCAGACCGCGCGACGGCTCGATGTCGAGCGACAGCGCCACAGTCCCATACTGTAAATCGAGGTCGAGCAGCGTCACGCTGCGCTTCTGTTCGTGGGCGATGAGCCAGGCGCAGTTGATCGCCACCATACTGGCGCCGACGCCGCCGCGCGTCCCCATGACGGCGACCAGCCGGCGCTGGGCGGCGTCGAGGGTGGGCGCCGTCTCGATGGTTTTTTCGTCGAGGCGCGCCAAGGTGCCGGCCAGGGCCTTTGCCATGACCGGCTTGACCAGATATTCGACGACGCCGGCCTCGATCATCTGGTGATAGAGATTGATGTCGTTGAGGTTGCCAATGGCGATGACGCGCGTGGTTTCGCCGAAGGTCGTGGTGATCGGCAAGACGGCCGTCAGCGGGTTCTGCGAATCGGTCACGTCGACGATGAGGACGCGCGGCGGCGCGCCGTCGGAAAGATACTCGAGCGCCTCGCGGCTGCCGCCGTCGCGCAGCAGCACCGACAGGAAGCGCGGCTCGCAGGCGGCGCTGACGACGTCCAGGGTCTGATTGTCGGCGACGAAGGCGACGCAGTCGGCCCTGTGCGCCGACTGTGTCCCCGACGCTGCCGCGTCCCCGGCCGTTGCGAAACGCTGTGGAGACTCCATTTTCGCAACCTCAATCAAGCGTTACTTCTTCGACGATGCTGCCCCGCATGACGAGGATTACCGGCCCGTTGCCGCCCGTCTTTTCGGCGTCGAGCAGGTGGCTCACGTCCGAGTCGAGCGTGTACGTCCTGCCCCGATGTGGCTCCGCGTTCTTGTCGTCGGCGCGTGCCGGCTGGCCGATCGATGTCGTGTCGCCGACGATTTGTTGCCGGTTCACGGCCATCCGCACAGGATCCGCGGCCTCGAGCTCGGCGCGGCCAAGGCTGCGCAGACTCAGGGACAGGCGCCCGAGCTCGGCGGCCACCGCCACGGCTTCGACCTGCTTCGGAGTAACTTCGATGGTGGCCGTCTGGGCCGGAGCGGCATCTTCGGCCTGGTCTTGCATACTTTGGTCGATGGCCAGGATCCGGACATTCTCAAGCACGGTCTCGCTGGACCGATGGGCGTAAGAGGACTCGTTCTCATCTATCGGCAGCGACTGCGTGAGAACCATATCGACGCGATCGCCGGGAAAAACGAGCCCGGAGATGCCGGTGGTCGGCGTCAGGGCGACCGAGACCGCGCGCATGCCCGGCTTGAGGACGGCAGCAAGGAAACCCCGGTCGCCCGGTCGCACGACCCGACCTTCCGTGATCGGCTGGCCCGCCGCGATGCTGCTGCGGACCACGGCGCCGACCAATGTGGAAAGATCGTGCGTATTCTCAACCAGGTATCCAGGGTCGAACGTTTCGCTCGGCCAGGCCTGCCACCGCAGGTGCTCCTCCTTGAGGAACAGGCCGGTGGGCAGATCGCTCTTCGCGACGAGCACCGACAGGGCGGGCGCCGCCGGCGCCGCCACCTGAAGCGGCACCTGTGCCCGTTCTCCAGCCAGCCAGATTCGAGCGAAAAGGACAGCGGTGCCAGCCATCACAATCGCGGCCAAGACCAGGACAACACCGCGGGCGTTCATCTGCTCATCCTTTCAAGAAAAGGGTTGCGACGACATGCAAACCGCCGGCGGCGATGGCGAGGCCGTAGGGAATCGGGGGCGCGCCCGCCGGCGCCTCGACGCGTGCCGCGGTCGCTGCGGGAGCGGGCGGCAGACCGGCCGAGTGTCGGGGCGATGCGGCGAAGGCTCCGGTCAGCCGCCAGTGCGCCAGAACGGCGAGCGCGATACCGGCGCCGATCAGGGACGTGACCAGCAGGAAATTCGGAAAAAGCGATGGTCCCGCCCACAGCGCGGTGGCGGCAAACAGCTTGACGTCGCCGCCGCCGGCGACACGGAAAAGAAAACACACGAAGCCGATGGCGAGCGCGGCGGCGGCGACCGCTGCCGCCGCCGGCCAATCGACGGCTACCGGCGCCGAGAGCACGTAGGCCGGATAAAGGAATGCAATCGCCAAGCAGTAGCGGTTCGGAATAATCAAACGCCGCGCGTCCTCCGCGGCGCTGATAAGCAGCAGCACCGCGAAGATCAGCAGAGCGACTTTGGGGATGAGCGGGGTGAACGCCATGTGCTTGCCCAATTAGTGGCGGCCGGCGCGGACTGCGGCGCCACGAAGTCTCGAATCGCATCCTGTCGCCAGCCGATGCCTGTCGCAACGCCGCCTACGTTAACAGTTCAAGTGTGTGAATTCGGTTAATGCCTTGAGAAGCCTGCGACTTCAACGCGCGAGATCGTGCCGCATTCAGGGCGTAATCGTCGACAGATTGATGAGCCGCGGCCGGTTGAACGCCGCGTGGCGAAAAACCGCAGGCGAGAGAAACGAATCGAAGAAAAACGGCACGTAATTGTAAAAGGTTTCCGCGACGATGACGTTCTCGCCGGTCCGTACGATCAGCCCGGCGGGCAGGATCGCGGTCGCGCCCGCGCTTCCCACGACGCTGGCGGCCGAAAGGGCGCCGGAACTTAGTTGCTGCCAGGCAACCCCCGCCGCGGCGGCGGTCGGGCGGGTGATCGAGGAGACGATGACGCGACCGCTGGCGGCGAGGTCGAAAGGCGAGAGCTGGTCTTCGGCGACCGTAAAGAGATCGTTGACCTGGGCCACCGTGATACCGTCGGATTGGGCCACCAGGTCGGCCATCGCGGAGGCGGCACGGTCGAGCTTCTGATGGAGGAGAACGAAGCGCGTCGCCTCGAAGCAGCCGAGTAGAATCGCGATCAGGATGGGTAAGACGAATGCGAATTCCACCAGTATCGCGCCGCCGCGGTCGCGCCGAAGCGCGGCAAGCGATCGAAGCCCGACTCTCATCGTCAGCCCCCGCCCGCGATAAACGGCTCGTTGCGCACGGCGACGCTTGCGGTCATGTGCAGTGCGTCCCCGCCGGTGAGCAGATGCGCGACGATCGGCGTGAACAGCAGCCAGTCGTAGTCGATCTTGTAGAGCACGACTTCGCCGGAGCTCCCGACGCCGTCCACGCCGCGATCGGCGTCCCACTGCGAGTTGCCGTTCAGGTCGGTGAAGGCTTCGCCGAGATCATAAGCCCCGTTTGCCGGGGAGATGTCGTTGAAGGGCTCCGGTTGCCCGATGTCGCCGAAGCTGTCGTAGGCCTTGAGAGTGATCGTAGAGGAAGCAATGTCGATCAAGCCCAGCGTGTGCGCACCGAGGATGTTCAAGATCTGCTCTTGCCGGGTGAGGCCGACCGGCACGACACCGGTAATACCGAATCGCGCAGCCTCGCGAAGTCCGCCCTCGACGGCCACCGAAATGAACATCACCATGGCGATTTCGAACATGCCGATGATCAAGAGAAACAGGATCGGTGCCGCCAGCGCGAACTCGACGGCGGCGCTGGCCGCCGTACACCGCAAGACTCCTGGACGCCCTCGACGAGTGTTCATCGTCATCGCGCTCGCTTTCGGTGATCGGGTGCATCGGCGCGACCCGCAGCCTGTCAGTAGTCAGCCAGAAATAAATTAACAACGCCTTTATCTCGGTAGCCGTAGGGACCGCGCGCGAAGATGGGCCACGGCACAGGGCCACGTTTTGTTTTGCGTTAATTATTGTCGTATTTGTTCTAAGTTAGACGAATCTAAAAAAACTGTCGTTTGTCTTTATCAGAGTCTGTCGCGCCAAGGAAATGTCGAGAGCTCATTCACCAATTCTTCACGGGTTGCCGGTATGTCTAGCCGCGTCTCGGGCCACGGGTGTCGGAAGAGATGCAGATCGCAAGCACGCCGCAGTGTTATCCGATGATGCGCCGGCTCGCTCGCCGCGCGGTCGGATTTTGGCGCGACCGTAGGGGTGCAGTGGCAATCTTCGTTGCCGCCGCGATCATTCCGCTGGTCGGGGCATTGGGGCTCGCGACCGACGCCGCCCGCGGCTACATGCTCAAGGCGAGGTTGTCGCAGGCCCTCGACTCGGCGGCGCTTGCCGGCGGCAAGGCGATGCTATCGGCCAACCGCGACGCCGATGTCCAAATGTTCTTCGCCTCCAATTTTCCGCCCGGATACATGGGGGCGACGGTGACGGGACCGAACCTGACGGTCAACCCGGACAACACCGTCCTCGGGCTATCGGCCTCCGCGACCGTCGGGACGACCTTCATGCGCGTCCTGGGCATCAATACGATGACCGTATCGGCCTCGAGCGAGGTCACGCGCCAGATCGATCAGCTCGATATCGTGTTGACCATCGACACGTCCGGGTCGATGGGCAGCCCGTCCAGCAAGATCGATGCGGCCAAGGCCGCCGCCATCGACCTGGTGAACATCCTGTTCGGCAGCAATACCGTCTCGCCGACCGTCACCATCGACGGGACGACCTACAATCTTCTGAACATCGGCCTGGTCAATTGGAACTCGAAGGTCAATGTCGGGATCATCGGCGGCACGTTCAACAGCGCCTTGACGCAGACCGTCCCGGTGCCGACCTTCACCAATCCGGTGACCGGCGTCAACCAGAGCGCGACCTATCTGGCCAATAACACGCCCGTGCCGCTGCTGTCGGCGCCGGCGTCAACCTGGGCCGGCGGCGTGTATGCCCGCTATACGGGCGACGGCAACAACGCCAATGACGCCGACATTTTGCTCGGCCCGACGACCGTCGGCGGCGCCGCCTGGATGGGGTGGGAGCCGATCCCGACGCTGGAAGGCGAGCCCCGATCGGGTTCCTGGACCTCGGCGGAGGGCGGCGGCGCGTGGACCGGTCGATCGCGAAGCTGCTACGGCGCCTATTGGAACGACAACCTCGATGATCCGAACCATCCGGCCGTGGTCACCAATGCGCCCGCTTATTGGTATCGGGCGCTGTCGACGATCAACAACGCGGGCAGCAACGATTGCGTGGCTCGTCCCGCTGTCGGCATCCTGCCGCTGCAGCAGCAGAAGGCGACGATGGTCAATGCCGTCAACAGCCTGTCCACGGGCGGCACGACCAACATTCCCCAAGGGTTGGCCTGGGCCTGGGAAGTGCTGATGCCGGGAGAGCCGTTTGCGCAGGCGCTTGCGACGGTGCCGTTTCCCCGCCAGCGGGCGATCGTGCTCCTCACCGACGGCGAGAACTACGGCGGCAACGGCGATTCCTACAAGGGACGGTTCGGCGCCGGAACGGCGGCCGGAACGAACATACAGCACGGCGACATGCCGCTGCCCGACGCGCCGGGAACCAAGAACAACTTCAACAACCGACTGCGCCGGCTGGCGACGAACGTCAAGGCCATGGGCATCAAGCTCTTCGTCATTCAGTTCGACAACACGGACCCGACACTGACCGCATTGCTGCAATCCGTGGCGAGCGAGCCGAACGCGCCCTACTATTTCAACGCGCCGACAGTTGCGCAACTGCAGGCGGCGTTCCAGGAAATCGCCAACAATCTGTCGAATCTGCGGCTTTCCAAGTAGCGAAGGTCAGCCAGGCGTGGCCGCGCCGTGCCGCGACGGGTCCGCAAGCGCCTGTTCGCTCCGCTCCTCGCGCGGCATCAGGTGGATGCCCGCGGACAGCAAGGATACGGTCGCGGCCACGCCGATGGCCAGGCCGTTGCGGGTGGCCGCATGGGTGGCCACGGTGAAGAACAGCGAACAGTCCGCGCGTCCGTTCACCGCCAAGGTGACGTTGGTGTTCTCGCCGAGCTCGGCTAGCTCGCCGATGGTTCCGTGCACCGGGTTCTCGTGCTCGCCACGCGACGGCCGGTCGCGGCGGTGCAGGACGACGTGCGACGGCGGGATGACCCAAGTCAGTTCCGCCCCCGGCGCGAAGGCCGGTGCCTGCCTCGCCTCCAGGACGTAGTCGAGCCACCTCAGGACCGTCAGGCCGGCGGCGGGGCGCTGCTCGAACACCACCGCGTCGAAGATGTTGCCCAAATCCATCACCCGCGCCACCAGGGCGTCGCGCGGCCGCGTCATCACCTCCGCCGGCGGTCCGTCCTGAAGCGTGCGACCGCGATGCAGGACGCACAGGCGATCGGCCAGCACGGCGGCCTCGTTGAGGTCGTGGGTCACCAGCACGATCGGCATGTCCACGCGCCGGCGCAGCACCACCAGTTCCTGCCGCAGCTTGCGGCGCGTGACCTGATCGACCGCGGCGAACGGCTCGTCGAGCAGCAGCACGGCCGGGTCGCGCGCCAGGGCGCGAGCCAGGGCGACGCGCTGCCGCTGTCCGCCCGACAGCTCCGCCGGCCGCCGGTCCTCGAGCCCGGCGAGGTTGACCAGGGCCAGCAGCTCCCGGCCGCGCGCGCCGCGCCCGCGCGGCGGCAGATGGCCGAGCGCGGCGGTGACGTTGTGCAACGCCGACAGGTGCGGAAACAGCGCATAGTCCTGGAACACCAGGCCGACGCGGCGGCGCTGCGGCGACCGGTTCAGGCCGCGTCCGGTGTCGAGCCACGATTGGCCGTTGCAGGCGATATCGCCGTGTCGCGGCCGGTAGAGGCCGGCGACGGCCCGCAGGACCGTGCTCTTGCCGCTGCCCGAAGGCCCGACCAGGGCGAGCAGTTCGCCGGGCGCGCAGCGCAATTCGACATCGAGCGGAATCGGCCGTTCCTGGCGCAGCCGGACGCGCAGCCCATCGCCGGCCGGCTCAGGCGCGGCGTCGCGAGCCATGGCGGGCCACCGTGTAGACCAGACCGATGGACAGGAACGAGAGGGCGAGCAGCACCGCCGACATGGTCCCCGCCGCCGCGTCGTCGAAGGCCTGGACCCGATCGTAGATGGCGATGGCCGCGGTCTTGGTCTCGCCGGCGATGTTGCCGCCGATCATCAGCACCACGCCGAACTCGCCGAGGGTGTGGGCGAAGGTGAGGGCGAGCGCGGAGACCACGCCGGGCCAGGCCAAAGGAAGCTCGATCCGCCAGAAGGTCCGCCACCGCGACATGCCGCTGCACCAGGCCGCCTCCTGCACGTCGCCGGGGATGGCTTCGAAGGCCCGCTGCAAGGGCTGGATGGCGAACGGCAGGTTGAAGACGATCGACGCCAGCAGCAGGCCATCGAAGCGAAACACCAGGCCGTGCCCGACCGCGGCCTGGTAGAGCCGTCCGAGCGTCGAGGACCCGCCGAAGGCGACGAGCAGGTAATAGCCGAGGACGGTCGGCGGCAAGACCAGGGGCAGGGCGACGGCCGCTTCCAGAAAACCCTTGCCGGCAAACCGGCCATAGGCCAAGGCGCGACCGGCCAGAACGCCGAGCGGCAGCAGCACGACGCAAGTCCAGAACGCCAGGCGCAGGGATAGATCGAGGGCCGACCAGTCCATCGCCGCGCCCGCTATGAGGTTTCGCCCGGCAGCGCGAAACCGTAGCGGCGCAGAATCGACCGCGCCGCGTCGCCCTGCAGGAAGGCATAGAACCGGCGCGCGACCTCGTCCGCGCCGCGCAGCAGCACCATGCGCTGCCGCAGGGGGTCGTGCCAGGTCTCCGGCAGCAGGGCGAAGGTTCCCAGGGCCGAAACCGCCGGAACCGTGGCGAGGGAGAGCGGGATGATGCCGCCTTGGGCCGACCCGGAGGTGGCGAACTGCGCGGTCTGGGTGGCGTTCTCGCCAAGCACTAGGCGATCCCCGATCGTATTCCACAGCCCGGCCTTGGTCAGCGCCTGGCGCGCCGCCCGGCCATAGGGGGCGTGGGCGGGGTTGGCGATCGCGAAGGCCCTGAGCCGTCCGTCCGCCGCCGCGGCGACCAGGTCCTTGAGCTCCGGGTCCGGACGAAGCGCCGAGCCGTGGGGCGCGAACAGGACGATGCGCCCGATGGCATAAAGCGCGCCTTGGTCGAGCGTCAGCCCCGCGCGGAACAAGTCCGCCACGTAGCTCTCGTCCGCCGACAGGAAAAGATCGAACGGCGCTCCTTGCGCGATCTGCCGCCGGAAGTTGCCGGACGACCCGAAGCTAAGGCGCACGGCGTGTCCGGTCTCCTTGGCGAACAGGTCGGCGACCTCGGTGAGGGCAAAGGTGAGGTCTGCCGCGGCGGCGACGTTGGTCGGCTCCACGGCGCGCGCGGCGGCCGTCGGCGTCGCGGCCGCAAAGGCGGCGAGCAGGGCGGCGAAAATGGGAATCGCGGCGGCCATCATCCGTTATATTTCGCGGAATACAGCGCCGCCGGCAAGTGCTTTCCTCGGTCAGTCGGCGGCATCCGGCCGCAGCAGCGCGCGGAAGCTCGCCATTTCCGCCGCCAGGGTCTTCGCCGCCTTCGCCTCCATGCGGCGGTAGCGGCGCAGCGCCTCGCGGCCGAGCGGCGTGAGCACGGCGCCGCCGCCGCGCCGGCCGCCGGGTGCGGCCTCGACCAGGTTGCCGCGAAAGCTGCGGTTCATGGCGTCGGCGAGCAGCCAGGCGCGGCGGTACGACATGCCCATGGCGCGCGCCGCGCCGGAGATCGAGCCGCAGCGGTCGATCGCCTCGAGCAGGTCGGCCTTGCCGGGGCCGATGGCGATGGCGGAACCGAGCAGGATGCGCAGTTGCGGCGCGGGCATCGGGTGGCGCCGGTCAATAGAGCGTGGCCGGGTCGATCACCACCTCGGCGACGGTCACCAGCCGGCCGTCGCGCACCGCCTGGAAGAAGCAGGAGCGCCGCCCGGTATGACAGGCGACGCCGCTCTGGTCGACCATCAGCAAGATGGCGTCGCCGTCGCAGTCGAGGCGCAGCTCGACGAGCCGCTGGATCTGCCCCGAGGTCTCGCCCTTGCGCCACAGCCGCCCGCGCGAGCGCGACCAGTAGCAGACCTGGCCCGTGCGCAGCGTCTCGGCGATCGCCTCGCGGTTCATCCAGGCGAGCATCAAGACCTCGCCGCTGTCGTGCTGTTGGGCGACGGCCGGAACCAGGCCGTCGGCGCCGAAGACGATGGCGTCGAGCACCGGCGCGAGGGCGGCGTCAGGCTCCGTCGTCATCGCCGGCGGCCGGTCATGAAGCGGCCGCGAGGCGGGCGAAACCGCGCTCGAGGTCGTCGATCAGGTCGGCCGCGTCCTCGAGGCCGGCGTGGATTCGCAACAACGGCCCGGCGGCGGTCCATCGGGTCGCCGTGCGCGCCGGCTTTACCGGCAGGATCAGGCTCTCGTAGCCGCCCCAACTGAACCCCATGCCGAACAGCTCCAGCCCGTCGAGCATGGCCGCCACGGCGGCCGCCGGC
>JBBECF010000185.1:0-2121 GCA_040881945.1 Dongiaceae bacterium | reverse complement strand
GCTCAAGCTCAAGGAGATCTCCTACATCCATGCCGAAGGCTATGCCGCCGGCGAGATGAAGCACGGGCCGATCGCCCTCATCGACGAGGCCGTGCCCGTGATCGTCGTGGCGCCGTCGGGACCGCTCTTCGAGAAGACCGCCGCCAATGTCCAGGAGGTGATCGCGCGCGGCGGGCGCGTCATCGTCATGTCGGACGCGGCCGGGATCGCCCGCTTCGGCCGCAAGGTGGCGGCGGCGATCGAGCTGCCGGCCGTCGACCCCTTCGTGGCGCCGATCCTCTACGCCATCCCGGTGCAGCTCCTCGCCTACCACGCCGCCGTCGCCAAGGGCACCGACGTCGACCAGCCGCGCAACCTCGCCAAGTCCGTTACGGTGGAATAGGGGCGGGTTTGCGCCGCGCGGCGGGCCGGCTGTATAATCGCTCGTAATCCCCTTTCCATCCGACCGACCAAACGCGAGGAACCGCCATGCAGCAAGCCGTGAAGAAACCCGCGGCCGCGCTTCCGCTCAAGGACGCGGGCCTGCTCTGCCAGCAATGCTATATCGACGGCGCCTGGGTGAACGCCGATTCGAAGAAGACGATCGAGGTGACCAACCCGGCGACCGGCGCGGTCCTCGGCACGGTGCCGAACATGGGCGCCGCCGAGACGCGCCGCGCCATCGCCGCGGCCGACGCCGCCTGGCCGGCCTGGCGGGCGAAGACCGCCAAGGAGCGCGCCAATACCCTGCGCAAGTGGTTCGACCTGATGATGGCGAACCAGGAGGATCTGGCCGTTTTGATGACCGCCGAGCAGGGCAAGCCGCTCGCCGAATCGCGCGGCGAGATCGCCTATGCCGCGGCGTTCGTCGAGTGGTTCGCCGAAGAAGCGAAGCGCATCTACGGCGACACCATCCCGTCGCACCAACCCGACAAGCGCCTGATCGTCATCAAGCAACCGATCGGCGTCGTCGCCGCGATCACGCCGTGGAACTTCCCGGCCGCCATGATCACGCGCAAATGCGCGCCGGCGCTGGCCGCCGGCTGCCCGGTCGTGATCAAGCCGGCGACGGCGACGCCGTTCTCGGCGCTGGCGCTGGCCGAGCTGGCGCAGCGTGCCGGGTTCCCGGCCGGGATCATCAACGTCATCACCGGCTCGGCGCGCGAGATCGGCGGCGAGATGACGGCGAACCCGACGGTCCGCAAGCTCAGCTTCACCGGCTCGACCGAGATCGGCAAGCAGTTGATGCAAGCCTGCGCCGCCACGGTGAAGAAGGTGTCGCTGGAGCTCGGCGGCAACGCGCCGTTCATCGTCTTCAACGACGCCGACCTCGGCGCCGCGGTCGAGGGCGCGATCGCGTCCAAGTACCGCAACACCGGCCAGACCTGCGTCTGCGCCAACCGCCTGCTGGTGCAGGACGGCGTCTACGATGCCTTCGCCGAGAAGCTGGCGGCGGCCGTCGGCAAGCTCAAGGTCGGCGACGGCCTCAAGGGCGAAACCCACCAGGGCCCGCTGATCGACAAGAACGCCGTGGCCAAGGTCGAGGAGCACATCGCCGACGCGCTCGCCAAGGGCGCCCGCGTCGTCATCGGCGGCAAGCGTCACGCGCTCGGCGGCACGTTCTTCGAGCCGACCATCCTCGCCGACGTGACTCCCGACATGCTGGTCGCCCGCGAGGAGACCTTCGGCCCGGTCGCGCCGTTGTTCCGCTTCAAGACGGACGACGAGGCGGTGCGCATGGCCAACGACACCGAGTTCGGCCTCGCCGCCTATTTCTATACGCGCGACATCGGCCGCGTCTGGCGCGTCGCCGAGGCGGTCGAATACGGCATCGTCGGCATCAACACCGGCATCATCTCGACCGAGGTGGCGCCGTTCGGCGGCGTCAAGGAATCCGGCATCGGCCGCGAAGGCTCGAAATACGGCATCGAGGACTTCCTCGAGATCAAGTACCTGTGCATGGGCGGGATCTGAGCGGTCTCCCCCGCCCGACCGGCGATGCGGGCCTCATCCTTCGACAGGCTTGAGGCATGAGGCCCTCATGTTGAGCCTGTCGAAACATGAGGGCCGGGGTGGCTAGCTACGATTACGACCTGTTCGTGATCGGCGCCGGGTCGGGGGGCGTGCGGGCGGCGCGGATGG
>JBBECF010000184.1:0-13792 GCA_040881945.1 Dongiaceae bacterium | reverse complement strand
CCCTCGGCCCCTCTCCCACAAGGGGAGAGGGACGCCTTGCGTGCCCGGAGGTTCAACGTCGCGCTTGGAGCGAGGTTGCTGCTGGTCTGGCTGCTCGCGAGCGCGGCGGCCGACCGGACGGTCCCCGGCAACCCGCTGATCGACGTCGCCGGCGGGGCCTTCGTCTTCGGCAGCGACGACGGGGCCGCGAACGAGGCGCCGGCCCGGCGCCTCGAGCTGCCGGCCTTCCGGATCAACAAGTTCGAAATCACCAACGACCAATACGATGCGATGGCCGCGGCGACCGGCGCGCCGCCCGCGTTCTATCGCGGCCACCCAGTGCTGGGCGCGCCCGACCACCCGGTGGTCGGCGTCTCCTACGCCGACGCCGAGGCCTTCTGCGCCCATTACGGGCTGCGCCTGCCGAGCGAAGCGGAGTGGGAGCGGGCGGCCCGCGGCGCCGACGGCCGGCCCTATCCCTGGGGCGCCGAGCCGCCGACGGCGGCCCGCGTCAACCGCGGCGCGGCGGTGTGCTGCGCCGGGGATGCAGAGGGCGGCTGGCCGATGACCGCCCCGGTCGGCGCCCATCCGGCCGGCGCCAGCCCGGAAGGAGTCCACGATTTGATTGGCAACGTCTGGGAATGGGTCGACGCCTGGTACAATCCCTACGGCACGCCGCCCGACGCCGAGGAACGGCAATTCCGCGTGCTGCGCGGCGGCGCCTGGAACAGTGACGATATGCGCCTGCGGGCGACCTACCGGATGGCCTATCGGCCGGATTTCGTCGTCGCCGCGAACGGAGGGTTTCGGTGCGTAGCCGCCGCGCCCGAATCCTGAGCGCGGTCCTGGCGGCGGCCGTGGCGGCGCCGGCGGCGGCCGGGCCCGAGGCCGGCCCCGGCTTCGCCGTCGCCGAGCTGCCGGTCGAGTTGCAGATCGCCTCGGGCGTCGCCGAGCTCGACGGCGACCTCGTGTTCACCGACCTCGGCACCGGGCGCGTCCTGTGGCAGCGCGGCGGCGAGCCGATCACGCTGGCGACGCTGCCGGTCGGCACCGACGTGCTCGGCTATCCGACCGGCCCGTACAAGGTCGCCGTCCTCGACGGCCATATCTTGGTTAGCCAGGGCTGGCAGGACGTGAACCGGACGGAGGGGCCCTACGACCACGCCCTGTTGTCGCTCGATCGCGACGGCGGCGTCGGCGTCGTCTCGCAGGCGTTCTGGAACCCCTACGATGTCGACGGCGGCGACGGCCGGTGGTTTCTCGCCGATTCCGGGAAGAACGTGCTGTTCAGCGTGTCGCCGGCCGGCGCGGTCGCGGAGCACTTCGTCTTTCCCGACATCGTCCACGACCAGAGCGCGCTGCAGTCGCTGTCGCCGACCGAGTTCGCCGCCGGCGAAACCTACCAGGCCGAGGCGGTGCCGACCGGCGTGGCGGTCGGCGACGGCCAGGTCTATGTGGCGCTGTTCGGCGGCTTTCCCTTCCTCGACGGCGGCGGCCGGGTGGTCGCGGTCCCGGCCGCGGCACCGGGGCCGGCGCGCATCGTGGCGAGCGGCCTCAACGCCCCGACCGATGTGGCGATCGACCGCGACGGCCGGCTGCTCGTGCTCGAGCTCGGGCGCTACGAGGTCGGGCAGGGGTTTCTGCCGGGCAGCGGGCGGCTGATCGGCATCGACCGGCCGAGCGGCGAACGGACGGTGATCGTCGACGGGTTGACCATGCCGGTGACGGTGCTGCCGCGCGCCGCCGGCGGCTATATCGTGACCCAGATGGGCGGCCCTGTGTTGGAGGTGACCCGGCAATGAACGACGGCAATATCGGCATCGGCGTCATCGGGACGGGCTTCATGGGCCGCTGCCATGCCGCCGCGTATGGCGCGGCGGCCGGGTTGTTCGGCCTGGCGCGGCGCCCGGCGCTGCGCGCCCTGGCCGACATCGACGGCGCCCGCGCCGCCGCCCTGGGGCGCGAGTTCGGCTTCGTGCGCACGACCGCCGACTGGCGCGAGCTGGTCGCCGACGCCGGCATCGAGGTGGTCGCGATCACCACCCCCAACCACCTGCACAAGGAAATGGCGCTGGCCGCCATCGCCGCCGGCAAGCACGTGCATTGCGAGAAGCCGCTCGCGGTCACCGCCGCCGACGGGCGCGCGCTCGCCGACGCCGCCGAGGCTGCCGGGGTCCGCACGCTGGTCGGCTACAATTTCGTGCGCAACCCGGCGATCGGCCTGGCCAAGGCGATGATCGAGGGCGGCGAGATCGGCGCCGTCGTCCACTTTCGCGGCATCAATACCGAAGACTACATGGCCGACCCGGCGGTTCCCTTTTCGTGGCGCTGCCGGCGCGACCTGGCCGGGCTGGGCGCGCTCGCCGACCTCGGCTCGCACTGCGTCAGCCTGGCGACCTATCTGGTCGGCGAGGTCGAGGCGGTGTGCGGCCAGACGCGCGTCACGATCGCCGAGCGGCCGTCGCCGGACGGCCCGCGCAAGGTCGAGAACGAGGACCACGCGCACGCCCTGCTGCGCTTCGCCGGCGGCGCGCTCGGCACGTTCGAGACCAGCCGCGTCGCGCCGGGCCGCAAGTCGCACCTTGCCTTCGAGATCACCGGCACGCGCGGCACCCTGCTGTTCGACCAGGAGCGGATGAACGAGCTCGGCTATTACGGCCCCGGCCAGCCGCCCGGCCGCGAGGGCTTCAAGACGATCCTCAGCGGGCCGAGCCACCCGCCCTACGCGGCCTTCTGCCCGGCGCCGGGACACGGGCTGGGGTTCAACGACCTCAAGGTCATCGAGGTCGCCGAGTTGCTCCGCGCCATTGTCGAGCAGCGATCGGCCTGGCCAGATTTCCGCGCCGCCTGGCGCATGGAGCGCGTGCTCCACGCCATCGTCCGCTCGGCCGCCGAGCGCCGTTGGGTCGACGTGGCGGCGGTCGATTCCTGAGCCAACCCGCGACCGCCTATGGCCGGCGCCGCGCCGGCACGATCAGCACCAGGGCCAGCGCCGCCAGCACGAGAACCAGCGCGCCGACGACGTCGGGGCCGATCGGCTCGCCCAGCACCGCGGCGCTGCTGACCACGCCGACGACGGGGATCGCCAGCGTGCCGATGGCGGCGATCGCCGCCGGGTACAGCCCGACCACCTTGAACCACGCCCAATGGCAGAAGATCATCGGCAGCAACGCGGCGTAGAGCGCGGCGAACCAGGCGGTGGCGCTGACCGCTTGCGGCGCGAAGCCGGCGTCGAACCACAGCGCGCCCAGCGCCACCGGCACGCCGCCGAGCAGGAGCTGCCAGCCGGCCAGCGCCGTCGTCGGCATCGACCAGCGGAAGTATTTCAGCGCCACCGTGCCGGCGGCCCAGGATAGCGCCGCGCCGAGCATGAACAGCACGCCGAGCGGCGCCGCGACCAGGCCGCGCCAATCGGGCAGGACGAGGATCGCGAGACCGAGCAGGCCGACGACGAGGCCCGCGGCAGCCGGCCGGCTCAGCCGCTCGCCGAGCAGCGGCACCGCCAGGACCGCCGCCCACAGCGGCATGGTGAAGGCGATGATCGAGGCGCGGCCCGCTTCCAGATACACGAGGCCGAAGCCCGAGGCGAGGTGCCAGCCGGTGATGTTGAAGGCGGCGGTGAGCAGCAGCGGCCCGAACTCGGCCGCCGGGATGCGCAGGCGATGGCCGCCGAGCCGGGCGATCGCGAGCAGGCCGAAGCCGCCGCTCGCCAGGCAGATGGAGCGGAACGTCCACACCGGCACCTCGGCCACGGCCAGCTTCATCGCCGGCCAGTTGACGCCCCAGACCAGCGTGATCCCCGCCAGCAGGAACAGGCCGAGGCGCGGCGACGACCGTGCGGCCGCGGCGGCGTCGCTCACGGGCGCTCGGCGGTGGCCCGCCGCTCCGCGACGATTTCCAGCACCCGGTTGCGCTCGTCCGGCGCCAGGATCGGCCAATCGCGGATCTCGTCGATGGTCCGGTGGCAGCCGAGGCACAAGCCCGTGCCCTCGTCGAGCCGGCAGATGGCGACGCAGGGCGACGGCGGGCCGCCGGCGAGCATCTGCCGGCGTTCCGCCCGGCGCCGCTCGCGGGCGAGTATGTGCTGGGTCCGTTCCCAATCGGTCATGGCGGCGTCTATTATCACAGAACCTGCGGCGATACAGCCGCCGCCGCTTCCAGCCACAGGCTTGGGTTCAGCCGATGCCTTGATCGACGAGACCCAGTCGCGGGACCACCGTGCCGCGGGCAATGATCGCGCCGGGCGCGATGACGGCGTTCGCGCCGATGCGGCAGCCGTCTCCGATCAGAGCGCCGAATTTTTCGACACCCGTATCGATCCTGGTCTCGTTCAGGCTCAGGACGATTCCCTTCTCGTCTCGCTCGTTCCGATAGTTGGCGACGATACTGCCGGCTTCCAGGTTCACGTCATCGCCAAGAACGGAATCTCCGACGAAATTGAAGTGCGCGAGTTTGCTGCCGCGAAAGACGAAGGACGATTTGATCTCCGAGCCCGGTCCGACGACGCAGTGGGCCTCCAGCCAGACGCCTCCCCGCACATACCCGCCCGCCGCGACGAAGCAGCCCGGTCCGATCACCGCCGGCGCCTTGATGACCGCCCCGGATTCGATCTCGGCGGCGCGATGAACGGCGATCCCATCGTCGACGGTGTAATCGGCGTCGAGAGACGAGAGGAGTTCGCGGACGAAATGACCGGCCTTCGCGGTCAGTTCCCACGGCGCGAGATGCCGCCAGCCGGCAAGCGGCGAACGCCCGATGCGCTCCACGAAAAGCTGGAGGTCGACGGCGCCCACATGAAGGCTCCTCGCGAACAACGAACCCGCCGCCGCGACCGGCTTCGCGGCGTCGGGCGCCGTTGCCCGGCCTTTAGCTGCTTGCCTTGTAGGCGGCGATCGCCTTCTTCAGGTCGGTGTATTCCTCGCAGCCGAAGAAGCAGGCGCGGTCGAGCACCTTCAGCCGCTCCTCGGCCTTGGCGACGTCGCCCATCTCGAGATAGAGCTCGCCCAGATACTCGTTGGCGCCGCGGTGCTCCGGCTCGGCCGCCAGGGCCTTGAGGTAGAAGGTTAGCGCCGTGTCGCGGTCGCCGAGCTTGCGATGGCTGTAGCCGATCAGGTTGAGGGCGTCGGCGTCGTTCGGCGCGGCCTCAATAAGCTTGCTCAGCAGGGCGATCGCCCCGGCGTAGTCGGTCTCGGCGATCTTCTTGTTGGCCGCCGTGAGCTCGCTCTTGGCGCCCGCCGTCGCCTTGTCCGAGCCGCCGGAATCGCCGCCGCCGGCGGCGAGGCCGGCGTCCGGCGCCGTTGCCAGCCCAAGCCCGAGGGCCAGGCCGACCGCCATGAAAACATGCGCGTATCCTTGCATGACAAATCTCCTCGATCACGCGGCTCGTCGGCGCGTCGCCGCCTACGGTCATGAACAGCCGCGACCGGGCGGATATTCCGGCGCGCCGCGAGCGGATGTCGTTTGCTTAAGCTTAGTCCCGCGCAGGCGCCAAGCAAAGGCCGCTGGCGCGGCGGACTCAGGGTGCATGGGGTTGAACGTCGATTTTGCCGAAATGCCTCCTCCCGCTCCTCCCGCGCTTCGCGGGGGAGGCTCAGGTTGGGGGGCGCGCCGGCGGGCGCCGGATGACCAGGAAGTTGGTGATGTTGTATTTGGTGTTGGAAATCGGCGGCACGCCGCGGTGGATGTGCGTCCAGAACGGCGGGAACATGACCAGCGTGCCGGCCTGGGGCGGGATCTGCCGTTCCTGGAAGGGAAATTCGGTGAAGCCGCCTTCGGCCACGTCGCGCAAATAGATGATCGTGGACAGGAAACGGTCCTCGGTGCCCGGCGGCCCGGCGTCGATGTGGTAGCCGTAGCCCTGGCCCGGCTCGATGCGCTCGATCAGGGCCTTGGTGATCGTGAAGCTGTCCGGGTGGGCGAAGTGGCGCACGCCCGGGAACTTCTCGACATAGTCCGGCAGGTGGCGGCGGATCGTCGCGTCGACGAGCTCGACCACGTCCCGCCACTCCGGGAACTTCGGGATATCGAGCTGCGTGCCGGTGCGGGCCTTCGGGGTCTCGGTGGTCGCGGTGCGGCTCGGCCGCCGGCGCGCGTCCTTATTCGAAGCGCTCGACGATGGACTCGCAGGCGTCGCGCGACAGCGCATTCGCATAGGTCATGAGGAAATGCGCGATGGTCATGGGCTGGGCCCCGGACGGCCGAGCGCGACCGCCGGGAACGCGATGCCCTGCGCCCGCAAGCGGTCGAGCACGCCGAGCAGCACGGCGCCGCGGACGTTGCCGATGCCGATGTGCGGATCGTCGATCCAGAAGCCGAGGACGAGCTCGACGCCGATGTCGGTGATCCGCTTGACGGTGCAGGTCGCGGCGGGCAGGCGCAGGACGCGCGGCGTCGCCGCCGCCGCCTCCAGGCACAACGCCATCGCCTGCCGCAGGTCGGCGCCGCGGTCCACGACGAACGTCGTCTCCACCTGCAGCAGGTTGTTGGAGAACGACAGGTTGATCACCCGGCGCGTGATCAGATCCTCGTTCGGCACCAGAATCTCGCGCCCGGTGCGCGTGTCGATGGAGACGTAGCGGGCGCCGAGGGACGCGATCCAGCCGATGTCGCCGCCCTCGATCTCGACCAGGTCGCCGGGCTTGATCGATTTGTCGAGCAGCAGGATGAAGCCGCTGACCAGGTTGGAGACGACCTTCTGGAGACCGAAGCCGATGCCGACGCCGACCGCGCCGGTGAATACGGCGAAGGCGGTGAGGTCGATGCCGACGTAGCCGAGCGCCATCAGGATGGCGGTCAGGTAGAGCGTGATCTTGAGAAGCTTGCCGAGCAGCACGCGCACCGAGGGCGCCAGGTTGGCGGCGCGCTGCAACCGCCGTTCCGCCGTCTCCGAGACCACCACCGCGCCCCAGAGCAGCAGGCCCAGCGAGATGACGGCCTTGATGACGATGAGCGCCGACAGCTCGAGGCCGCCGAGCGCGAAGGTGGCGCGGTCGAGCAGCGCGATGGTCGGGTCGAGCAGGTCGAGCACGTTGAGCGCGGCGACGACGAAGGCGGCGAGCGCCAGAAACCGCGACAGCGCCGGGTTGCGCGCCAGGCTGGAGATCAGGCGGATCACGATCCACAAGCTGAGCAGGCTGGCGCCGCTGCGCAGCAGGTGGCTCGGCCAGGGCGAATAGGCGGCCGCCGCGGTGGCGACCCACAGCAGCACCAGCCACACCGTCGGCAGCGGGAACAGCGTCGCCGTCTCGGCGATCTTGCGCAGGCTGCCGACGAGCTGGCGCCGCTCGATCTCGCGCGCGACGAAGCGGCGGAAGCCGTTGGCGGCCATTTGGGCGACGACGAAGGTGGCTGCGACGACGACGAGCTGGACCAGGGTGCTGACCACCAGCACCTCCCGGAACAGCCAGTCCCGAAGGGTCTGCAGCACGGTCTGGATGGCCGGCAGGTCGATCAGTTGCTCCACGTCATCGTCTCCTCAAGGGCGCGGGGCGGCTGGCCGGAAAATGACATAAGGGCGGGGCGCCCGCCAGATGCAAGCCCGGCTGCCTTGCGTCGCCGCCGGGGCCGTCCTATGGTCCGCGGCCTTCATCCGCCCGCACAGCTCTCTCCATGACCTTGTCCGCTCCGCCTTCGCCGCGCCGCCTTGGGCCCGTCAATTGGGTCGGGTTGTGGACGCTCTACCTCAAGGAGGTGCGCCGCTTCGCCAAGGTCGCGACCCAGACGGTGCTGGCGCCGCTGGTGACGACGCTGCTGTTTCTCGCCATCTTCAGCCTGGCGCTGGGTCGCGCGGTCGACACCATCGGCGGCGTGCCCTTCCTGCAGTTCCTGGCGCCCGGCCTGGTCATGATGGCGATGGTGCAGAACGCCTTCGCCAACACCTCGTCCTCGCTGCTCATCTCCAAGATCCAGGGCAACATCGTGGACGTCCTGATGCCGCCCTTGAGCCCGGGCGAACTGACGCTCGGCTTCGCCGCCGGGGGGGTGTCGCGCGGCCTCGTCGTCGGCGTCGCCGTCGGGCTGGCGATGTGGGTCGCCGTGCCGTTCCCGCTGCACCACCCCGGCTTCGTCCTGTTCCACGCCGTCGCCGCCAGCCTGATGCTGTCCCTGCTCGGCATCGTCGGCGGCATCTGGGCGGAAAAGTTCGACCAGATGGCGGCGCTGACCAATTTCGTGATCACGCCCTTCGCCTTCCTGTCGGGCACGTTCTATTCGGTCGAGCGGCTGCCGGCGGTGTGGCGGACGGCGGCGCATCTCAATCCGTTCTTCTACATGATCGACGGGTTCCGCTACGGCTTCATCGGCCACGCCGACGGCTCGCTCGCGGCCGGGCTCGTCGTCATGACCGCGGTCAATCTGGCGTTGTGGCTGCTCGCCTACCGGCTGTTCGCCGTCGGCTACAAGCTCAAGGCATGAGCGCGGGAGCGGCCGCCCCGCGCCGGTTCGGCGCCGTCAACTGGCTGGGGCTGCGGACGCTGTTCCGCCGCGAGTTGCGCCGCGTCCTGGTCGAATACCGCGACACCGTGCTCGGGCCCGCCGTGTCCGGCCTCCTGTTCCTGGCGGTCTTCCGGCTGGCGCTGGGCGACGCCGAGGGGGCCGACGGCGGCGCGACGTTCCTGCAGTTCCTGGCGCCGGGGCTGGTCATCTTCGCGGCCTGCCAGCGGGCCTTCGAGACGGCGGCTGCCTCGCTGATCTACGACAAGCTGGAGGGCATCCTGGCGGACACCCTGATGGCGCCGTTGACGCCGATCGAACGGACGCTCGGCTACGCCGGCGGCGCCGCCGCGTCCGGGCTCGTCACCGGCGCGGCTGTGCTCGCCGCCATGCTGCCGTTCGTCGATCTGCCGCTGGCGGCGCCGGCGGCCGTCCTGTTCTTCGCCGTCGGCGGGACGCTCCTGCACGCTCTGCTCGGCGTTCTGGTCGGGTTGTGGGCGGAACGCTGGGACCACTATTCCGCCTCGCTGACCTTTTTGGTCATCCCGTTCGCCTTCCTCTCCGGCACCTTCTATTCGATCGAGCGTCTGCCGGCGGTTGGACAGCAACTGGTGGCGTTGAACCCTGTGTTCTACGTCATCGACGGGTTCCGCTACGGTTTCATCGGGCGGGCCGACGGGTCGCTGGCGGTCGGCCTCGCCGTCGTCGTCGCGGTCGATCTGTTGCTGTTCGCCGCCGCCTGGCGCTTGTTCGCCGCCGGCTACAAGATCAAGCCCTGACCGGGCCACGCCGACAGGAGATCCCTCGCCATGACAAGTATCGATCGGGCCCGACTGCGGGCCGCCCTCGCCGCGGAACGGCGCCGCTTCGTCGCCGAGCATCCGCGCTCGGCGGCGCTGTTCGAGCGCGCCAAGGCCAGCCTGTTCGAAGGCGTGCCGATGAACTGGATGGTGCGCTGGGCCGGCGACTTCCCGGTCTTCGTCGAGACGGCGTCCGGGGCCCGCTTCACCGACATCGACGGCCGCGACTACCTCGATTTGTGCCTCGGCGACACCGGCGCGATGGCCGGGCATTCGCCAAAGGCCGCGGTCGAAGCGATCGCCGACCGGCTGCGCCGCGGCGTCACGCTGATGCTGCCGACCGCGGATGCGATCTCGGTCGGCGAGGAGCTGGCGCGCCGCTTCGGCCTGCCCACCTGGCAGGTGGCGACGACCGCGACCGACGCCAACCGCTTCGCCATCCGGCTGGCGCGTCAGATCACCGGGCGGCGGCTGATCCTGGTCTTCAACTGGTGCTATCACGGCACGGTCGACGAGACGCTGGTGACGCTGGTCGACGGCAAGACCGTGGCGCGGCGCGGCAATGTCGGCCCGGCGGTCGATCCGGCCCTGACCACGCGGGTCGTCGAGTTCAACGACCTGCCGGCGCTCGAGGCCGCGCTGGCGCCGGGCGACGTGGCGTGCGTGCTGGCCGAACCGGCGCTGACCAATATCGGCATCGTGCTTCCGGACCCCGGCTATCACGACGCGCTGCGCGAGATCACGCGGCGCACCGGCACGCTGCTCATCATCGACGAGACGCACACCATCTGCGCCGGGCCGGGCGGCTACACTCGGGCGCACGGCCTCAAGCCCGACATGCTGACCGTGGGCAAGCCGATCGCCGCCGGGGTGCCCGCGGCGGTCTACGGCTTTACCGCCGAGGTGGCGGCGCGGATCCGCGCCCATATCGACGTCGAGGTGATCGACACCGGCGGCATCGGCGGCACGCTCGCCGGCAACGCGCTGTCGCTCGCCGCCATGAAGGCGACCTTCGAGACCGTGCTGACCGAAAAGACCTACGCGCACACGATCGCGCTCGCCGATCGCTTCGCCGACGGCGTTGCCGCGGTCATCCGCCGGGCCGGCCTGCCCTGGCACGTCGCCCGCCTCGGCTGCCGCGCCGAATACTGGTTCTGCCCGACGCCGCCGCGCAACGGCGCCGAGGCGGCCGCATCCGTGGACATCGAGCTCGAACGCTACATGCATCTGGCCGCGCTCAACCGCGGCATCCTGCTCACCCCGTTCCACAACATGGCGCTGATCGCGCCCCAGGCGACCGCCGCCGACATCGACCGCCATACCGAGGTGTTCCGCGACTGCGTGACGGCGCTGCTCGGCTGAGCAGCCGCATCTCGCTTGACCGGCCGAGCGCCAATGGTATCATGATCATGACTATGGTCATATCGATGGCCGGAAAGGAGGAAGTATGCGTCGCGTCGTAAAGGCCGGAGAATTCAAGGCGAAGTGCCTCGAGCTGATGGACCGGGTTGCCGCCACCGGCGAATCCATCGTCATCACGAAGCGCGGCAAGCCGGTCGCCCAGCTCGCCCCTGTGACGGTCAAACCGCGAAGCTTGTTCGGGTTCGCGAAAGGGCACATCGAGATCACCGGCGATATCATCTCGCCCCTCGACATCGATTGGGGCCCGCTCGAGCCGTGATCCTTCTCGATACGCACGTGCTCGCCTGGATCGCCGAAGGCAATCCGCAGACGGGGTTGTCGGCCCGGCGCCTCGCCGATGGTGCGCTTCGGAAGGACGAGCTGATGGTTTCCGCGTTCTCGTTCTGGGAGCTCGCGATGCTCGGGGCGAAGGGTCGCCTCAAAGGCGATTGGTCGGCGGACCGTCTACGCCGAAAGAGCCTCGAACAAGGCATCCGCGAAGTGGCGGTGAGCGGAGAAATCGGCATCGCCGCCGTCGGCCTCGCCGGACTGCCCGGCGATCCGGCCGACCGCATCATCGCCGCGACCGCGATGTCGGTGGACGCGACCCTGCTCACGGCGGACGAGCGGCTGCTGCGCTGGCGCGGCAAGCTGCGGACCTCGGACGCGCGCCGCTGAAGCAGCGACGGTTTGATTGACAGGGCCGCTGTCCGTGCCGATAGTCTCGGGCCTTGTTCCGGGCCGGATTCCGGTCCTTGCGAAGGGTTCCGCCCGTGATTCCCGCGGTCATGCCGACCTACAACCGCGTCGACCTCGCCTTCGAGCGGGGCGAAGGCGTCTACCTGTTCGCCGCCGACGGCCGGCGCTTCCTGGACTTCGCCAGCGGCGTCGCGGTGACGGCCCTCGGCCACGCCCATCCGCGGCTCGTGCGCGCCTTGACCGAGCAGGCGGGCAAGCTGTGGCACTGTTCGAACCTGTTCCGCATCCCCGGCCAGGAGCGGCTGGCCGAGCGCCTGACCGCGGCGAGCTTCGCCGACAGCGTGTTCTTCACCAACTCCGGGGTCGAGGCGATCGAGTGCGGCCTCAAGATGGTGCGCAAGTACCACGACGACTTCGGCGATCCCGGCCGCTACCGGGTCATCACCTGCGCCGGCGCCTTCCACGGCCGCACGCTGGCGGCGATCGCCGCCGGCCGCCAGGAGAAGCACCTCAAAGGTTTCGCGCCCATCGTCGACGGCTTCGACCAGGTCGCCTTCGGCAACCTGAACGAGCTGCGCGCGGCGATCACGGGCGAGACGGCGGCGATCCTGGTCGAGCCGGTGCAGGGCGAGGGCGGCATGCGGGCGGCCGGCGCCGACTTTTTGCGCGGCCTGCGCCGGGTCGCGGACGAATATGGCCTGCTGCTGTTTTTCGACGAAGTGCAGAGTGGCATGGGCCGCACCGGCAGGCTGTTCGCCCATGAATGGGCCGGCGTGCAGCCCGACATCCTGGCCACCGCCAAGGGCATCGGCGGCGGCTTCCCGCTGGGCGCGTGCCTGGCCACGGAAAAGGCCGCCGCGGCGCTGACCGCCGGCAGCCACGGCAGCACCTTCGGCGGCAACCCCTTGGCCATGGCGGTCGGCAACGCGGTGCTCGACGTCATTCTCGCGGATGGCTTCCTCGCCGGCGTCGATCGAATCGCGCGCGACCTGCGCGCGCGGCTCGAGGATCTGGCGGCGCGCCATCCCGCCGTGGTCGAGGAGGTGCGCGGCGCCGGCCTGATGCTCGGCCTGAAATGCGCCGTGCCGAGCGCCGACATGGTGACCCGGCTGCGCGAGCACGGCCTATTGTCGGTCGGGGCCGGCGACAACGTGGTGCGGCTGCTGCCGCCGCTGATCATCGACGCGCGCCATATCGACGAGGCCCTCGACATCCTCGAGCGGGTGTGCGGCGGCTGGCGGCCGGCCGCCTGAGATGGCCGGAACGCCGGCGGCGGGGCCGCGCCATTTCCTCGATCTCGACCGGTTCGACCGGGCGACCCTGCGCCGCATCCTCGAGACCGGCGCCGACTTCAAGCGCGGCCGGCCGCCGGCCCGGCGTGGGCCGCGGCCGCTCGCCGGCAAGACGCTGGCGCTGATCTTCGAACGGCCCTCGACCCGCACGCGCGTCTCGTTCGAGGTCGGCATGAAGCAACTCGGCGGCGACGTCATCGTGCTGGAACGGGACGGTTCGCAGCTCGGCCGCGGCGAGACGGTGGCCGACACCGCGCGGGTGCTGTCGCGCTATGTCGACGCGATCATGCTGCGCACGACGCGCGCGGACAAGCTGCACGAAATGGCCGCGCACGCCACCGTGCCGGTGATCAACGGCCTGACCGACCGCACCCATCCCTGCCAGATCATGGCCGACGTCATGACCTTCGAGGAGCGGCGCGGGCCGATCGAAGGCAAGCGCATCGCCTGGAGCGGCGACGGCAACAACATGGCGACGTCGTGGATCCACGCCGCGGTGCGCTTCGGGTTCGAGCTGCGCCTCGCAACCCCGGACCGGCTCGCGCCGCCGCCCGAGGTACTGGCCTGGGCGCGCGCCGAGGGCGGGCGCATCGCCGTGACCGCCGAGGTGGACGCGGCGGTCGCGGGCGCCGACGCGGTGATCACCGACATCTGGGTGTCGATGGGCGATTCCGAGGTCGCCGATCGCCACAATCTGCTGGCGCCGTTCCAGGTGAACGAGCGGGTCATGGCGCTCGCCCGGCCGGACGCGATCTTCATGCACTGCCTGCCGGCCCATCGCGGCGAGGAGGTCACGGCCGCCGTGATCGACGGGCCGCAATCGGCGGTCTGGGACGAGGCGGAGAACCGCCTGCACGCGCAGAAGGGCATTCTCGTCTGGTGCCTGGGCGGGATCTGAGGCGATGGCGGACACGGCCCCTCCCGCCGGCCCGGTGCCCGAGACGCCGGCCGACCTGATCCAGCGATTCCAGATCGAAGGCCGGCCGGTGCAGGGCCGGCTGGTCCGCCTCGGGCCGCTGATCGACGACGTGCTCGGCCGGCACGACTATCCGGAACCGGTGGCGGCGCTGCTCGGCGAGATGCTGACGCTCGCGGTCCTGCTCTCCGGCTTCCTCAAATACGAGGGTGTCTTCACGCTGCAGACGAAGGGCGACGGCCCGGTCCGGCTGATGGTCGCCGACGTGACCAGCG
>JBBECF010000183.1:0-13795 GCA_040881945.1 Dongiaceae bacterium | reverse complement strand
GCCTGCGCCGTGGCGATCGAGAACCTGAGACTGCTCGAGGACGAGGGGTTGATCGAGCGCGTGCGCAGCGACACCGGCCCCTATCTGGCGCAGCGCCTGGCCGAACTGGCCGGGCACCCGTTGGTCGGCGAGGTGCGCTGCGTCGGCTTCGTCGGCGCCATCGAGCTGGTCAAGGACAAGGCCAAGCGCCAGTTTTTCGAGCCCGTGGGCCAGGTCGGCACGATCTGCCGCGACCATTGTTTCCGCATCGGCCTGGTGATGCGGGCGATCCGCGACACCATGGTATTCTCGCCGCCCCTGATGTGGACGCACGCGCATGTGGACGAGTTCGCCGGGCTGACGAAGAAGGCGCTCGACTTGACGCTGGCGGACGTGAAGGCCCGGAGGTAGGCGCGGGCGATTGCCCCCACCCTCCCACGGCGGACGCCGCGGGTCCCTCCCTCCCCCGCGGGTGCCGCGCGGGGAGGGTCGGGGTGGGGGGTCGCGCCGGCCACTAGCGCGCCGCATAGATCGAAAAAAAACGAATTATAATCAATACTTTACACTATAGTGGCCGACGCCGGCGGCGCCGCGGTCCCGCAATCGTCGCTACGCGGCCGGGAAAAGGCTATATATTGAGGGACGAAGGGCCGTACCGCCCGCCTATTGGGGGCGGGCGAGCATCTTTTCGCGAGGCACCGAGCGGGAGCCGATGACGACGCCGCTGCGCAGCGACTCGATCGAGACTCCGGAGGTCGGGTTCCTCGACCATCTGGAATTCCTCGCCCAGCTCAGCCAGAGCTTCGTGACGTCGCTCGACCTCGAGGCGACGCTGGAGCAGGCGCTGCGCGGCATCATCCGATTCCTCAAGGTCGAGGCCGGCACCCTGTTCCTGCTCGAGGAGGACGGCCAGGCGCTGGTCTGCCGCGCCAGCATCGGGCCGGTGGACATCCGCGGCCTGCGCCTCAAGAGCGACGAAGGCATCGTCGGCCGCAGCGTCCGGCGCAATTCGGTCGAGGTCGTCAACGACACGCGCACCGACGCCAACTTCCTGAACCGCGTCGACCAGACGAGCGGCTTCGTCACGCGCTCGATCCTGTGCGCCCCGATGGCCGTCGGCAAGGAGCGGCTCGGCGCCATCGAGGTGCTGAACAAGATCGGCGGCGGCCCGTTCGACGCCCATGACATGCACCTGCTGCGGGTGATGTCGAGTTCGGCGGCGCTGGCCGTCTCCAACGCCCGAATGGCCGGCGCGCTGGTCGAGCAGGAGCGCATGCGCCGCGAGCTGGAGCTGGCCGCCGAAATCCAACGCAGCCTGCTGCCGCCGGACGACGCCGGCGATTCCCCGATCGTCGGCCTCAACCGGCCGATCGGCGAGGTCTCGGGCGATTTCTACGATTATTTCACCCTGCCCGACGGCCGCATGCCCTTCGCGCTCGGCGACGTTTCCGGCAAGGGACTGAACGCGGCGCTGTTGATGGCGAAGACGGCCAGCCTGTTCCGCTGCCTCGGCAAGAGCGTCCACGACCCGGCCACCCTGCTCGCCTACATCAACCGCGAGATCTGCGAAACGGCGAGCCGCGGCATGTTCGTGACCATGGTCGCGGGCACCTACGATCCGACGACCGGTGGTTTGCGCTTCGCCAACGCCGGCCACCTGCCGCCGCTGCTGCGGCGGACCGATCGCAGTTACGCGACCTTTCCGGTCGAGGCGCCGCCGCTCGGTATCCTCGGCGACGCCTCGTTCGAGAACCAGGAGACGAACCTCAACGGCGGCGAGTTCTACGTCTTCACCGACGGCCTTACCGAGTACAGATACGGCAAGACCGAGGAACTCGGCGTCGACGGCCTGATCCAGATGATGGAGGCGCATGCCGGGCAGTCCATCATCGACCGGCTGCGGGGGCTGCTCGGCGAGCTCGACCAGGCCGGCTGGAAGGCGCGCGACGATCTGACCGTGCTGGCCATCGACGACACCTGGGCGGCGCGGGCCCTGGCCGACGGGATATCCCGGCGCGGCGCCACGAAACCCCCGGAGCCGCTGCTGGCGCTGCGATTTCCGGCGCGGGCCGACCGCCTGCGCCCGGTGCGGGCGGGCGTGCTCGCGGCGGCGCAGATGTGCGGCTTCGATCGGACCGCGGCCGAGGACATCACGCTGGCGATATGCGAGGCCTGCGAGAACGTCATCGTCCACGCCTACAAGGGCCGCGACGACGGCGATATCGAGTTGGGCGTGTTCCGCAGCGACGGCGGCATCCTGTTGCGCCTGCGCGACTTCGCGCCGCCGGCAGACCCGGCGCGAATCCGGCCGCGCGATTTGAACGACGTGCGGCCCGGCGGGCTCGGCACGCACTTCATCCGCGCGATCATGGACGTCGCCGAGTACGGCCGGGCGCCGGACGGCGTCGGCAACCTGTTGCAGATGACCAAGCGAGTGAGTTGAGGCCGCGATGACGAACAGCGTCAGCGAAGAACAAGGAAGGCTCGTCGTCAAACTGCATGGCGAGGTGGACCTCGAGAACGCCGGCGACGTGCGCAAGACTCTGCTCGAGTGCGTCGCGCGCAAGCGGGACGTCCTGGTCGACCTTTCGGGCGTGACCTATATCGACAGCTCCGGCATTGCCAGCCTTGTCGAGGGGTTGCAGACGGCGCGCAAGAACGGCACCGGGCTCAGCCTGGTCGCGGTCAGCGTGCGGGCGATGCGGGTGCTGGCGCTGGCGCGGCTGGACAAGGTGTTTCAGATCCACCCCGATATCGCCACCGCCCTGCAATCCGGTTCCTGACGGAGGCACCGCCGCCCTTGCTGCGCATGGTCGAAAACATCGGACGCGGCGCCGTCCGGAGCCTGGACGAGATCGGCTACGCCGCGGCGCTGCTGATCGAGAGCCTGTATTGGGTCGCGGTCGGGCACCGCCTGCGCCAGCCGGTGCGCGCCGGCGCCGTGATCGTGCAGATGATGCAGATCGGCGTGCATGCCCTGCCGATCGCCACCCTGCTGTCGGCCACGATCGGCATCATGCTGGCGATCCAGAGCCTGTATTCCCTGGGCCTGTTCGGCGCCGAATCCTTCGCCCATATCGGCATCGCGCTGTCGGTCACGCGTGAATTCTCGCCGCTGATCATGGGCATCCTGATCGCCGGGCGGTCCGGCTCGTCGCTGTCGGCGCGGCTCAGCACCATGTCGATCAGCCAGGAGGTGGACGCGCTGCGGGTGATCGGGATAAACCCGGTGCGTTTCCTGGTGGCGCCGGCGCTCATCGGCATGATCATCATGGTTCCGGCGTTGACGATGTGGTCGAACCTGGTCGCGCTCGGCGCCTCCGGCCTATACGTGGCAGGGGCGCTGCAGATCTCGCTTGCGGCCTATTTCGACGGCGTGATCGAGGTGTTGGCGACCAACGACCTGATGCACGGCCTCGGCAAGAGCGTGCTGTTCGCGGTGCTGATCGCGCTGATCGGCGTGGTCAACGGTTCGCTGGTGCGGGGCGGCGCCGAGGGCGTGGGCAGCGCAACCACGAAATCGGTCGTGCAGTCGATCTCGGCCATCGTCATCACCGACATGGTCTTCGCGTTCATCGCGACGCGCTGAAATGAGCCTCGAGACCGCCCCGTCGCACGCCGCGATCGCCGAAATGCCAGCGCGCCCACTGGTCATCGAGGTGGAGCATCTCGACGGCCACTACGGCCCGCGGCAGATCCTGTTCGACGTGAGCCTGACGATCCTGCAGGGTGAGATCATGGTGATCATGGGCGGCAGCGGCTCGGGCAAGAGCACGCTGCTGCGCTATCTCGTCGGGCTGGAGCGGCCGAACACCGGCACCATCCGGCTGCTCGGCCATGACATCGGGCGGCTCGGCGGCACCGCCATGCTCAACTTGCGCCGCAAGATCGGAGTCGCCTTCCAGGGCGGCGCCATGTTCAGTTCGATGTCGGTCTCCGAGAACATCAAGCTGCCGCTGCGCGAGCTCGCCAAGCTCAACGAAAAGACCATGGACATCATGGCGCGGCTCAAGCTCGAGGTGGTCAACCTCGCCGGGTTCGGCCACCTGATGCCGTCGGAGTTGTCGGGCGGCATGCTCAAGCGGGCGGCGGTGGCGCGCGCCATCGTCATGGACCCCAAGCTGCTGTTCTTCGACGAGCCGTCGGCGGGGCTCGATCCGGTCGTGTCGTCGGCGCTCGACGATATGATCCTGCGGCTGCGCGACGCCATGGACATGACCATCGTCGTGGTCACGCACGAGGTCGAGAGCGCGCTCAAGATCGCCGACCGGATCACCATTCTGGACAAGGGCCGCGTCCTGACCGTCGACACGGTGGAGGGGGTGAGGCACAGTCCGGACGAGCATATCCAGAACCTGCTGAACCGGCGTTCGGAGGTGCAGGAGATGGACGCGGCCGCGTATTTGCGCCGGCTTTCCGGCGAGGCGTGACGAAAATGAAATTTCGGTCGGGAGCATGCGCAGACACAATTTGAATTACGTCCTCGTCGGCCTGTTCGTGAGCGCGATGCTGGCGGCGGCGATCGTCGCGATCGCGTTGCTCACCGGGCAAACCGGGGCGACCGATCGCTATTTCGTCGTGCTGGAGAACGTGGCGGACTTGAAATTCGGCACGCAGGTCCGCTACGAGGGCTATCCGATCGGCCAGGTCGAGCGCATCGAGCCGTTCGCCGAGGGCGGCAGCATGCGGTTCCGCATCGCGATGGCCGTGCGCGAGGGGTGGCGCATTCCCGTCGACAGCGTCGCGCGCATCGGCAGCTCCAGCTTCCTCGCCGCCAAGACGATCGACATCCAGAGCGGGACCCGCGACGAGGCGATCGCGGTCGGCGGCGAGGTCCCCGGCGCGCCCCCGACCGACGTCTTCGCCGCCGTCGCCAAGGTGGCGTCGGAGTTCAGCGATCTCGGCCGCAGCCACGTGGCTCCGCTGCTCGAGCAGACCCAGGCCGCCGTCGCGCGCGCCGGCGAGCTTCTCGACCAGGACGTGGCCGAGCTCCTCGACTCGCTGAACGTCATCGCCGATTCGATGGAGGTCCGAGTGCCGCGCCTCGCCGAGTCCGTGGAAGAGGACGTCGGCGCGCTGCTCGACAACCTCAACCGCGTCACCGGGTCGCTGCAGGAGGTCATGTCCGACGAGAACGTGGCCGCGGTCGGCCGGACGGTCGAGAACGTCGAGGCGACCTCGGCCAGCTTCGCGGCGATCGGCGCGGACCTGCGCGGCACCGCGCGCCGGGTGGACGGCGTGATCGGCCGCATCGACGAGATCGTCGCCGACAACCGCGGCAATGTGGACAAATCGATCCGCGACCTGCAATACACGCTGCGGTCGATCGCCCAGAACATCGATTCGATCAACCAAAACCTCGAAGGGACGACCCGCAACATGAAGGAGTTCAGCCGTCTGATCCGGCAGAACCCGGGGCTGCTGTTGGGCGGCACCTCGCGCGAGCCGGAGCCGTTGCCGGCGGCGGAGTCCGAGGCCGCGTTGCCGCGATGAGGACGCCGCTTCTCGTGCTTGCGCTCGCCGTCGCGCTCGGCGGCTGCTTCGGCGAGGCGCCGCCGGTGCCGCGCGACCACTTTTACCGGCTGTTGGTGGCGATGCCGGACGAGGCGCCCGGCAATCCCGGCGGCGCCCATCTCGATGGCGTCCTGCTGGTGCGGGCCTTCGACGCCAGCGGGCTGTTGCGCGAGCGGCCTCTGCTGTACAGCGCCAGCGGCTCGTCGACGGAGCTGCAGCAGCACGATTATCAGTATTGGACCGACACGCCGCCGCGCATGCTGCAGGACCAGCTCGTCGCGTATCTGCGCAGGAGCGGCATCGCCGATTCGGTGGTCACGCCCGATTTGCGGGCGGCCGCCGATTTCGAAGTGATCGGCAAGGTCGAGCGGCTGGAGCGGCTGCTCGACAAGAATCCGGCCGGCGTCGTCGCCGAGCTCGAACTGGCCCTGCTGCGCACCGCCGACGACGTGCTGGTCGTCGTCGACACCTATGCGGTCGAAGCGCGCAGCGACGGGAACGACTATGCGGAGTCCGTCGCCGCGTTGAATCAGGCGGTGACCGACATCTTCGCGCGCTTTCTCGCCGACATCCGGGCGCGCTGACGAATGGCCCCCGTCACCGTCGCGGCGACGCAGTTCGCCTGCGGCCCCGAGCCGGACGCCAACATCGCCGCGGCGGAGCGGCTGGTGCGCCGGGCCGCGGCCGCCGGCGCCCGGATCGTTCTGCTGCAGGAGCTGTTCGAGACGCCCTACTTCTGCAAGGACCAGAAGCCGGAGTCGTTCGGCCTGGCCCGGCCGGCGGACGGGCATCCGACCCTCGAGCGCATGAGCCGGCTCGCCGCCGAGCTGCGGGTCGTGCTGCCGGTCAGCTTCTTCGAGCGGGCGAACAACGCCTATTACAACTCGCTGATGGTGATCGACGCCGACGGCCGGCGCCTCGGCCTCTATCGCAAGTCGCACATCCCGGTCGGCCCCGGCTACCAGGAGAAATACTACTTCAACCCTGGCGACACCGGCTTCCGCGTCTGGGACACCGCCTATGCCCGCATCGGCGTCGGCATCTGCTGGGACCAGTGGTTCCCGGAATGCGCCCGCGCCATGGCGCTGATGGGCGCCGACATCCTGTTCTACCCGACCGCCATCGGATCGGAGCCGCAGGACGCCGGCCTCGACAGCCGCGACCACTGGCAACGGGTGATGCAGGGCCACGCCGGCGCCAACATGACCCCGCTGGTCGCCGCCAACCGCATCGGCCGCGAGCGCGGCGAGAGCTGCGCCGTCACCTTCTACGGCTCGTCCTTCATCGCCGGCCCGCTCGGCGAGAAGCTGGCCGAGGCCGGCCGCGACGAGGAGGCCGTGCTGACCGCCGCCTTCGACCTCGAGCGCATCCGCGCCGCGCGCGCGTCGTGGGGTTTCTTCCGCGACCGCCGGCCGGAGCTCTACACGCCCCTGCTCACCCTCGACGGGACCGAGCTCGGCGGCTGACCCTGCCGCGTCTCCGGCGAGAGGCGAAGAATATGAACGACCGACCCCATACGCAGCGGGAGAGCGACATATGGATGTCGCAAATGGACAAGTTTCCGCCCGCCGGGGTCTCGGCCGAAAACCCCGCCATATCAGAGCCTTACCCCGACGGCACAGGATCGTCCGGCGGGAACCCCACCAGCGCGACGGTTTGAGACCGCCGCCGCCAACAACCAGTAATGAACGATGTCAAACAGCGATTCCCCGGATCAAGTCCGGGGGCGTTGTGCCCAGGATAGGAAAACCTTCCGCCGCCGTCAATCCGGCCCCGTTGCTCCCCCAGGGCTGTCGCATATGAGGGCGCGCTTCAGGTAACAGGAGACTTGGAAGTGACGGGGCAACGGAACGGCCGACCTCCCGGGCGCGTCAGCGCGTCACCCGGGAGGTCGGTCAGGAGACCCTAGGAAGCCCGGTATTCCTGCGACTTGAAAGTGACATGATCGACCGATTTCGGCCGGTCGGCAATCTTGCGGATGTTGGCCCAAGTCTGCTTGTAGTTCGGCAGGATCAGTTCGTTCGTTCCCGCGTTCACCACATTGCCCTGCACGCCGGTCGGATAGCCGAAGAGCATGAAGGTCTCGCCCCTCTTGGCCGGCGGCGTCGGATAGGCCATGGCCTGGGTGGAGCCGGAGTCGTTGTAGACCTCCACGAGGTCACCCGCGTTGAGGCCGAGGTCGGCCATGTCTTTCGGGTTCATCTCGATAAACGGATAGGGCCAGCGGTCCATCACCAGGTCGTTGTCGACGTCGAGATAGGCGGACTGCCAGACCTGGTTGGCCCGACCGTTATTGATCAGGAAGCGGTACTTCGCCTTCTGCGCCTCCTTGCCGGGGGCTTCGAGGCCGCGCCACGGGGCGTCCATGAAGCGGGCCTTGCCGTCCTCGGCGGAGAAAACACCCTCGGTATAGAGACGTGCCGTGCCGACGATCTTGCCGTCCGTGAAGCCCTGGGCCGGCTCCTGGAAGCCGTTCGTGCCCATGGCGCGAAGGCGTTCGTAGGTCACATGCTCGCCGCCGCCGGCATGCGTGTGGTAGCCGTCCATGAAGGCGTCTTCTTCGGTTTTCCAGTCGAAGCCCTTGAACTGGTCGGCGTATTTGTCGTTGCCCATCTCGCGGAACACGCTCTCCATATGATTGGCGAGCCGTGCGGCGATGAGGCAGTCAGGCATGGCCGCCCCCGGCGGGTCCATGTACTTCTCGGTGATCCGCATTCGCCGCTCGCCGTTCATGGAGGTCAGGTTCATCTCGCCCGAAGTGGCGGCAGGCAGGATGACGTGGCAGGCTTCGCCGATCTTGGTCGGCACGATGTCCACGTCGACAGCGAAGAGTCCTCCTTGCCGGATCGCCACCATGACGGCATCGACCTGGGCTTGCCGGTCGCCGGCCGGTGCGGAGTCCATGGCCTCGCGGACCATCTGCGTGCGACGATTGTAGATCCGCTTGAACTCCGAGGCATTGAGCGTGGTCTTATAGTGATCGCAGGCCCAAACGTGATGGACGCCGCCCTTGCCGGAGATCAAGAGCTGATCGACATAGGCGGCGGGACGGCCCACATGGGCGTCCGAGGGCCGGACGTAGCCTTCCTGATGGCCGCCGAGGCGCACGACGCCGCCACCCGGCCGGCCGACGTTTCCGGTGGCGAGCGCGATGTTCACCAGCGCGCCGTTGGTCCGATAGTTGTCATTGCCCCAGATGATGCCTTTCTCGTAGCCGAGCATGGTCCGGCGGCGTTGCCCGCCGTCCTTCGGTTTGGCGATCCACTCGGCCGCCTTGACGATATCGGCGGGATTCAGACCGGTAATCTTCGCCGCGTCCTCGATCGACGTCCTGTTGGCCTCGACCGCGGCGGCGAAATTCGTCAAATGGCCAGGCTTGTCCGGTCCGGCGCCGCCGCGTGCCGGATATAGGGCCGGACGCGGAACAGGTACACCAACCGTACTGTTGGCGATGAAGTCCTTATCGACCCATCCCTTGTCGGCGATATAGGTGAAAAGCGCATTGAACAGGGCGAGGTCCGTGCCAGAGTTGAGCGCGAGGTGCAGGACGTTGTCCTTTCCGGCCTCGACCTCGCAGGCGTTGACCGTGACCGTGCGGCGCGGGTCGATGATGACGATCTTGCCAGCTGCGTGCGGCTCGCCGGGCATCATCGCCTTCTTCTTGTCGAGCGACGTGCCCCGCAGGTTCGGGACCCAGTGGTTGAGGAAATAGTTGGTCTGGGTCTCAAGCGGGTTGGTGCCGATCGCGACGATCGTATCCGCGAGTTGGGCATCCTCGTAAGCGTTGTTGAGCTCGCCCACGCCCATGTCCCGCGTGGCATGAACCTCCGAGTTGTAGGCCGGGCGGTTGTGGATTCGGATGTTCTTGACCTTCATGGCCTCGAAGTAGAGCTTTCCGGTGCCCCAGGTATTCTCGTAGCCGCCGCCGGCGCCGCCATGGTCGAAGGCCGAGACGAAAAGGCCGTCTTCGCCCTGCTCCTCTATGACCTTCGCCGTCACGCGCGCAATGAGATCGAGCGCGTCGTCCCAACTCGTTGGTGTCTTCATACCCTGGCGCCAGACCAAGGGATCGGTCAGTCGCCGCTGCTGCGTCTGGCGCGCGAGGGAAAAACTGTTTTCCGCTATCCGGGCGCCGCGGATCGATGCGAGGCCGGAGTTCACCACGCATGCGGGATCAGGCTTGAAGACCAGGTGCACGTCCTCGCCGTTCTGCTTGACGACGTTGTACATGGAAGGCGAGTACCAGGCCTCCGTAGCGGCATCCTGCTGTTTGGCGAGGTCCACGCCGAAGGCGTTCTGCGACGGTTCCGTGCCGCCCTGCTTATGCACCGGCCAGCTATACGCGTGGTATCCGCAGCCGACGATGCAGTAGTGACAGACGGCGACTTGTTTCTTGGCGCCCGCCGGGATGATCGGCAGACGGTCGATCTGGCGCTTGAAAGCCATTTTTCGATCCTCCCTGTCTCAGAGCACGTTGCTGAGGCGGCCGTAGAGCAGCTCATCGACGCCCTCGGCATAGATGTCGCCGCTGTCGTCGACGCGAAGCGTGTACTGCGGAAGATTCTGGGTTGCTTGACCCCAGATCTGCTGGCCGCCCCGCTCCGGATCGAAGCGGGAGTAATGGCCGGGACAGTTGAAGGTCCGGTCCTCTCCGACGTAAGCAAGCGGAAAGCCCTTGTGCGGGCAAATCGTGGTAAACCCGACGATATCGCCATCGGGACCGACCCCGCCCTCCACGCGCTTGCCGAGCCTGAGAAGCACCCCCGGTGCGTCCTGATCGGGATAGAACACATCGAGCGGTTCGTTGACCTTGAGATCCTTCGCGTTCGCCAAACGGTTCGAGGGGTATTCGACCCTCGCCTTGGCCGGCGCGGCTTTGGCCTGCTGTGGCAGGACGGAGACGGTGGCGGCGCTCGCGGCAGCCATCGCCCCGCTCCGCAGGAATTGCCGGCGACCGACATCAACAAGCTTTGCACAGCGCTCCATGCGTCGCCTCCCCTGTATCCGACACTGCCCATATGGACCGCAGTTCGGAGTGTCACTTTAGTCGCTTGGGCTCCCTGCGGCAATCTGAATTACAATAGGAGCCGCCGATGTTGCCTCAACCATCGAACACGGCCTCGCCCGGCCGCTGACGGCTTTGCTCTCCGTAGACAAGGCGCACCTCTCCCGTCGTTTCTCTCCCTACGAACGGCCGTCAAACGCCTCACGCCGGCGCCGCCATAGGCGGCGAGTCCGGCGAGAGCTGCACCCTCACCTTCTACGGCTCGTCCTTCATCGCCGGACCGCTCGGCGAGAAGGCGGCCGAGGCCGGCCGCGACGACGAAGCGGTGCTGACCGCCGCCTTCGACCTCGAGCGCATCCGCGCCGCGCGCGCGGCCTGGGGCTTCTTCCGCGACCGCCGGCCGGAACTCTATACGCCGCTGCTCACCCTCGACGGGGCCGAGCTCGGCGACTGACCCGGCGGCCTCTCCGGCGACGTCTCCGGCGACGTCTCCGGCGAGGGGCGAAAAAAGAGCGACCAACCCCATACGCAGCGGGCATGCGACATACAGATGTCGCAAATGGACAAGTTCCCGCGCGCCGGACGACGACCGAAACTGGCACGATATCAGAGGCTTACGCCGACAGTAGGGAATCGTCCGGCGAGAACCCGGCCGGGCGACCAATAAACGATGTCAAACAGCGATCCCGCGGATCCTAGTCCGGGGCAGGCCTCCCACCCTTCAGGCGGGGGCCGTGTCCAGGATAGGAAAACGTTCCGGCGAGTGTCAAGAGCATATCCGCGCCTAAAGGGGACGCAATCCGTTATTTTCGTTGTTCGGAGCGACCCTGCGACAACGCCGGCAAGAAGATAACTGAAAAGGGAAGCGTCCCCTTTTCCCCTCGGCGATGTCAAAGGGGGCCGTCGAATTGAGCTCAACGCCATTTCCCGTTGTGAATTGTAGGGGCGGGTTTGAAACCCGCCCCTACGCCGTAAGGACGGCGACCCGATCGAGATTCGTCCTACCCCGCCGTGGTGCCGCCGTCGACCGGGAGGGTGGCGCCGGTGATGTAGGCGGCGGCGTCGGAGGCGAGGAAGACGACCGCCTGGGCCACTTCGTCGGGCGTCGCCACGCGGCCGAGCGGAACGGCGGCGCCGTGCGCCGCCAGGCCCGCGGCGCGCTCGACGCCGACCTGCCGGAATTCGCCTTCGAGCATCGGCGTATCGGTGTCGCCGGGGCAGACCGCGTTGACGCGGATGCGGTCGCGCGCGTGGTCGAGGGCCATCGCGCGGGTCATCTGCACGACCGCCCCCTTGCTGGCGCAATAGGCGAGGGCGTTGCGTCCGCCGACCAGCCCCCAGTCCGACGCGATGTTGACGATGACGCCGCCCCCGCCCTGGCGCTGCATCTGCCGCACCGCCGCGCGGCTCAGATAGAACACCGCATGCAGATTCACCGCCATGGTCTCGTGCCACTGGGCGTCGGTCGTGCGATCGACCGTCGCCCGGTGGATGATCCCGGCATTGTTGACCAGCACGTCGAGCCGGCCGAAGCGGTCCGCCGTGGCCGCGACCAGTCGGTCGGCGACGGCGGGGTCGGTCAGGTCGCCGGGCAGGAACCCGGCGCGGCCGCCGGCGGCCGCGATATCGCGCGCGACGCCCGCGCCGCGGTCGCGCGATCGGCCGCTCAGCATCAGGGCGGCGCCGGCCGCCGCCGCAGCGCGGGCCACGGCGGCGCCGATGCCGGAGCTGGCCCCGGTGACGAGAACGATTTTGCCGGCAAGAGTCATGGTCTGCATGCCCCACCCCCACCCTGACCCTCCCCCGCTACGCGGGGGAGGGAATGGGAGGGGGGCGCGGGGGAGGGTTTCAGTTGCCGATGTGAATCCAGGTCGCCTTCAGCTCGGTGTACTTGTCCATCGCGTGCAGCGACTTGTCGCGGCCGAAGCCGGACTGCTTGAAGCCGCCGAAGGGCGAGGAGATGTGCCCGTTGTCGAAGCAGTTGACCCAGACGACGCCGGCGCGAAGGCTGCGCGCCGCCTTCAAGGCCTTGGTGATGTCCCTGGTCCACACGGCGGCGGCCAGGCCGTAGATCGTGTCGTTGCCGATCCTCACCGCTTCGTCCGCGTCCTTGAACGTGATGGTGGCGAGCACCGGGCCGAAGATCTCCTCCTGGGCGATCTTCATGCGGTTGTCCACCTTGTCGAACACGGTCGGCTCGATGTAGTAGCCGCCGGTCTCGCCGCGGACGCGCTCGCCGCCCATGACCAGCTTCGCGCCTTCCTTCCCGCCGACGTCGATGTAGTCGAGAACGCGGTTCATTTGCGTCGCGTCGACCATCGCCCCCATCGCCGTCTTCGGGTCGAGGGGGTCGCCCGGCCGCAGGGTCTTGCCGATCGCCATGACCTTCTCGAGCACGCGGTCCTTGACCGACTCCTCGACGATCAGGCGCGAGCCGGCGTTGCACACCTCGCCCTGGTTGAAGAAGATGCCCCAGGCGGCGGCCGTCGCGGCGGCGTCGAGGTCGGGGGCGTCGGCCATGACGATGTTCGGGGACTTGCCGCCGCATTCCAGCGACACCCGCTTCATGTTCGATTCGCCGGCGTATTTGAGGAAGTACTTGCCGACCTCGGCCGAGCCGGTGAAGGCGACGCAGTCGACGTCCATGTGCCGGCCGAGCGCCTGGCCCGCGGTCTCGCCGAAGCCGGGCACGACGTTGAACACGCCGTCGGGCACGCCCGCCTCGGCGGCCAGCTCGGCGACGCGGATGGCCGTCAGCGGCGACTGCTCCGCCGGCTTCAGCACCATCGAATTGCCGGTCGCCAGGGCCGGGCCGATCTTCCACGAGGCCATGAGCAGCGGGAAGTTCCACGGCACGACCGCGCCGACGACGCCCAGGGGCTCGCGCCGGATCAGCGAAATTGCCTCGGGCCCGGTCGGCGCAATCTCGTCATAGACCTTGTCGATCGCCTCGGCGTACCAGCGGATGCACGCCGCCGACAGGGGGATGTCGATCTTCGAGCTGTCGCGGATCGGCTTGCCCATGTCGAGGGTCTCGAGCAGCGCCAGCTCGGTCGCGTGCTCGTCGATCAGCTCGGCGAACCTCAGCAGCACCTTCTTGCGCTCGGCCCCGGAGCGGCGCGACCACACGCCCTTGTCGAAGGCGGCGCGCGCCGCCCGCACGGCGCGATCGACGTCGTCCTTGTCGCAGGCCGCCACCCGGGTCAGGACCTTGCCGGTCGCCGGGTTGATGCAATCGAACGTCTCGCCCGAGGCGGCGGCGACGTACTTGCCGTCGATGAAGGCCTGGTTGCGGTA
>JBBECF010000182.1:0-2166 GCA_040881945.1 Dongiaceae bacterium | reverse complement strand
CGCGCTTCGACGAGGAGGCCAACATCCGCTGGGCGCGCGACCTGGAGCGCGCCGGCGCCCACGTCATCTACGGTTTCCTCGCACTGAAGACGCACGCGAAGGTTTCGCTGGTGGCGCGGCGCGAAGGCGGAAGCTTACGCAGTTACGTCCACTACGGCACCGGCAATTACCACCCGGTGACGGCGAAGGTGTACACCGACCTGTCGTTCTTCACCTGCGATCCCGCGTTGTGCCGGGACGCCGCCCGGCTGTTCAACTACATGACCGGCTACGCCAAGCCGGAGGGCTTGGAGAAAATCGCGGTGGCGCCGTTGTCGTTGCGCGAGACGGTGCTGCGGCTGATCGACGACGAAATCGAGCATGTGCGGGCCGGCCGGCCGGGGACGATCTGGGCGAAGCTCAACGCGCTGGTCGACGCCGAGGTGATCGACGCGCTCTACCGTGCCTCGCAGGCCGGGGTCAAGATCGACCTGGTGGTGCGCGGCGTCTGCTGCCTGCGGCCCGGCCTGCGCGGGCTGTCGGAGAACATCCGGGTCAAGAGCATCATCGGCCGGTTCCTGGAACATTCGCGGATCATCTGCTTCGGGGCCGGGTACCGGCTGCCGTCGCGCAACGCCAAGGTGTTCGTCGGGTCGGCGGACTGGATGCCGCGCAACTTCGACCATCGGGTCGAGACGCTGGTGCCGATCGAAACCCCGACCGTGCATCAGCAGGTGCTCGATCAGATCATGGTCGCCAACCTCAAGGACGTGGCGCAAAGCTGGATCCTGGGGTCGGACGGCTGTTACACACGGCTCGCGGCCGATGCCGACGCCTTCAGCGCCCATACCTATTTCATGACCAATCCCAGCCTGTCGGGACGCGGTAGCGCCTTCAAGCGGGCGCGCAAGACGCCGCATCTGGTGCTGAAGAAGGGCTGAGGCTTGTCCGTGTTCGCCGATCGGCCGGTCCGCGGCGCCGCGCGTGAGGCGGGCCGGCTGGCGGTCGTCGACATCGGCTCGAACTCGATCCGCCTGGTGGTGTTCGACCGGCCGTCGCGGGCGCCGCTGCCGCTGTTCAACGAGAAGGTGCTGTGCGGCCTGGGCCGCGGCCTCGACGCCGCCGGCCGCCTCAACGCGGCGGGCATCGAGCCGGCGCTCGCCAATTTGACGCGCTTCGTGCGGCTGGCGCGAGCGATGGCGGCCGATCGGCTCGACCTGCTCGCCACCGCCGCGGTGCGCGACGCGGTTGACGGGCCGGCCTTCGTCGCCGAGGTCGAACGCCGCTGCGGCGTCCGGGTCACGGTGCTGAGCGGGGGCGAGGAGGCGCGGCTGTCGGCGCTGGGCGTCGTCAGCGGTATTCCCGATGCCGACGGGCTGGCCGGCGACCTCGGCGGCGGCAGCCTCGAACTGGTCGCGCTCGATAAGGGCGCGCTCGGCGCTCACGCCACCTTGCCGCTGGGGCCGCTGCGCCTGGCGGAAGCGACTCTCGGCGACCGCGCGCAGGCACGCGCCGCCATCGACCGCCAACTTGCCGCCGTCGGCTGGCTTGGCGATTTCCGCGGGCGCGGCTTTTATCTCGTCGGCGGCGCCTGGCGGACTCTCGCCCGCATTCATATGGGGCAGATCGGCTACCCCTTGCGCGTCGTCCATCAGTACGCGATCGGCCGCGCCCAGGCCGAGGATCTGGCGCGGGTCGTCGCCGGGCTCAGCGGTCGCTCGCTCGCCAACATGCCGGGGCTGTCGCGTCGCCGGCTCGAGACTCTGCCCTTCGCCGCGCTGTTGCTGCAACGCGTGCTGAACGTCGCCCGACCCGAGCGGGTCGTGTTCTCCGCCTTCGGGCTGCGCGAAGGCCACGTCTTCAGCCGGTTGTCGCCGGACGAGCAGCGCGAGGACCCGCTCGTTGCCGCCTGCGCCGAGTTGGCGGACCACCGCTTCGCCCCGCTTGGCGCGGCGCTGCATGATTGGGTCGAGCCGCTGTTTCCGGCCGACGGTCCGGCGGAACGGCGATTGCGCCTGGCGATCTGCCACCTGAGCGACATCGCCTGGCGCGAGCACCCGGATTACCGCGCCGAACAGGCCTTCGGCCGCATCCTGCACTTGCCGCTGGCCGGGATCGACCACGCGCAGCGGGCCGCCGCCGCGCTCGCGGTCGCGGTCCGCTACGGCGGCGATCCGGAAGCGCCCG
>JBBECF010000181.1:10740-13937 GCA_040881945.1 Dongiaceae bacterium | reverse complement strand
CGCCCAGCTCCGGCATGTCGTCGTTGGTCCAGGTGATCGGGTTGATACCGATGCGGAGGCCCATCGCTCGCTCCCATTTTCTATCTGCTGCCGGAAAAGGGGACATTCCTAATTTTCGTGACCACTCCCTGATGCCACAATAATTAAGAATGTCCCCTTTTTCACGGCGCGTTCAATCGCACGCGCCCATGACGTTCTGGTCGAAGTCGATGAGGGCGCCGGTCATCATCTCCGCGCGGTCGCTCAACAGGTAGCAGGCGAGGAAGGCGACCTCGGCCGGATTCAGCAGGCGGCCGAAGGGCTGCGCCGCCTCGGCGCGCTTGAGCCAGTCCGCGGGCTGGCCCTCGGCCCGCTGCACGACGTGCTCGGCCGGCGTGTCGGTCCAGCCGATGTTGAGGCCGTTGACCCGGATGCGGTCGGCGCGCAGCGCGTGCGCCACGTTCTTGGTCAGCACCGCGAGCGCGCCCTTGGACGCGCTGTAGGCGGTCAGTTTCGGCTGCCCGCCGTGGCTCGACCGGGTGATGATGTTGACGATGCTGCCGCCGCGCCCCTGCGCCTGCATGCGGCGCACGGCTTCTTGCGTCAGGATGAAGGGCGCGCGGACGTTGACCGCGAACATGCGGTCCCACAGCTCGACCGAGGTGTCCTCGATGTGGCCGCGATCGGTGATTCCGGCGGCGTTGACCAGCCCGTCGACGCGCCCGAAGCGCTTGTCGCAGGCGGCGACGACGGCGCGGCAGGCGGCTTCGTCGGCGAGCTCGGCCGGGACGAAGATCGCGGCGCAACCGGCGGCGCCGAGCTCCGCCGCCACGGCCTCGCCGCGCGCTAAGGAGCGGCCGGTCAGGCACAGCCCGGCGGCGCCGGCGGCGGCGGCCTGGCGGGCGATCGCCTCGCCGATGCCTTGCGTGCCGCCGGTGACGATCGCCACCTTGCCGTCGAGCCGGATGTCGGCGTTCGGGGTTGTTGCGCTCATGACGGTCCTCCCGGTCGAGTTTGCGGCGCCGCCTTCTCGTAGGCGGCGCGGGCGGCGCGCACCGTGGCGCGCTCGCTGGTCTCCGGCACCGCCACGTCCCCCCCGGGGGGGCGGGGGGGGGGCGCCGCCGCCGGGTCGGTGTCGATGACGATGACATAAGTTTTCGGCGCGGCCTTGGCGCGTTCCAGCGCCGCCTCGAGCCCGGCGATGCCGCTCACCTTTTCGGCGGCGGCGCCGAGGCTCGCGGCGTGGGCGGCGAAGTCGATCGCCGGCGGCCCGGCTTCGCCGGCCAACGCGTCGGCGAGCAGGTTGTTGAACCCGGCGCCGCCGCTGGCGCGTTGCAGGCGGTCGATGCAGGCGAAGCCGCGGTTGTCGAGGACGACGATGACGAGCTTGCTGCCGAGCATGACCGAGGTGGCGATCTCCGAGTTCAGCATCAGATAGCTGCCGTCGCCGACCAGCACATAGACCTCGCGGTCGGGCCGCGCCAGCTTGACGCCGAGGCCGCCGGCGATCTCGTAGCCCATGCAGGAATAGCCGTATTCCAGGTGATAGCCGCCGGGCGCCGCGACCCGCCACAGCTTGTGCAGCTCGCCCGGCAGCCCGCCGGCGGCGCACACCACGATGCTCTCGGCGCCGGCCACGCGATTGACCGCGCCGAGCACCTGCGCGTCCGACGGCAGGGGCGCGTTGCTCGGCGCCGTCGCCCGCTCGACCGCCGCGTTCCACGCCCGCGTCTCCGCCTCGGCCTTGGCCCGCCACGGCGCCGGCGCCTGCCAGTCGCCGAGCCGCGCGTCGAGCTCGGCGAGGCCGCGCTCGGCGTCGGCGACCAGCGGCAGGGCGCCGTGCTTGGCGGCGTCGAACGGCGCGACGTTGAGCTGGATCAGGGTCATGCCCGGGTCGCGGAACAGGGTGCGCGACGCCGTCGCGAAATCGCCGAGCCGGGTGCCGATGGCGAGCACCAGATCGGCCTCCGACGCGAGGGCGTTGGCGGCGCTGCTGCCGGTGACGCCGATGCCGCCGACCGCCGATGGATGGTTCCACGGCAGGGCGCCCTTGCCGGCCTGGGTCTCAGCCACGGGGACGAAGCGGCGCCGGGCGAAGGCGTCGAGCGCGGCGCCGGCCAAGGCGTAATGCACGCCGCCGCCGGCCACGATCAGCGGCCGCCGCGCGGCGGCGAGCGCCGCCGCCGCCGCCGCCAGCTCCCGCGGGTCGGGGCCGGGCCGGCGCGGCCGATGCAGGCGCGGCGCAAAGAAACTATCGGGATAGTCATAGGCCTCGGCCTGCACGTCCTGGCACAGGGCGAGCGTCGCCGGGCCGCAGGCCGCCGGGTCGGTCAGCGTCGCCAGCGCCGCCGGCAGGCTCGACAGAATCTGCTCCGGCCGCGTAATGCGGTCCCAATAGCGCGACACCGGCCTGAAGCAGTCGTTGGCGGTGACGGTCGGATCGGCGAAGTCCTCGACCTGCTGCAGCACCGGGTCGGGCCGCCGGCTCGCGAACACGTCACCGGGCAGCAGCAGGATGGGCAGGCGGTTGACGTGGGCGACCGCGGCCGCCGTCACCATGTTGGTCGCCCCCGGCCCGATCGAGGTCGTGCAGGCCATCATCCGGCGCCGGTTGCTCGCCTTGGCATAGGCGATGGCGGCGTGGGCCATGGCCTGCTCGTTGTGGGCGCGGTAGGTCGGCAGCCGGTCGCGCACGCCGTACAGCGCCTCGCCGAGCCCGGCCACGTTGCCGTGCCCGAAGATCGCCCAGACGCCGGCGAACAGCGGCGCCTCGCGGCCGTCGATCTCGGTCCGCTGGGCGCACAGGTAACGCACCAGCGCCTGCGCCATGGTCAGTCGCGGCATCGACGCCTCCTCCCCAGTCGTCGTAGGACTCAGAGATTGTGAAAGAATTGCATCGGCGTCGTCGCGTCCTTCGAGATACGCCCCTTCGGGGCGTTCCTCAGGATGAGGTCAAGTTTTTGTGGCACAAAGAAAAAACCTCATGGCTCCCGGAGGCCGCGCAGCGGCCGTCTCGAAGCACGCAGGAACGGCGATCCAACATTCATTCACAACCTCTCAGACCCGGGCGCGGCCGTGCCACAGCGCCACCAGGCGCCGGTAGTTGGCGGCGATGGCGGCGGTCGTGCCCGCGTCGTCGAGGCGCCCGGCGAACCAGTCCTCGGCCGGGCCGGCGAAGATGCTGCGGCCGACCGCGAAACCCTTGCACAGCTTGCGGC
>JBBECF010000181.1:0-10640 GCA_040881945.1 Dongiaceae bacterium | reverse complement strand
CTCGTGGCCGGTGGCGATGCAGGCCTCGGACAGCTCGCTCAGGCGCGCGTCCTGAGCCGCGCGCAAACCCGGCTCGTCGTCCGCGCGATAATGGACCAGGCACTTGACGATCTGCTCGGCCGGCCAGGCGCGCAAGGTCAGGGCGACGTTCGGCCCGTCCTCGAAGGCGACCGGGATCGACCCCGCGCGCTCGATGGGGCGCGCCAGCCAGCGCCCGCTGCCGGTCCAGCGCGCCAGCACCGCCTCGCCGTAGCGCCCGTCAACCAGCGCGCCGGCCACGGCCGGGCCGGTCTCGACCCGCTCGGCGGCCGCGGCGATCAGCGACTTGAAGCGGGCGATGTCGGCGCCGTTGCGGCCGTGGCGGGCGCCGATCTCCTCGAGCTGCTTGCGGTGGTCGAAGGCCAGGGCGCAGATCTCCGGCCAGCGCCGCGGCCGCGTCGTCACCCGGTGCAAGTGCTCGAGCCGGACGTCCGCGCGCGGACGGGTCAGGGCGCGGCCGCGCGTCAGATAATCGCCGAGCTCCGCCCAGCTCGGCATCGCCGGGGCGCAGCCGTGGCGCGACACCACGAGCGCGCCGCAGGCGTTGCCCAGCTCGGCGCAGCGCGCCGGCGCCTCGCCGCGCAGCCAGCCGCGCAGGAAGCCGGCGAGGAAGGCGTCGCCGGCGCCCAGGATGTTGAACACCTCGACCGGGAAGCCGGGCCCGACCAGGCCGTCCTCGATCCGCGCCGGGATAGCGTCGGGAAAGACGACGCAGCCGAGCGCGCCGCGCTTGACCACGAGCACGGCCGCCGTGCGTTCGCGCAGGCGCTTGAGCGCCGCCAGGGTGTCGGCGCCGCCGCCGGCGATGCGCATCTCCTCTTCGGTCCCGACGATCAGGTCGCAGTCGGGCACGATGGTCTGCAAATGCCGGGTGACGCGGTCGGAGGCGACGAAGCGCTCCTCGCCCAGGCCGTGGCCGGTCAGCCCCCACAGCACCGGGCGGTAGTCGATGTCGAATACGACCCTGGTGCCGTGGGCGCGGGCGAGCGCGATGGCGCGGCGGCAGGCGGCGTCGACGTTCGGCTGCGAGAAATGGGTGCCGGTGACCAGCACGGCCGATGCCGAGGCGACGAAGTCGTCCTCGACGTCCTCGGGCTCGAGCCCCATGTCGGCGCAGTTCTCGCGGTAGAAGATCAAGGGGAAGGTATCGCGGTCGCGGATGCCGAGGATGACGAGGGCGGTCAGGCGCCGCGGGTCGGTGCGCACGCGGCTCACCTCGACGCCCTCAGCGGCCAGCGTCTCGCGGACGAAGCGCCCCATATGCTCGTCCCCGACCCGCGTGATCATGGCGACGCGCAGGCCGAGCCGCGCCGCCCCGACCGAGACGTTGGCCGGGCAGCCGCCGAGATACTTGGCGAAGGACGTCATGTCCTCCAGCCGGCCGCCGATCTGCTCGCCGTAGAGATCGACGGCGGCGCGCCCGATCGCGATCAGATCGAGCGGGCGTTCACTCATACCCGCCGATCCCCTTGGGCCGCCAGAAGGCGGCGCCGGGCTCCAGGGTCCAGCGGTGTTCCTCGGTGAATTCGGGCACCGTGTAGGGCGCGTCGGGCAAGTGCCGGATCGCCCAGGAATAGTACATGCCGTAGCCGGGCGCCGCGCATTGCGCGTGGTCGAGGCCGTCGAAGATCTTCACCGTGTCGTACTGCCGCACCTTGAACACCTTCTCGCCGAGCTCGGCGTGGCCGTAGCCCTGCGGCTTGGTGAAGCGGTAATGGTAGATCTCCGGCTGGCGGTGGTGGTGCGGCGGATAGCTCGACCAGCGGCCGGGCAGGGTGACGACCTCGCCCAGGACCATCTCGGCCGCGGGGTCGGCGTTGCGGCGGTCGAAGATCGTGCGCACAAAGCGCAAGCAGGCGTCGCCGACCTGGCCCTTGCCGCGGTGCTCGTTCGGCACGTCGGCGGGCGCATAGAAGCGCGGGCCGAAGCGGCGGCGGTTGGCGACGCCATAGACGGTCAGCTCGGCCCCGGTCGGGCTGGCGAGGCGCACCCGCTCGCCGGCGGCGGCATGCAGGCAGGTCGCGCTCTCGTCGAACAGCGAGGCGCGGCGCCACTGCTCGGTGCGGTTGCCGGCCGTGACCTCGACCGCGCCGTCCATCAGCAGCCACGCGGCCTCGTGCGCCGCGGTCGCCTCGTGGCTCTCGCCGGGGCCGAGTCGCAGCACGCCGAGCGCGATGCCGGTGGCGTCCTCGGCCTCGTCGAGGCGGGTGATCGCGGTGAAGCCGGGGCCGAAGCCGCGGCGGTGGTCGGTCAGATGCACGGCCATCGGGCGCTTTCCCTGCGGCGCCGGCCGGCGCCACGCTGAAATGAAAATTCCATTTGACTGAACGCTGGAGAATAGAGATTTATCCGACGACGGACAACAGGATGATCGCGCCGCCGGGCGCGGGGGCGCATATCATGGTCACCTTCTGCCAATTCGGCGCCGGGCGCATCGGCGCCATCCACGCCGGTAACATCGCTGGCCACGGCCGGGCGCGGCTGCGCTACGTCGTCGATATCGACGCCGCGGCGGCGCGCGCGCTGGCCGAACGATGCGGGGCCGCGGTCGCCGAGACGGCGGCGGCGCTCGCCGATCCCGAGGTCGATGCGGTGCTGATCGCCAGCCCGACCGACACCCATGCCGATCTGATCGAGCGCGCGGCGCGGGCCGGCAAGGCGATCTTCTGCGAGAAGCCGATCGACCTCGACCTCGCGCGAGTCGACGCCTGCCTCGCGGCGGTGCGCGCGGCCGGCGTCAAGTTCCTGGTCGGGTTCAACCGCCGCTTCGATCCCAGCTTTCGCGCCCTGCGCCAGGCCATCGCGGACGGCAAGATCGGCACGGTCGAGTTGGTCGCGATCACCAGCCGCGACCCCGCGCCGCCGCCGGTCGCCTACATCAAGCAGTCGGGCGGCCTGTTCCGCGACATGACGATCCACGATTTCGACATGGCGCGCTGGCTCCTGGGGGCGGAGCCGATCGAGGTCTTCGCGGCGGCGAGCTGCCTCGTCGACCCGGCGATCGGCGCCGCCGGCGACGTCGATACGGCCGTCGTGACGCTGCGCACGGCCGGCGGCGCCCTCGCCCAGATCTCGAACAGCCGGCGCGCCAGCTACGGCTACGACCAGCGTATCGAGGTGCACGGCTCGGCCGGCATGGTCGCCGCCGGCAACCGCGTGCCGACGACGGTGAGCCTGGCCGACGCCGCCGGGGTGCGCGCGGACAAGCCGCTGCACTTCTTCCTGGAGCGCTACGCCGAGGCCTACCGGGCCGAGCTCGACCACTTCATCGAGGTCGTCGAGGGCCGCGCCGCCCCCCTGGTCGGGGCGGCGGACGGCCGCGCCGCGCTCCGCCTCGCCGACGCCGCCGCCGAATCGGCGCAGACCGGGCGCCCGGTCCGCATCTGAGCCTCAGGCGCGGGCGGCGGCGGCGCGCCGGCGGCGCGGCTTCGCCTTGCGCAGCCGCGCGCCGAGACCGACGGTCAACGCCAGCGCCAGGCACATCGTGGCGCTGAGCGAGCGGAACGACAGCACCTCGGCCTCCTCGACCTCGAAACAGACGGCGGCGAGCGGCATCAGCGGGCTGAGCGGCCCATCGGTGACGCCGACGATCGGCACGCCGCGCTCGGCCGCCTCGGCCGCCACCCGCATCACCTCGGGCGCGTAGGGCCGGAAGCTGATCGCGACCAGGGCGTCGCGCGGCCGGATGCAGCGCGCCTGCTCGTTCAGCATGCCGCCGACGCCGTCGAGCAGGTGGGTCGGCCGCTCCAGGTGGCTGAAGGCGTAGGCGAGATAGGCGGCGACCGGGAACGAGCGCCGTTGCGCCAACAGATGGACGATCTCCGCCCGGGCGAGCAGGTCCGTCGCGCGCTCCAGCTTGGCGCCCGGGGTCTCGTCGCGCAGGTGCTCGAGGGCGCCGATGGCGGCGGTCGCGAATTCGTGCAGCACGCCCGCGGCCGAGCCGCGCCGGGCGGCGCGCGAGGTCCGCCGCAACGCCTCGATGCGCTCGCCATAGCCGGGCGAACGTTCGATCAGGCGGCTGCGGAACACGCGCTGCATGCCGCTGAAGCCGTCGTAGCCGAAGGCCTTGGCGAAGCGGATCAGGCTCGACGGCTGCACCTTGGCGCGGCCGGCGATGACGGCGATCGTCTCCAGCGCCAGGTCATTGGGGTGGCGGAGCGCGAACTGCGCGATCTGCTGCAGGCGCTTGCTCAAGCCCGGATAGCCCGCCGAGATGGCGGCCCGCAATTCCGCGAACGTGGTCGGCGCGGGCATCGATTCCTCCTGGCGGCGGCAAACCGCTTTACCTGCGGAATGGAAAATGTATTCTATATCGCGCGCCAAATAAAAACGACGTTTTAGCGGGCGGCGGACCTTGTGGTGGTCCATGAGGGGCAGGTGGTCCTTTCGCGACGACCGATGGCAGCGGAAATGACACGGCGCGACTACGGCCTCACCGGGCGTGACGGCAGGCTTGCCCAGGAGAAGGGCCTCGCAAACGCCCAATGGTATGTCTGCTCGCTTCCGCGCGAGCGGCTGAAGGCGTTGATGCGGCGCAAGGACGGTCCGGCGATCCGCGACACGCTCATCTGGTTCGCCGCGCTCATCGTGACCGGCGGCCTCGGCTGGACCTTCTGGGGCGACTGGTGGGCGGTGCCGTTCTTCGCCGTCTATGGCGTGCTCTATGGCTCGGCCGCCGACTCCCGTTGGCACGAATGCAGCCACGGCACGGCCTTCCGCACGCGTTGGCTGAACGATGCGGTCTACGGCATCGCGTCATTCATGATGCTGCGCGAACCGACGGTCTGGCGCTGGAGTCACACCCGCCATCACACCGATACCCTCATCGTCGGCCGCGATCCCGAGATTCTGGCGTCGCGGCCGCCGGATTTCCCGGCTCTCCTGCTCAACCTCTTCGCCCTGAAGTCGGGCGTCCTGACGCTCGGCAGGCTCGCCCAGCATGCGGCGGGCCGGTTGACGGCCGACGAGGCGACGTTCATCCCGCGAACGGAGCGTCGCAAGGTATTCTGGACCGCGCGCGTCTGGATCGTGGTCCTTGCCGGCATCGCGATCTGGTGCGTCGCCATCGGCAGCATCCTGCCGGCCATGTTGATCGGCTTGCCGACCTTCTACGGCTCCTGGCTGCATCTCGTCCTGGCGCTGACGCAGCATGCCGGGCTTGCCGAAGACGTGCTCGATCACCGGCTCAACAGCCGCACGGTCTACATGAACCCGGTCCTCCGCTTCCTGTACTGGAACATGAACTATCACATCGAGCATCACATCTTTCCGATGGTTCCCTATCACGCGCTGCCGGCGCTCCACCGGGAGCTAAAGGCCGACATGCCGCCGGCCTACAACGGCCTGGTGGATGCCTACCGGGAAATCATCCCGGCGCTGCTTCGGCAGGCAAAGGACCCCGAGTATCATGTGCAGCGGCCGCTTCCGCCATTCGCCCGGTCGTCTGCCGCACCGCTCGCCGCCGCAACGGGCGCCGCATAGCCAGGGCGCGAACGGACATCGCCATGAGCACCGGCTGGGTCGAGGCCTGCAAGGCCGACGATATCGATGCGGAGGACGTGATCCGCTTCGATCACGGGGACCGCACCTTCGCCATCTACCGGTCGGCGGACGATAAGTACTACGCGACCGACGGGCATTGCACGCACGAGGGCACCCATCTCGCGGGTGGCCTGGTGATGGACAACATCATCGAATGCCCAAAGCACAATGGCCGGTTCGATTACCGGACGGGGGAGGCGAAGGGCGCGCCGGTGTGCGTCAGCCTGAAGATCTATCCGGTAAAGGTCGAGGCCGGAAGTGTCTTCATCAACCTCGGGTGATACGGGCTCATCCGTGAGCGAAGCCGGCATGGTGATCGTCGGCGCCGGCTCCCACCGGTGCTCCGCAACCCGCCGCGGCGGCGACAAACCGCTTTACGTCCGGAATGGAAAATGTATTCTATATCGCGCGCCAAATAAAAACGACGTTTTAGCGGTCGGCGGTCCGCCGGGCGCTTCCCGACATCGCCGAGGATCGCCGGGCAAGGCGCGAGAGATACCAACCGGGAGGAATGCGAATGAACAAACTGTGCAGGGCCCTCGCCGTCGCGGCCGCGACGGTTTCGTTTGCCGCGGCCGCCGCGGCGGCCGATCTGACCATCGCCGTGCCGAACGGGTCGGAGGGCGACGGGCTGCGCGCCGCCGCCGCCGACTATTCGGCCATGAAGGGCATCGCGATCGACATCGTGCAGGCGCCCTACGCCAACCTCTTCGAAAAGGCGGCCAACGCCGGGTCGACCAAATCCGGCGCCTACGACATCGTCCTGATGGACGACCCGTGGCTGCCGTTCTTCGCCGAGAATGGCTACCTCGAGCCGCTCGGCGCCTATTATCAGGCGATCGGGACCGACGGTCCGGACAACGACTTCCTGGCCAAGTCGCTGGCGGTCTGCCGCAGCCCCTACGCCACCGGCCGGTACGTCTGCCTGCCTTATGTCGGCAACGCGCAGATGTTCTTCTACGACCCCGAGCTGTTCGCCAAGAACGGCCTGCCTCAGGCGCCCGACACCTGGGACGACGTGATCGCGGCGGGCAGCAAGATCACCGCGGGCGGCCAGCAGCGGCTCTATGGCTATGTCATGCGCGCCGCCGAGGGCAACCCGGTGGTCGCCGACTTCATGCCGATCTTCTGGTCCTACGGCGGCGAGATGTTCGACGCGAACCGCCAGCCCAGCCTGGTGACCCCGGAGGCTAAGAAGGCCATGGAGGTGTTCCTGAAGCTCAAGGAAATCTCGCCGCCGGGCGTCGAGAGCTTCAACGCCGACGAGGTCGGGACGTTCATGGCCCAGGGTACCGCGGCGTCGTCGATCAACTGGCCGAATTGGGTCGCGACCTTCGAGGACCCGAACCAGAGCCGCGTCGTCGGCAAGATCGCCTATTCGGCGATCCCGTCGGGCACCCATGCCGGCAGCTCCGAGATCGGCCATTGGCTGATGGGCATCACGTCCGATTCCAAGAACAAGCAGGCGGCCTTCGACTTCATGATCTGGGCGACCTCGCCGGAGCAGATCAAGAAATCGGTGACGCGCGGCAATCCGCCGGTGCGCTTCTCGGCGTTCACCGACCCGGAGCTGACCGCGCAACCGCAGTTCCGCCACTTCCCGGTGCTGATGGAGGCGATCAACTTCTCGACGCCGCGTCCGCGTCACCCGAAATGGCCGGAAATCGAGAACGCCTTCGGGGCGGAGCTGTCCAAGGCCGTGGCCGGGCAGATCGGCGCCGACGAGGCGTTGCAGCGGGCGAACGACGCGATCGCCAAGATCGTCGCCCGCTAAGGCGGCACGGGCGGCGGGGGGGGGGGGGGGGGGGCCGGCCCCCCCCCCCTTGGCGTAAGATGAGGGCGACGCCCCCGACCCAGGGCCTGGCCGTGGAGCGTTGGGCCGAAAACAACCTGCGCTGGCTGCTGCCGGCGCCGGCCGTCCTCGTTCTCCTCGCCCTCACCATGTTTCCGACGATCTACATGGTCACGGTGGCGTTCCAGGCCTTCAACCCGGCCGACCCGGCGGCCAGCGCCTTCGTCGGGTTGGCGAATTTCGGCCGGCTGTTCACCGACGACAAGTTCCACAACGCACTCGGCAACACGCTGTTGTTCACCGCCGTCTCGGTGTCGGTCGAATTCGGGCTCGGCCTCGGTTTCGCCCTGCTCGTCGACCGCTATGTGCAGCGCCTGACCTTCATCAAGACGGTGCTGCTGCTGCCGATGATGCTGCCGCCGATCGCCGTGGCGATCGTGTGGAAGCTGATGTACCAGCCGCAGTTCGGGGTCATCAACGACCTGCTGATCCGCCTCGGCCTGGAGCCCAGCCTGTGGGTCTCGGGCCACGGCACGGCCATGCTGTCGCTCATCGTCATCGACATCTGGGAATGGACGCCCTTCGTCTTCCTGATGTGCCTGGCCGGGCTCGCCGGCCTGCCGAGCGAACCCTACGAGGCGGCCGAGATCGATGGCGCCGGCCCCTGGCAGAAGTTTCGCGACCTGACCTGGCCGTTCCTGCGGCCGGTGGTCACGATCATCATCCTGTTGCGCATGATGGACGCCATCCGCCTGTTCGACACGGTCTTCATCGTCACCTATGGCGGCCCGGCCGGCGCCACGGAAACGCTCAGCTATTACATCTACAAGGTCGCGTTCCGCTTCTTCGACATCGGCTACGCCGCCGCGATCTCGCTGTTCATGTTGGCCCTGACGGTCGGGTTCAGCACTTGGCTGATCAAGCGGATGCGGCTCGATGACTGAGGGGCCGTGAATGAATGCTGGATTGCCGCTCCTGCGTGCTTCGAGACGGCCGCTCTCGCGGCCTCCTCAGCATGAGGTTTTTCTTTGTGCCACAAAAACTTAACCTCATCCTGAGGGGCGCCCCGAAGGGGCGCGTCTCGAAGGACGCAACGACGCCGATGCAATTCTTTCACAAGCTTTGAGAAGCTCTGGGATGTCCACGACCGCCGACCGCGCCCCGCCATTCCGGTCCGAGACGCACAGCGCCGTTCGGGAACGGGCCAAGGGCTGGCTGATCGCCGCGGTGATCGCCTTCGCGCTGGTGTACACGGTCTTCCCGGTGCTGTGGCTGCTGCTCAACTCGTTCAAGACGCGGCTCGACCTGTTCGCCGTGCCGCCGATCTGGCTGCCCGAGGACCTAACGCTATATAGTTACGTCCAGACTTTCATCGAACGGCCGTTCCTGCTCTATATGCTCAACAGCGCGATCGTGGCCCTGGCCACGACGCTGTTCTCGCTCGTCATCGGGACGTTGGCCGGTTACGCGCTCAGCCGGTTCGCCTATCCGCGCGGCGTGAAGCGCCATCTGTCGTTCTGGATCCTGTCGACCCGCATGATGCCGCCGATCGTGACCATCGTGCCGCTCTATCTGTTCTTCTCGTTCCTCGGGCTGCTCAACACCAAGGCGGCGCTGGTGATCGCCTATACCGGGTTCAACCTGCCCTTCGTGGTGTGGATGATGAAGAGCTATTTCGCCGATATCCCGGCCGACCTCGAGGAATCCGCGATGGTCGACGGCGACACCCGGCTCGGCGCCTTCTTCCGGGTGATCCTGCCGCTCGCCCGGCCGGGGCTGGCGGCGACCGCGATCTTCTGTCTGATCCTGTCGTGGAACGAACTGCTGTTCGCCCTCATCATCACCGAGACGACGGCGTCGAACACCCTGCCCATCGGCATCGCCGGCCGCATCACCCAGTACAAGACCGAATGGGGCGAGATCAGCGCCGCCGGCTTCGCGGCCTGCGTGCCGATCATCGTCTTCGCCTTCATCGTCCAGCGACACCTGGTGCGCGGCCTGTCCTTCGGCGCCGTCAAGGGGTAACGGAAATGGCCAATGTCACCTGCCGCAAGGTGAGCAAGCGGTACGGCAACGTCGTCGCCGTCGACGGCCTCGACCTCGAAATCCGGGACAAGGAGTTCCTCGTCCTGCTTGGCCCTTCGGGCTGCGGCAAGACGACGACGATGCGCATGATCGCCGGGCTGGAGACCGTGACCGAGGGCGAAATCTACATCGGCGACCGGATGGTCAATAACGTCCTGCCCAAATACCGCGACGTGGCGATGGTGTTCCAGTCCTATGCGCTTTACCCGCACATGACGGTCTACCAGAACATCGAGTACCCGCTGAAGATCCGCAAGCTGCCGGAGGCCGAGCGGCGCGAGGCGGTGATGGTGGCGGCGCGGATGGTGGAGCTCGACCCCCTCCTCGATCGCCTGCCCAAGCAACTGTCCGGCGGCCAGCGCCAGCGCGTCGCGCTGGCCCGCGCCATCGTGCGCCGGCCGACTGTGTTCCTGATGGACGAACCGCTTTCGAACCTCGACGCCAAGCTGCGCGTGCAGATGCGCGCCGAGCTGAAGCACCTGCAGCACGAGCTGGCGGTGACGACGATCTACGTCACCCACGATCAGATCGAGGCGATGACGCTCGCCACCCGCGTCGCGGTGATTCACCGCGGCGTCCTGCAGCAGCTCGCCGCCCCGCGCGAGATCTACAACAACCCCGTCAACCGCTTCGTCGCCGGCTTCATCGGCTCGCCGGCCATGAACTTCATCGAGGGCGAACTCAGGGACGGCAAGTTCGCCGGCCCGGGCGTCGAGGTGCCGGGCGCTGGGCGCGGTTCGCATCCGAAGGCGGTGCTGGGCGCGCGGCCCGAGGACCTGACGATCACGACGGCCGGGGACGGGCACCTGTCCGCCGCCATCTACTCGGTCGAGCTGACCGGCGACGCCACGCTCGTGACGCTGCGCCTGCGCGACGGCTTCGTAGCCCTGCGCGCCGACAAGGACTTCGATCAGCCGATCGACACCCCGATCGCGGTGCGCGTCGATCCCGCCAAGATTTTCCTGTTCGACGCCGAGACCGAAGAGCGGATTCGTGCGTAGGCTGGTCTGCGAATGCGCGCACGGGAAAAGCCCTCTCCCCTTGTGGGAGAGGGTTTGGGTGAGGGGTCGCGCGCGTCCGCGCGCGGATGAGTCGTCGGCAAAGCCGCTCGGCGGCGGCATCCCCTCACCCTCGGCCCCTCTCCCACAAGGGGAGAGGGACGCCTTGCGTGCCCGGAGGTTCA
>JBBECF010000180.1:10823-13942 GCA_040881945.1 Dongiaceae bacterium | reverse complement strand
CCATTTCGGCTTCGAGGCGGCGGCCTGGTACTGGCATTTCGTCGACGTGGTCTGGTTGTTCCTGTTCGTCTGCATCTACGTGGCCGGCGCCGGGGCGGAGGTCGGCGGTCAATAATGTCCCGTCCCCGAAATTCGTTTCACGAATTTCGGGGTGAACGGGCCACTAAGTATTTGACTCTAGTGGCCTGCTCATCCCAGAAATTCGAAATCGAATTTCTGGGGCAGGACACTAGCGAATGACCGGCGAAGGCCATTATCCCGCGCAGTCGCCGTTCCGCACCGGCCTGGCCTGCCGCTGCCCGCGCTGCGGGCGCGGCCGGCTGTTCACCGGCGTGCTGACCCTGGCCGGGACCTGCCCGGTCTGCGGCCTCGATTACGCCAAGTCGGACCCCGGCGACGGGCCGGCGGCAATCGTCATCCTGCTGCTCGGCGCGATCGTGGCCTTGCTCGCCGTGCTGACCGAGCTGTGGTTCGAGCCATCGCTGTGGCTGCACGCCGTGCTCTGGCCGCCGATCATCCTCGGCGGCGCGGTGCTGATGCTGCGGCCGATGAAGGCGACGCTGATCGCCTTGCAGTTCCGTCACCGGGCGGGCGAGGCGCATGACTGAGCTCGGCCTGCGGCTGCGCGGCGCGATCAGGTTCCGCCCGACCCTGTGGCCGACGGTGTTCACCGTGCCGGCGGTCCTGGTCATGCTGGCGCTCGGCACCTGGCAGGTCGAGCGGCTGCTGTGGAAGGAGGCGCTGATCGCCCAGCGCGTCGAGCGCACGGCGGCGCCGGCGGTGCCGCTGCCGGGTGCGGGCGACGACCTCGCCGCGGTCGAGTACCGGCGCGCCGTCGTCACCGGCGAATTCCTGCACGACCGCGAGATGTATTTGGCCGCCCGTAGCTTGCGCGGCAACCCCGGCTATCACGTGGTGACGCCGCTGCGCCTGAGCGACGGCCGGGCCGTGCTGGTCGACCGCGGCTGGGTGCCGATGGACCGCAAGGATCCGGCGCGGCGGGCGGCGGGACAAATGGTCGGGCCGGTCACGCTCGACGGCGTGATCCGGCGGGCCGGCGCGCCGGGCTGGCTGGTCCCCGACAATAAGCCGGCGGACAACGTCTGGTTCTGGGTCGATCCGCCGGCCATGGCCGCGCAGGCCGGCGTCGCCGAGGCCGCGGCGCCGGTCTATCTCGAGGCCGGTTCGGCCGAAAACCCCGGCGGCTTTCCGATCGGCGGCCAGACCCGGATCAACCTGCCCAACGATCACCTGCAATACGCGATCACCTGGTACGCCCTGGCGGCGGCGCTGCTCGTGATCTACGTGCTCTACCACCGGCGGCGCGAAGCCGACGCGAAAAATGCTTGAAGGCTCCTTTCCGTCGGCAACGGTTTGACAGCCCGCCGACGCCGCCCCGATACTGTCGATCGCAATGAAGCATGCCGGTGACAACCGCGGGATACAGCACGGCAGCGTGAGGGAGAACTGCGGCCAATTCGGCTCCGCGGAAACAGCCCTCGAGGCGGTCGTCGTTCGGCTGGTTAAGCATTTGGATCCGAAGGCAATTTACCTGTTCGGAAGTCGGGCGGGTGGCAACGCTCGACCGGATAGCGACTTCGATCTCCTGGTCGTGACCCGCTCCGAGGACGGCGCCGCCGGATACGACTATGATCGCGCCTACGCGCCCCTTGTCGGCTTCGGCATCGGGTGCGATGTCGTGCCATGTCCGGAACAGGATTTCGATTCCGAGAAGGATCGGCCGACGAGTCTTTGCTACACCGCCTATCACCACGGTCGCAAGGTCTATGAGCGACGCCGATAGGATCGTCGCATTCATTACGCCCGCTGAAGAGGAGCTGGCCGCAGCCCGGCTTCTCGCGAAGCCTGCGAGCCGGCAGGCAGCCTATTTCATACAGCAGGCCGCGGAGAAGGCCGCGCGGGCCGTTCTAATCGCGGCTGGAATTCCCTTCGGTACGGGGCACAATCTCGGACAGATGGCAGCGGCTCTCCCCGCGACGCACGCGCTTCGCGACGCGATCAATGCGCTCGACAAGCATTCTGTTGCCGCAACGAGGTATCGCTATCCGAGCCCCGCCGGGCGCCTCGCCGATGTCCCGACGATTGAGTCAGTCGAGTCCGGGATCGAGGAAGTTGGCGCGTTCATTGATCGCGTCAAGCGGCATTTGGCACCCACCCGATAAATTCACGACTGGCCTGGCGATGTCCGCCTACACCGAGCTCGAATCCCGCTTCCGCCGCCTGCACGCCCTGCGCGACGCCGGCGGCGTGCTGCATTGGGACATGTCGGCGATGATGCCGCCGGGCGGCGCCGCGGCGCGGGCCGAACAGCTCGCCGCACTACAAGTGGTCTGCCACGGCATCCTGGCCGACCCGAAGGTGGCCGACCTGCTGGACGCGGCCGAATCCGAGGCCGCCGGCCTCGACGTGTGGCAGGCCGCCAATCTCGCCGAGATGCGGTGGCAGTGGAGCCATGCGACGGCGCTCGACGCGGCGCTGGTCGAGGCGCTGTCGAAGGCGGTGTCGAGCTGCGAGGGAATCTGGCGCCAGGCCCGCCCGGCGTCCGACTACGCGATGGTGCGGCCGGCCCTGGCCGAGGTCTTGGCGCTGGTGCGCGAGGCCGCCCAGGCCAGGGCCGCGCGCCTCGGCTGCGCGCCCTACGACGCGCTGCTCGACGAGTACGAGCCGGGCGCGCGCGCCGCCGAGATCGACCGGGTCTTCGACGCCCTGGCCGCGTTCCTGCCGGGCCTGCGCGAGGAGGCCGTCGCGCGCCAGGCCGCGCGCCCCGCCCCGCTGACCCCGCCCGGGCCGTTTCCCGCGGCGGCGCAGCGGGCGTTGGCCGAACGGCTGATGCGCACGATCGGGTTCGACTTCGACCACGGCCGGCTCGACACCAGCCTGCACCCGTTCTGCGGCGGCGCGCCCGACGACGTGCGCATCACCACCCGCTACGACGAGGACGACTTCGCTTCGGCCCTGCTCGGCGTGCTGCACGAGACCGGCCACGCGCTCTACGAGCGGGGCCTGCCGGCCGCGTGGCGCTATCAGCCGGTCGGCCGGGCGCGCGGCATGGCCCTGCACGAAAGCCAGTCGCTGCTCCTGGAGATGCAGGCGTGCCG
>JBBECF010000180.1:8835-10723 GCA_040881945.1 Dongiaceae bacterium | reverse complement strand
CAGGACATCCACTGGTACGACGGCGCCTGGGGCTATTTCCCGACCTACACGCTCGGCGCCGTGACGGCGGCGCAGCTCTTCGACGCCGCCTGCCGCGCCGACGCCGCGATCCCGGAGGCGATCGGCCGCGGCGATTTCGCGCCGCTCGTCGCCTGGCTCGGCGCCAACGTGCACGCTCTCGCGTCCTCGCTGCCGGGAAGCGAGATCGTTCGGCGGGCCACGGGACGCCCGCTCGGCGTCGAGGCGTTCGAATGCCATCTGCGCCGGCGGTATCTGGAGTAGACCGCCGAAGGCTGACCGGGGTTGACCGCGGTGCGCCGGCGACGCTAGGATTGGTCAAGCTTGACCAAGTAGGTGCCGCCATGGCCCAGAAGAAAACGCCCTCGCCCTGCATAACGAGCCTCTACGAGGCCAAGACCCGCCTCTCGGCCCTGGTGGACCGGGCGGCGGCCGGCGAGGAGATCATTATCGCGAAGAACGGCGTGCCGAAGGCGCGGCTGGTACCGCTCGCCGGCGCCGGCCGGCCTCGCCGCCCCGGAGGCTGGGAGGGGCAGGTGTGGATCTCCGACGACTTCGACGCCCCGCTGCCGCCGGAAATCCTGGCAGCGTTCCTGGGCGGGGGCGATGAACCTTCTTCTTGATACCCATGTCTTCATTTGGTGGCGAACGAAGGATGCGCGACTCGGCGCGCCAGTTAGGGACGCGATTGGGGCGACCGACATCGTCTTCGTCAGTGCAGCCTCGGCGTGGGAGGCCGCGATCAAGCAGAGCCTCGGGCGGCTTCGTCTCCCGGATCGATTCGAACGTGGCGTGGAGGACAGCGGCTTTCAGAAGCTACCGATTCACTTCGCGCACGCCGAGCGGGTGGCAAGCCTGCCCCGGCATCACGCCGATCCGTTCGATCGCATGCTCGTCGCGCAGGCTCAGATCGAAGACCTCACGCTCATAAGTCACGACCGTTGGTTCGAGCGCTATGACGTAGCGGTCCTGTGGACCTGAGCGCGCGCATTCGCGGGGCGGTCGCGCCTTGCGCCCCTTTCGGGCGGTAGCTAGTCTAGGCCGCCTTTCCGACCGCCCCTAAGGGAGCCTTCGTCCTTGCGCTATGTCAGCAGCCGCGGCGCCGCCCCGACGCTCGCCTTCGACGAGGTCCTGCTCGCCGGGCTGGCGCGCGACGGCGGGCTCTATGTGCCGGAGAGCTGGCCGCGGCTCGACGCCGCCGGCTTGCGCGCCCTCGCCGGGCTCGACTACCCGGCGCTCGCGACCCGGGTCATGGCGCCGTTCGTCGCCGGCAGCGTCGCCGAGGCGGATTTCGCCCGCCTGGTCGCCGAGGCCTATGCCGGGTTCGGCCATGCGGCGGTGGCGCCGTTGCGCCAGCTCGACGGGCGCCTCTGGCTGATGGAACTTTTCCACGGCCCGACGCTCGCCTTCAAGGACATCGCGCTGCAGCTCCTGGGTCGGCTCTACGATTATGTGCTGCGCCGGCGCGGCGAGAGCGCGACCATCGTCGTCGCCACCTCGGGCGACACCGGCTCGGCGGCGATCGAGGCCTGCCGCGACCGCGAGTCGATCGACATCTTCGTCCTGCACCCGCTCGGCCGCGTCTCCGAGGTGCAGCGCCGCCAGATGACCACGACGACCGCGGCCAATGTGCGCAACATCGCGATCGAGGGGACGTTCGACGACTGTCAGGACCTGGTCAAGGCGATGTTCGACGACCGGCCGTTCCGCGACGCGCTGCGCCTGTCTGCGGTCAACTCGATCAACTGGGCGCGGATCATGGCGCAGACGGTCTATTACGTGTGGGCGGCGGTCGCGCTCGGCGCGCCGGCGCGGGCGGTGTCCTTCGCCGTGCCGACCGGCAATTTCGGCAACGTCTATGCCGGCTATG
>JBBECF010000180.1:5946-8735 GCA_040881945.1 Dongiaceae bacterium | reverse complement strand
GCCTGCCGCGTCTTCGACGCCTGGCGCGTCGACGATCCCGGCACCTTGCGCGCGATCGCCGAGCTGCACCGCGACAGCGGCCTGCTCGTCGACCCGCACACGGCGGTCGGCGTCGCCGCGGCGCGCGCCCGCGGGCGCGATCGCGAAGGCCCGATCGTCGCCCTGGCGACCGCGCACCCGGCCAAGTTCCCGGACGCGGTGGAACGCGCGACCGGCGTCCGCCCGGCCCTGCCCGACCGGCTCGCCGGCCTGTTCGACCGGCCCGAACGGGTCGAAGTCCTGCCCAACGATTTGGCCGCGGTGCAGGGCTTCATCCGCGACGCGGTCGCATTGCGGGGGGCGGCATGACGGCGGATACCGGCGGCGTTCGCGTCACGACGCTCGACAACGGCCTGCGCATCGCCACCGACGAGATGGCCGCCGTGGAGACGGCGTCGCTCGGCGTCTGGGCTGGCGTCGGCACGCGCAACGAGACCGCGGAGGTCAACGGCGTCGCCCATTTGCTCGAGCACATGGCGTTCAAGGGCACGGACCGCCGCTCCGCCCGCGACATCGCCGAGGAGATCGAAGCGGTCGGTGGCCACCTCAACGCCTATACGGCGCGCGAGCAAACCGCCTATTACGCCAAGGTGCTGGCCGAGGACGCGCCGCTGGCGATCGACATCATCGCCGATATCCTGCAGCATTCGACCTTCGACGAGACGGAGTTAGCGCGCGAACGCGCCGTCGTACTGCAGGAGATCGGCCAGGCCGAGGACACGCCCGACGACATCGTGTTCGATCACTTTCAGGCGACCGCCTACCCCGACCAGGCGATCGGCCGTCCGGTGCTCGGCCGGGCGGAGATCGTGGGCGCGATGTCGCGCGACGCCGTCGCCGGATACATGCGCCGGCACTACGGGTCCGGCCGGATGGTCCTGGCCGCCGCCGGCCGCGTCGATCACGATCAGTTGGTCGGGCTGGCGACCGCCGCGTTCCGCGATCTGCCCACCGTCGCGGACGTCGTGGCCGAGCCGGCGCGCTACCGCGGCGGCGAGTTCCGCGAAACACGCGACCTCGAGCAGGTGCATCTGGTACTCGGCTTCGACGGCATCGGCTATCGCGACCCGGACTATTACGCCGCCGCCGTCCTGTCCACGTTGCTCGGCGGCGGCATGTCGTCGCGGCTGTTCCAGGAGATCCGCGAGAAGCGCGGCCTCGTCTACAGCATCTACACCTTCACCTCGGCCTTCACCGACGGCGGGTTGTTCGGCATTTACGCCGGCACCGGCGAGTCCGAGGCGGCGGAGCTGTTGCCGCTGGTCTGCGAGGAGTTGGCGAAGCTGCCCGCGACGCTCGACGCCGAAGAGGTGCGGCGGGCGCGCGTGCAGCTCAAGGCCGGCACCCTGATGTCGCGCGAAAGCACGGGCGCGCGGTGCGAACAGCTCGCGCAGCAACTGCTGGTGTACGGCCGGCCGCTGCCGTTGTCCGAGGTCGTCGGCCGGATCGATGCGGTGAGCGACGCGGACGTGGTCCGTGTCATGCGTCGCCTGTCGGCCAGCGCCCCGACGCTCACCGCGCTGGGGCCGATCGGGCGCGTCGAGGCGCTGGGCGCCGTGGCCGAACGGCTGCATTGAGCGGCGGCCATGATCCTGTTCGGGCTCGGGCGGCTCTACGCCCCGCCGGGCAGCCGGCTCGAGGGGACGCGCGTGTACCTGCGGCCGCCGCGCTTCGGCGACTGGCGGGCCTGGTCGCAGTTGCGCGCCGCCAGCCGCGAGTTCCTGACGCCGTGGGAGCCGACCTGGCCGGCCGACGCGCTCGGCCGCGCCGCCTTCAGCCGGCGCCTGCGCCAGGGGGCGCTGGAATGGCGCGACGACGCCGGCTATGGGTTTCTCCTGTTCCGCCGCGAGGATGGCGAGGTCGTCGGCGGCGTCACCCTCAGCCACGTCCGACGCGGCGTCGCCCAGACTGCGACGCTCGGTTATTGGATCGGTGCGCCCTTTGCGCGCCAGGGCTACATGACCGCGGGGCTACAGTGCGTGCTGCCCTTCGCCTTCGGCCGCCTTGCGCTGCACCGCGTCGAGGCCGCCTGCCTGCCGCAGAACGAGGCCAGCCGCCGCCTGCTGGACCGGATCGGATTCCGCGAGGAAGGCTACGCCCGCCAATACCTGCGCATCGACGGCGCCTGGCAGGACCACGTTCTCTACGCGCTGCTGCGCGACGATCCATGGCGGCGAAGTTGAAACGTCCGCTAAGGGACGGCCTTCAGGCGTGTCCGGCGTCGCCGGACAGCATGTTGAAGTCGATGCCGATCTTGCCGATGGCGCGTTCCCACTTGTCGTTGAGACCGTCGTCGAACACGAGCTGCTCGTCGGCCGGCACGCTGAGCCAGCCGTTGGACTGGATCTCGGCGTCGAGCTGGCCCGGCGCCCAGCCGGCATAACCGAGCGCCAACAGGCTGCGCCGCGGTCCGGCGCCGCCGGCGATGTCCTTGAGGATATCGATGGTCGCCGTCAGGGCCACGCCGTCGTCGACGACGAGCGTGCCGCTCTGCCGGTAGTCGGCGGAATGCAACACGAAGCCGCGCCCGGATTCGACCGGGCCGCCGAAATGCACGCGAATATCGCTGCCGTGTCCGCCGGGGTCGATGCCGAGCTGGGCGAGAAGATCGGGAAAGGTGATCGAGCCGACCAACCGGTTGACGACGAGGCCCATGGCGCCGTCCGGGCTGTGGGCGCACAGGTAGATGACGGTCCGGGTGAACCGCGGGTCGCGCATCTGCGGCATGGCGACCAGGAGATGGCCGGTCA
>JBBECF010000180.1:0-5846 GCA_040881945.1 Dongiaceae bacterium | reverse complement strand
CGGCGCCGTGGGCCGTCCTCGCGCTCCTCGCTGCCCTGCTGGTGTCGGCCTCGGAGGGGCATGCCGCGGAGGCCGCCTCGGACTGGGTGCGCACCGACCAGGCGGAGTTGCGCCTGGTCTCGGCGGTGGCCGGCGTCGGCGACGAGCGGGACCTGCGCCTGGGTCTGCAAATCAGGCTGGCGCCCGGCTGGAAGACCTATTGGCGATCCCCGGGCGACGCCGGATTCCCGGTGACGGTGGACTGGAGCGGCTCGCGCAACCTGGCCGCCGCCGAAATGTCATGGCCGGCGCCGCATCGCTTCAGCCTGTTCGGCCTCGACACCTTCGGCTATGCCGACGAGGTGGTGTTTCCGATCGCGCTGCGCCCCGAACGGCCGGGCGAACCGGTCGCGCTCACCGCCCGCGTCGACTATCTGGTGTGCCAGGACATCTGCATCCCTTATGAGACGACGCTCGGCCTCGACCTGCCGGCCGGGCCGGCGACGCCGAGCGAATATCTCCAGCTCATCGATCGCTTCGCCGCCCAGGTGCCCGGCGACGGCGCGGCCCAGGGTCTGGGGCTCGAGCGCGTCTCCGTCGTTGACGGCCAGCCGGCGCGGCTCGAGGTGGTCGCCCGCTCGACATTCCCCTTCGCCGACCCCGACCTGTTCGTCGAGGGGCCGCCCGGCCTCTATTTCGCGGCGCCGAAGGTGGCGTTCGGGGACGGCGGCCGGGTGGCGCGGCTCAGCGTCGCGGTCACGGCCGGTTCAGACGCGCCGCCGCTCGTCGGGTCGCGGTTGACGCTGACGCTCATCGACGAGGCGCCGGGCGGCGTCCGCGGTCTCGAACGCGCGGTGACGTCGCAGGCTGGGCCGCCGGCGGCGGCGCTGTCGTCGGTCCTGCTGTTGGCGTTGCTCGGCGGGTTGATCCTCAATCTGATGCCTTGCGTGCTGCCGGTGTTGTCCTTGAAGCTGCTCGGCGTGGTTGGGCATGGCGGCGGGCCGGGGCGGGCCGTGCGCGTCTCGTTCCTCGCCTCGGCCGCCGGCGTCCTGTTCTCGTTCCTGGCGCTGGCCGGGGCCCTCGCCGGCCTGAAGGCGGCCGGGGTCACGATCGGCTGGGGCATTCAGTTCCAGCAACCGCTGTTCCTCATCGCCATGACGCTGCTGCTCACCCTGTTCGCCTGCAACCTGTGGGGCTGGTTCGAGGTCCCGCTGCCCGGCTGGCTCGGCGACTTGGCGCTGCTCGCGCCGCCCGCCGGCGACGGGCCCCGGCACGGCCTTGCCGGGCATTTCATGACCGGGGCGCTCGCCACCCTGCTGGCGACGCCGTGCTCGGCCCCCTTCGTCGGCACCGCCATCGGCTTCGCGCTGGCCCGCGGCACCGGCGAGATCTTCGCCGTTTTCGCCGCCCTCGGCCTTGGGCTGGCGCTGCCCTACCTCGCCGTGGCGGCGGCGCCGTCGCTGGCCACCTGGCTGCCGCGGCCGGGGCGCTGGATGGCGACGCTGCGCCGGGTGCTGGGACTGGCGCTGGCGGGCACCGCGGTCTGGCTCCTGACCGTACTGGCGGCGCAGCTCGACACCGCCGCCGCCTACCTCGTCGGCGGGCTGATGCTGGCGGCGGCCGGCGCCCTGTGGGCGCGCCGCCGGCTGCCGCCGGGCTTGCGTCTGGCCAGTCCGGCGGCGGTCGGACTGTTTGCCCTGGCTGCGTTCCTGGCGCCCGGGCAAATGCTGCCGCGCGACGCCGGATGGCCGGCCGCGACCGAGCCCGCGGCGCCGGACGGTATCTGGCAGCCGTTCGACGAGTCGCGCATCGCCCAGTTGGTGCAGGAGGGCAAGCTGGTCTTCGTCGACGTGACCGCCGACTGGTGCATCACCTGCCAAGTCAACAAGAAGCTTGTCCTCGAGGTCGGCGAGACGGCACGCCGCCTGGCCGCTTCCGATCTCGTGGCCATGCGCGCCGACTGGACCAGGCCGGACGAGCGGATCGCCGCCTATCTCGCCTCGTTCGGCCGCTACGGCATCCCGTTCGACGCCGTGTACGGGCCGGGCGCGCCCGCCGGCCTGGCCTTGCCGGAGCTGCTCAGCGAGCGCGCCGTGCTCGACGCCCTGGCCGCGGCCAGGGGTGGTTGACCGCGGTCGCCGGTTGCCTATATCAGCCGTCAGCTAATAACCGAGGGGAGCGGACATGACCATCAAGGCTGGCACCAAGATCCCGGCGGCGTCGCTGAAGACCATGAGCGCCGAGGGCATGCAGACGATCACGACCGACGACCTGTTCAAGGGCAAGAAGGTGGTGCTGTTCGCGCTCCCCGGCGCCTTTACCCCGACCTGCTCGGCCAAGCACCTGCCGAGCTTCGTCCAGCTTGCCGACAAGATCCGGGCCAAGGGCGTCGATACCATCGCCTGCCTGTCGGTCAACGACGCCTTCGTCATGGACGCCTGGGGCAAGAACCAGAACGTCGGCGACAAGGTGACGATGCTCGCCGACGGCAACGGCGATTTCACCAAGGCGGTCGGGTTGACCATGGACGGCACCGGCTACGGCATGGGCGTCCGTTCGCAGCGCTACGCCATGGTCGTCGACAACGGCGTGGTGAAGACGCTGAACGTCGAGGCGCCGGGGGCCTATGAGGTGTCGAGCGCCGAGGCGATCCTGAAGACGCTGTAGCCGCCGTCGGCCGGCGCGCCGCCTCGTTCAATTGCCGCGCGCGGCCTTGATGGCTTGGCGGGCCAGCGCATCGGCGCGTTCGTTCTCGGGGTGGCCGGCGTGGCTTCGGATCCACAGCCATTCGACGCGGTGCGGGGCCAGCGCCGCCTCGAGCCGCTGCCACAGATCGACGTTCTTGACCGGCTTGCGGTCGGCGGTCTTCCAGCCGTTCCGCTTCCACCGCTCGATCCAGGCGGTGATGCCGTCGCGCAGGTAGGTGCTGTCGGTATAGAGCCGCGCGGACACCGGCCGTCGCAGGCTTTCGAGCGCCTGGATCGCCGCCATCAGCTCCATGCGGTTGTTGGTGGTCGCAGGCTCGCCGCCGCTGAGCTCGCGCTCGACGCCGCGGCTGCGCAGGACGACGCCCCAGCCGCCGGGCCCGGGATTGCCGCTGCAGGCGCCGTCGGTGAAGATGTCGACGACGGCATCGTCGTGCGCCATCAGCCCAGCCCGTAGGCGCCCGGCCCGCGCACCCGGGCGTGGAAGCGCAGCCGGTGCAGGTATTCAAGCGGGTCCTTCGGCTTGACCAGCGCTCCTTCCGGGTGGTTGAGCCAGTCGTAGAGGCGGGTCAGGAGGAAGCGCAGCGCGCTGCCGCGCGCGAACAACGGCAAGGCGTCGATCTCCGCCGCCGAGATTGGCCGTGCCTTGCCATAGGCGGTGAGCATCAGGCGCGCCTTGGTGACATTGAAGCTGCCGTCGCTCTCGAAGCACCAGGCGTTGAGGCAGATCGCCAGGTCGTAGGCCAGAAAATCGTCGCAGGCGAAGTAAAAGTCGATGACGCCCGAGAGCCGGTCGCCGAGGAAGAAGACGTTGTCGGGAAACAGGTCGGCGTGAATGACGCCGGTTTCGAGGGCGGTCGGCCAGCGCGCATAGAGGTCGGCCAGCTCGCCCGCCAACTCCTCGGCGAGGCCGGCGCGGACCTCGTCGGCGCGGTCGGTGGTCGCCTCGAACAGGCGGCGCCAGCCCGCCACCGACAAATCGTTCTGCCGGCGCAGCGGAAAATCGCGCCCGGCGACGTGCATGCGGGCGAGCGCGTCGCCCAAGAGCTGGCAATGGCGCGGCGTCGGGCGGCGCGGCCATAAGCCCTCGAGGAAGGTGACGATCGCCGCCGGCCGCCCGCACAGCTCGCGCAATGCCACGCCGTCGCGCCCCTTGATCGGCGTCGGGCAGGCGATGCCGTGGCCGGCCAGGTGCTCCATCAGGCCGAGGAAGAACGGCAGATCCCGACGCGCCACCCGCTTCTCGTACAATGTGAGAATGTAGGCGCCGTCGTCGGCGTGCAGCAGATAGTTGCTGTTCTCGACGCCTTCGGCGATGCCCTTGCACGACGCGATGCGGCCGATGTCGTATTGCGCGACAAAGGCGTCGAGCTCGTCGTCGGAGACCTCGGTGTAAACGGCCATCGGGCGGCGTTCGGCGATCGGTCTGACGGGCGGCCGGGCTAGGCGCTCAAGGCCCGCGGCAGCTTGAACACGACGCGCTCCTCGGTACCCGCGACCTCCTCGACCTCGACGGCGAAGCGTTCGCGGCAGGCGGCGATGACCTCTTCGACCAGGATCTCCGGCGCCGACGCGCCGGCGGTGATGCCGAGCCGGCGGACGCCGTCGAGCCGGGACCAGTCGATCTCGGCGGCGCGTTGCACGAGCAGCGCCTGCGGGCAGCCGGACGCTCGCGCCACCTCGACCAGGCGCATCGAGTTCGAGGAGTTGGGCGCCCCGAGCACCAGCAGGGCGTCGCAGCGCTCGGCGATCGCCTTGACCGCGACCTGCCGGTTGGTGGTGGCGTAGCAGATGTCCTCGGTCCGCGGCCCGCGGATCGCCGGGAAGCGGCGGCGCAGGACGGCGACGATCTCGGCGGTGTCGTCGAGCGACAGCGTCGTCTGCGTGATGAAGGCGAGGTTGCGGTCGTCGGCGACCGTCAGGCGCTCGGCCTCGGCCCGGGTCTCGACCAGGGTCACGGCGCCGGGCGGCAACTGGCCCATGGTGCCGATCACCTCGGGATGGCCGGCATGACCGATCAGCACGATATGGCGGCCGGCGGCGAAATGCCGCTCGGCTTCGTGATGCACCTTGCTGACCAGCGGGCAGGTCGCGTCGAGCTGGATCAGGCCGCGCCGCCGCGCCTCGGCCGGCACCGCCTTCGGCACGCCATGCGCCGAGAACACCACCGTCGCCGCGTCGGGCACCTCATCGAGTTCCTCGACGAACACCGCCCCCTTCGCTTCCAGGCCGGCCACGACGAAACGGTTGTGCACGATCTCGTGGCGCACGAAGACCGGCGCGCCGTAAGTCGCGAGCGCCCGCTCGACGATCTGGATGGCGCGCTCGACGCCGGCGCAGAAGCCGCGCGGCGCCGCCAACAGGATGGTGAGCGGAAGGTCGGTCATCTGCTCCGTCTCTGTCCGCCGGTCGGCCGGACCTTGTGCGGCAGTCGCTCGTTCTCTAAAGTCCGGTGGGCCGGCGGACCGAGGCCGCCGGCACGTTAGTACAGCGGACACGGCGAGGGAAGGAATTCATGGTGAACCCGATCCCGGCGCAGAAGGCGCCCTATGCCGCCGAGGTCGAGGCCGGCCGGAAATACTTCTGGTGCGCCTGCGGGCGCAGCCGCAAGCAGCCCTTCTGCGACGGCTCGCATAAGGATACCGGGCTCTCGCCGGTGCCCTACGAGGCCACGGACTCGGGCACCGTGTGGTTCTGCGGGTGCAAGGCCACCGGCAACCGCCCGCTGTGCGACGGCACGCATAAGTCGCTTTGAACGGGCGGCCGGTTCAGACCATGCGCGCATCATTGCATCCCCGGGTCGCGCCGGGCGGCGGCCGCGCCGCGGCGGTCCTGCTGCTGTCGGGCCTGGTTCTCGCCGCCTGCACGATGTTCCAGGAGGCCGGGCCGCCGATACCCTGCCCGCGCGCCGTTACCGTCGCCGACGCCGCCAGCCTCACCCGGTTCGACGACGCCGGCCGCGACCTGACCGACGTGTTGTTCGAGGCGGAGATCGCGCAGATCGCGTCGGCCTGCGAGTACGACGAAGGCGCCGTCGACGTGACCGTCCAGGTGCAGTTTGTCGCCCTGCGCGGACCGGCGGACCGGGAACGCCGCGGCGACTTCGCCTACTTCGTCGCCATCGCCGACGCCGGGCAGACGATCCTGGTGCGCGAAAGCTTC
>JBBECF010000179.1:0-13978 GCA_040881945.1 Dongiaceae bacterium | reverse complement strand
CCCGGGGCCGGCCCCGGACCGGGCTCGCGGCCGAAGCTGTTTGACATCGTTTGTTCATCGCCCGTCGCGCGCGGCTTCGCGCCGCCGGGTCGTCGCCGATGCCCCGCCGGACGACCGGCCGGCGTCCGGGCAAGGCCCTGATTTGGCGAGGGTCCCGGCCGGCCTCCCGCCGGGCGAAAACTTGTCTGTTTGCGACATCTGCATGTCGCTCGCCCGCCGGGCATGGGCTTCATCGCTCGGTTTTGCCTTCTCGCCGGGCGGGCTTGTGCGGCCGCGGCCATCGCCTACACTTGGCCATTCGATGCGGCTGATCGGGCGAGGCATGGGCGGGATCGTCGCGACCGTTGCGGGCGGCTATCTGCTGGCGATGGGGCTGCTGTTCGTTTTCCAGCGGCAGCTCCTCTATTACCCGAGCGGCGAGCGGCCGAGCCTGGAGACGGCGGGGTTGGCCGGGCGCATGACTCCGGTGCGCCTGACTACCGCCGACGGGCTCGAACTGCTGGCCTGGTATGCGGCCGCCGCCGAGGGCCGGCCGACCGTCGTCTATTTCCACGGCAATGCCGGCCATATCGGCTATCGCGCCGACAAGGTGCGGCCGTATCTGGCGGCCGGTCTGGGCGTGCTGCTGCTCGAATACCGCGGTTATGGCGGCAACCCCGGACGGCCGAGCGAGGACGGGCTCTATGCCGACGCCCGCGCCGCGCTCGACTTCCTCGATGGCGCGGGCGTGGCCGCCGGGCGGCGCGTGCTCTACGGCGAGTCCCTGGGCAGCGCGGTGGCCGTGCGGATGGCGGCCGAGCGCGCCGCTCGCCTCGGCGAAGCCTCCGGCGAAGCCAGGGTCGGCGCCATCGTGCTCGAGGCGCCGTTCACATCGGTGCCGGCCCTGGCGCAGAGCAAGTTCCCGATCTTCCCGACGCGCTGGCTGGTGCGCGACCGCCTCGATTCCCTGGCCAGGATCGGCGCCGTGCGTGCCCCCGTCCTGGTGCTGCACGGCGAGCAGGACCAGGTCGTCCCCATCCGTTTCGGCCGCACCCTCTTCGCCGCCGCCAACGATCCCAAGGAGATGCGGATCTTCCCTGCGGCCGGACATGAGGACCTGGACGCCCACGGCGTCGCCGAAGCGGTGCTCGATTTCCTCGGGCGGCACCTGGCGGAAAAAGGGGACAGTCCCCTTTCCTAACACGCTGATTTGCTTATGTTCTGGCCAATTAAAGGGGACTGTCCCCTTTTTCCCGGTCGTCGGTGCGGGCGCGAGCCGCGGCCAGGGCCTCGGGCGTGTCGATGTCGATCAGAACCGCGTCGTCGGGCATCGCCACCTCGCAGACGACGTCGGCATGGGCGCCGATCAGGTGGCGGGCGCCGACGTCGCCGGCCAGCTCGGCCATCTCGGCGAAGAAACGCCGCGCCCACAGGACCGGGTTGCCGCGCTTGCCGTTCCACACCGGCACGCAGACGGCGCGGCCTTCGAGCGGGTCGAAGGCGGCGATCAGCCGGTCGAGCGCGGCGGCGCCGACGCGCGGCATGTCGGCGAGGCAGATCAGCGCCCCGTCCACCTCGGGCCCGAGCGCCGCCAGGCCGCGCTTCAGCGACAGGCTGAGTCCGGCGGCCGGATCGGGGTTGTGCGCGAACGTCACGGCCCGGCCGGCCAAGGCGGCGCGGCCGGCGAGGGCGGCGCGCACGCGCTCGGCCTCGTGGCCGGTGACGACGACGACGGCTGAGGCGTGGCTGGCCAATGCCGCATCGACGGCGTGGGCGACCAGGACCGACCCGTCGACCTCGGCGAGCAGCTTGTTGGCGGCGCCCATGCGGCTCGACCGCCCGGCGGCGAGCACCACGGCGCCGACGCGCGGCGCGTGGCTCGGCGGGGCGCCCGTGCCGGCGCGCGGCTGCGGGCGGGTCGGGATCTCCATGAGCAGGCCGCCGGCGCCCATCAGCATGATGTCGCGCCGCGACACCGTCACGTCGGCGAGCAGGCGTTGCAGCACCCAGTCGAAGCCGTTCAGCTTCGGCGAGCGCGCGCAGCCGGGCAGGCCGAGCACGGGCGTCGCGCCGAGGTGGGCGAGCAGCAGCAGGTTGCCGGGATCGACCGGCATGCCGAAGTGATCGACGCGGCCGCCGGCGCCCTCGATCGCCGCCGGCACGACGTCGCGCCGGTCGGTGATCGCCGAGGCCCCGGAGACGAGCAGCAGCCCGGCCCCGCTTGCCAGCTCGGCGATCGCCTCGGCCAGCGGCGCCGTTTCGTGGGCGCAGCGGCGCTCCGTCACGGCCGGGCAGCCGAGCGCCGCCAGGCGGTCGTTGACCGCCGCCACGGTCTTGTCGAGCACGCTTTCCTTGGTCCCCGGCAGGCGGGTCTGGACCAGGCCGACCGGGCGCGGCCGGAAGGTCGCGACGCGCAGCAGCGGCCCTCCTGAGCCTGTCGAAGGACCGGCGGCGATCGCGGCGCAGCGCTCGATCACGGACTGAGGGACGGCGAAGGGGATGATCTTGACCGTCGCCACCATCCGCCCCGCCTCGACCGGCTCGTAGGGCGCCAGGGTGGCGACGGTCAGGGCCTCGTCGACCAGGTTCACGGCGTCGACGCGGTCGCGGTCGAGGACGAGCAGCCCGGCGGCCTCGGCGAACAGGTTGCAGCGCCCGGTGAAGGCCTCGGCCAGGCGGACGTTGGCGCCGCGGGCGGCCGCCGCGACCCGCGCCGCCGCCGCGTCCTCAGGCACGTCGCCGGGCTCGAGCCGGGCGGCGACGACCGCGGCGCGGCCCGCCGCCGCCAGCGCCGCCACGTCGGCCGCCGACAGCACGCGCCCCTTCTTGAACGACAGCTTGCCGAGGCGGAAGCCGTGCGCGAGGATCGCGCCCTCGGCCTCGGTCAGCGGCAGCTCGGCGAAGATCACGCCGCCGCGCTCCCGCCGTGCCGGACCGCCGTGATCTGCGCCAGGATCGAGACCGCGATCTCGGCCGGCGACGCCGCGCCGATGGCAAGGCCGACCGGCCCGTGGATGCGCGCCAGCTCGGAGTCGCCGAAGCCGGCGGCGCGCAGGCGTTCCAGGCGCGCCGCGTGCGTGCGGCGGCTGCCGAGCGAGCCGATATAGAAGGCGTCCGAACGCAGCGCCACCTGCAAGGCCGGGTCGTCGAGCTTCGGGTCGTGGGTGAGGGTGACGACGGCGGTGCGCCGGTCGGGCGCCAGCGCCGCCATCGCCTCGTCGGGCCAGTCGCCGATCAGCGCCACGTCGGGGAAGCGCGCGTCGCTGGCGAAGGCGCGGCGCGGGTCGATCACGGCGACGCCGTAGCCGGCCAGCGCCGCCATCGGCGCCAGCGCCTGGGCGATGTGCACGGCGCCGACCAGGATCAGGCGCGCCGGCGGGTTGAAGACATGCAGGAAGAGGCGGCGGCCGCCGGCCTCGACGACGCCGCTGCGGTCCTCGGCGAGTGCGCGGCGCGCCGCCACCAGCGCGCCCGCGTCGAGCTCAAGATCGCCCGAGACGTCGGCGTCGCGCACCAGCGCCTGCGCACCCGAAGCGAGGTCCGTCGCGACGGCGACGGGGCGCTTCGCGGCGCGCTCGGCGAGCAGGCGGGTTAGGGTGTCCGCCTTCATGCCAGCGCCTCGACGAAGACCTGGATCTTGCCGCCGCAGGCCAATCCGACCTCCCAGGCCTGCTCGTTGCTGACGCCGAACTCGAGCAGGCGCGGCTTGCCGTCGGCGATGGCGGCGAGCGATGCCTCGACGACCGCGCCCTCGACGCAGCCGCCCGAGACCGAGCCGACCATGGCGCCGGCGTCGTCGACCGCGAGCTGGCTGCCGACCGGGCGCGGCGACGAGCCCCAGGTCGCGACCACCGTGGCGAGCGCGACCCGCTTGCCGGCGTCGCGCCAGGCCGCCGCCTGTTGCAGCACGTCGTCGGGGTATGTCATGGCGCAAACTCCATCACTGATGACTGACGACTCCTTCCAGGCGTCGCGAGCCCGGCCGACTCAGCACGCGCGTCAGGTCGGCCAGGCTCTCCAGATTATGCACCGGGCGAAAGTCGTCGACATGCGGCACGATCGCCCGCGCCCCTTGGGATTTCGGTTCGTAACCGCCGTAGCGCAAGAGCGGGTTGAGCCAGATCAGCCGCCGGCATGACTTGTGCAGCCGCTCCATCTCGCGGGCCAGCCCCGTCCCGGCGTCGCGGTCGAGCCCGTCGCTGATGAACAGCACGACGGCGCCCTGGCCGAGCACGCGCCGCGACCAGCGTGCGTTGAACTCGGCCAGACATCTGCCGATGCGCGTGCCGCCGGCCCAGTCCTCGACCGTCGCGGCGACCTTGTCGAGGGCGACATCGATGTCGCGGTGGCGCAGATAGCGCGTGATGTTGGTCAGCCGCGTGCCGAACAGGAAGGTCGAGACCCGGTCGCGGTCGTTGGTGACGGCGTGCATGAAGTGCAGCGCCAGGCGCGAATAGCGGCTCATCGAGCCGGAGATGTCGCACAGGATGACCAGCGGCGGATGGCGGCGGCGGCGCGTCCGGCGGCGCAAGGGGATGCCGCCGGCCGCGCGCAGGGCGGCGCGCAGGCTGGCGCGCATGTCGATGCGGGCGCCGCGCGGATCGGCGCGGAAGCGGCGCGTCGGCAGGTCCATGATCGGCAGCCGCATCGTCGCAATGGCGCGCTTGGCCACGGCGAGTTCGGCCGCCGACATCTTCTCGAAGTCCATGCGCTGCAACACCTCGCGGTCGGAATAGGTCATGACCGCGTCGATCTCGACCTTCTCCTCGGGCGGGGCGCCCCGGCCTTCGCCCGCGGCGCGGTCGGGGCGCAGCGCCTCGGCTAGCCGCCGGCTCAACTCCTCCTGCTTGCCGCGGTCGACGCGCACCGTCGGCAGCATCACCGCGAGCAGGCGTTCGAGCAGCCGCGGGTTGCGCCAGAAGACGTGGAACGCCTGATCGAACAGCGCCTGCTGGTCGCGCCGGTTGACGAGGACGGCGTGCAGCGCCCAGTAGAAGTCGTCGCGCCTTCGCACGCCGACGGTCTCGACCGCGCGGATCGCGTCGAGCAGCGTGCCCGGGCCGATGGGGAGCCCGGCCGCGCGCAGCGTGCGCGCGAAGAACATCAGGTTCTCGACGAGGCGGCCTTCGCCCGGAGATACCGGATTCGTGCCCATTTCAGCCATTTCCGGGTGTGAGCGCACGAAAAATCCCTCTCCCCTTGTGGGAGAGGGAAGCCAGGTGCAAACCGGCTACATGGGTAGCAGGATAGACTGGGGACTTGGGTAACATGGCGCTTCTCTTGGGCCAGCACGGCCGAGTGTGTCCGCCGCTACCGGCCGGCCGCGGCCAGCTCGGCCTTGACCTGGTCGAGGATCTTCGCCGCCTCGCTGCCGCGGATCTTGGCGATGTCATCCTGGTACTTGAGCAGCACGCCCAGCGTGTCGTCGATCGCGCGGGGATCGAGGGCGACCTTGTCGAGCTGAACCAGCGCCTCGGTCCAGTCGATGGTCTCGGCGACGCCGGGCAGCTTGAACAGGTCGCGGCGGCGCAGCTCCTGAACGAAGGCGACGACCTGGCGGCTGAGCTCGGCGCCGGCGTCCGGCGCCTTGACGCGCAGGATCTCGAGCTCGCGCGCCGCGTCCGGGTAATCCACCCAATGATAGAAGCAGCGCCGCTTCAGCGCGTCGTGGATCTCGCGCGTGCGGTTCGAGGTGATGATGACGATGGGCGGCGCGGCGGCCTTGACGGTGCCGATCTCCGGAATCGTGATCTGGTAGTCCGACAGGACCTCGAGCAGATAGGCCTCGAACGGCTCGTCGGTGCGGTCGAGCTCGTCGATCAGCAGCACCGGCGGGCCGGCGATGTCCGGCTCGAGCGCCTGCAACAGCGGCCGCTCGATCAGGAATCGCCGCGAGAAGATGTCGGCGCCGACGGTGTCGCGGTCGCGGTCGCCGGCGGCCTCGGCGAGGCGGATCTCGATCATCTGGCGCGAATAGTTCCATTCGTAGACGGCCGAGGCGACGTCCAGCCCCTCGTAGCATTGCAGCCGCAGCAGCCGCCGCCCCAGCGTCGCCGCCAGCACCTTGCCGATCTCGGTCTTGCCGACCCCGGCCTCGCCCTCCAGGAAAAGCGGCCGGCGCAGGCGCAGCGCCAGAAAGAGCGCGGTCGCTAGGCTGCGCTCGGCGACGTAGTTGCCGGCCGTGAGCAAGGCCAGCGCCTCGTCGACCGAGGTCGGGACCGGCAAGGACGACAGCGCGGCCTCGGGGTCGGCGCGGGCGCGGCGCACTACATCGGCACCCACTGACCATTCACCAACAGGTAGTGGCCGGGCGGGGCCTCTTTGTAGAGCTTCTGCGCGACGACGGCGCCGACCAAATCGACCGTGCTGGCCGTGCCGGCGGCGATCTCGGCGTAGTGGCTGCGGCGCTTGGTGTTGATGTCGGCGACCAGCGCCGCGACATCGGCCGGCGCGTCGGGGCGAACGAGGCCGAGATAGCCGTCCGGCTGTTCGCCGACGAGCCCGGCCGCCTTGGCGTCGTCGAGCGGATCGGCTGCCGCCGGGGTCGCCACGGCCAAGCCCGCGACGATCGCCATGAGCGCGATCAGCCGCGCTGGAATAAAAGCAAAGCGATGCATCATCGGTCCGCAAGCCTCCTTAAAACAGGTCGGGTTCGGATTCCAGGAGGTCTTCGACCTCGCGCTCGATCTTGATCCGGACTTCCTGCTCGATCTTCACGTTCAGGTTGATGACGATGGGCTTGTCGGGCGCCTCGATCTTCACGGTCGGCTGGCAGGCGGCGAGCAAGGCCGCGACGATGCCGGCCATGAGCCCAGTCTGCAATTCCCGCACGCTCGACCTCCCCTTACATGGTGACGCCAATCGACCTGCCCTTACGTGGTGACGCCAACGGATATCTTCCAGTTTTTGTCCGCGGCGGCAAATCCGCCGCGCCTCAGCGCTGCGGAAACTCGATCAGCTTGTCGCGGACCGCGTCGGGGACGCGATATCCGGCCAGGCTGCGGTCCAACACCTGATCCAATTTTCCGCTAATGTTCAAGTTGAATTCAACCGGATAACCTTCGTAAAATTCTGGGTTTAGCCCCTTGATGTGGATCGCGACGACCATTTCGCCGCCGGCCGCGCGATCAAGGTTGAGCCGCAGTTCGTCGTAGCGGAAATCGGTCAGGGCGGACAGGGCCAAGCTAACGCTTTCCCCGCCGGCCTGCAACGCGTCCGGCGGCGAGGCCGGGCGATAGCTGACCCGGCCCGGCGCCTCGGCGGCGAGGACGCCGTCGGCGACGGTCAGTTGGCCGTCCTCGATCACCAGCGGGATCTCGCCGGACAGCCGGCCGGTGCCGGCGAGGCCGCCGATGTCCACCAGCCCAAACACCTGCTCCAGGTCGACGCCGGTGACCGCGAGACGCAGCTCCTGCCGCGGCGCCGCCGGATCGAGCATGACCGGCCCGACGCGGACACCGCCGCCGGCGAGCTGCAGCCGGCCGTCGGCGATCGCCAGCTTCGGCCCCGGTTCGAGGCGGAACGTCAGCAGCCCGTCGGTGAGCGGCAGGCCGGCGTCGATCATCCCGACCGCGACGGTCTGGCCGGGCGGGGTCGAGAGCGGCGCCAGGCCGTCGAAGGCGATGACCGCGTTGAGGCGGCGGACGCTCGCCTGCGGCGTGGTGAACGACAGGTCTTCGAGCAGAAGTTTCAGGTCGGCGCCGACGCGCCCGCCCGTCCAGGTCACGTCGCCGGCAAGGGCGACGGCGCCGGCGGCGCGGTCGATACGGCCGGCGAGGACCGGCGCCAAATCGCGCGGCCGCAAGCCGCCGGGCGCGAATTCGAGGCGCGGCATGTCGAGGCGCAGGCCGCCCGATCCGGCGGCGAGGTCATGGCGTCCGCTCGCCTCGACGGCGATCTGCTCGCCGTCGTCGGCAAGGCGGGCGATGAAATCGAGTCGGCCGCCGACGAGCGCGGCGGTTCCGGCGAGGCGCAGCGGCACGATCAGCGGCGGGTCGCCGAGATGGGTGAGGGCGGCGCTGTATTTGGCGCGCAGCCCGGCGGCGGACCCGAACGCGATCTCGGCCGCGATGCCCGAGGCGGCTGCGTGCTGCGCCGGCAGCTCGACGCGGCCGCCGTCGAGGCGGGCCATGCCGCGATAGCCGTCGACGGCGTCCCACGTGCCGGGCAGGGCCACGGGCGGCAGGGCGACGCGTAGCAGCAGCGGCTCGCCGTCCCGTTGCAACCGCGCGTCGAACTTGACCGGGCCGATGGCGAGCGCGTGGTCGAGCCGCGTCGCAGCCTCCGCGAACGTCACGGTCAAAAAGGCCGCGTCGGCCGCGTGCAGGGGCACGCGCAGCGGATCCGCGCCGAGCAGCAGTCCGGGGACGGTCAGGCCGCGCGCCGTGACGGCGCCGTCATCGCGCAGCCGCGCGGTCAGCCGGCCGCCCTCCAAGGCGATGTCGGCGCCCGCGCTCAGCGCCAGACCCTCGGCGGCGAGGCCGGCGACGCGCAGGTCGCGGACCGCGATTTCGAGGCCGGCGGCGCCGGCGATCGCGGCCGGCGTGCCGGCCAGGGTCGCAGTCAGGGCGGCGCGCTCGACGACGGCGCCGGCGACGGTCAGGCCGGCGAGCTCGAGGCGCGCCTCGGCGAGATCGAAGCGGTCGGGGCGGCCCGCACCGTCGAGACCGACGCTTCCGGCGAGCCGGCCGCTCAAGGTGGCCGGCCCGGCGGATTTGAGCGCGAACGCCGCTTCGGCGCCGAGCTCGGCGCGGTCGCCCGCGGGCCGCAGCCGCAGGGTCAGCACGTCCACGCTGAGGTCGAGCGGACCGGCGGCGGCGGCGCGCAAATCGGCCGGCAGGCCGAGTGCGTCGAGCCCGGCGGCGTCCGGCGTGCCGGCGAGGTGCAGCGGCGCCGCGGCCGAGAGGGCGAGCGCATCGTCCTCGACCGTGAGGTCCAACGCGCCGGTGGCGGCACCTTCGCCGACGAACCCGGGCCATTCGAGACCGGCGAGGTCGAACCGCGCGGTCCCGGCGGCGCGCCCGCGCAACAGGTCGAGCGGGCGGGCGAGGGCGGCGGCGGCATCTATCTCGGCCAGGGGCGGCAAATCGACGGCGAGCGAGGCCGACAGGCGGACCGCCCCGGCCGCCGGCGCGGGCAGTCCGACGAACGGCCACGGCGCCGCGGCGGCCGGCGCGACGAGTTCGGCCGCGGCAACGAGACGCGGGGCGCCGTCGAAGCGGTCCAGGACGGCCGTCGCCGTCATCGAAGCCGCGCCGGTCGCGTCGCGCAGGTCCAAGGCCGCCGTCGCCCGCGACAACCCGGCCGGCGTGGCGGCGAAACGCATCTCGCCAGTGACGGCGGTAGCGGCCAAAGCGGGGTGCGCGATCGCGCCCTCGGCGATCTTCAGGTGGCCGTCGATGGCGTCGCCGACGAGGGTGAGCGTCAATCGGCCGGCGAGGCGGCCGAACCCGCTCTCGGCGGCGAGCGCGAAATCGCCGGCGAGGCCGCCGGCGGGGCTCGGGCCGAGCGCGCCGCCGAACCGCAGCGCGACCGGTCCGAACGGCATCGCCAGATCGATCCGGGCGTGCTCGAACACGACGGGCGGGACGGGCGGCCCCGCCGCGCCGTCCCCCGGCTCAACCGTCGCGCCAAGCGCCGCGAGGGCGGCGTCGAGCGAGCCGAGCGAGGGGCGCGTCCCATCGAGCCGGACGGCGACGCGCAGCCCGCGCAATAGGACGCGCTCGACGCGGCCGCGCACGAGGCCGGCCGGGGCGTAGTCGACGACGACCTCGTCGGCCGCAACTTCGCCGGCGGCGCCGAGGCTGAGATCGGCGATGGTCGCGCCGTCGAGGCCGAGCCGTGCGACGCGCAGCTCCGGGTCGGGCAGACCCGCCGCGCGCAGCTCGTAAACGAGTAGCGCCGCGACGATCTGCGGCAAGGCGAGCCAAACCCCGGCGAGGACGGCCGCGGCGATGCCGAGCGCGACGGCGAGACGCAGAGGCCGGCTCGGCCGGCCCCCCTCACCCCGCCCTCTCCCCCTTGCAGGGGGAGAGGGGGAGATCGGCGAAGCGGGTGGGTGAGGCGTTACGCGCAGCTCCGATTGACGGTTCTACGCGCAGGCGGCGACGGCGCGCTGCGCCATGACCGAAACCAGATGGGCGCGGTATTCGGCGCTGCCGTGGATGTCGCTGTTGAGGCCGTCGGGCGACACCTTGATCGACTTGATGGCGTCGGGCGAGAATTTTGCGCCGAGCGCCTTTTCCATCTCGGTGTGGCGGAACACGCAGGGCGCCGCCCCGGTGACGGCCACCCGCACCTTGCCGCCGGCGCGCGCCACGAAGACTCCGACCATGGCGTAGCGCGATGCCGGGTTCGGGAACTTCATGTAGCAGGCCTTCTCCGGCTTCGGGAAGTCGACCGCGACGACGATCTCGCCGTCGTCGAGCGCGGTCTCGAACATGCCGGTGAAGAAATCGTCGGCCGCGATCTTGCGCCTGTCGGTGCGCACCGTGGCGCCGAGGCCGAGCACGGCGGCGGGGTAATCGGCGGCCGGGTCGTTGTTGGCGATCGATCCGCCGATCGTGCCGCGGTGGCGCACCTGCGGGTCGCCGATGGAATCGGCGAGCGCCGCCAGCGCCGGGATCGTCTGCTTGACCGCCGCCGCGGCGGCGACCTCGGCGTGGGTCGCGAGCGCGCCGACGGTCAGCATGTCGCCGGCGGCCTTGATGCCCTTGAGCTCGGCGATGCCGGCGAGGTCGATCAGGTCCGAGGGCGAGGCCAGGCGTTGCTTCAGGGTCGGGATGAGGGTCATGCCGCCGGCCAGCAGCTTGCCGTCGCTCGCGGCCTTCAGGGCGTTGACCGCGTCGGCCAGCGAGGCCGGACGGCGATAGGCGAAGTCGTACATCGTCCTCTCCCTCCCTATTCGGCGGCCCGGGCCGGGGTGGCCCGCCGGATCGCCTGCCACACCTTCTCCGGCGTCGCCGGCATGTCGAGATGCATGATCCCGATCGCATCGGTCACGGCGTTCATGACCGCCGGTGGGGCGGCGATGGCGCCGGCCTCGCCGCAGCCCTTGACGCCGAGCGGATTATGCGGGCAGGGGGTATGCGTCATGCCGACCTTGAAGCTCGGCAGGTCGTCGGCGCGCGGCATGCAGTAGTCCATGTAGGAGCCGGTGACGAGCTGGCCGGTCTCCTTGTCGTAGACGCAGCCTTCGAGGAGCGCCTGGCCGACGCCCTGGGCGATGCCGCCGTGGACCTGGCCTTCGACCACCATCGGGTTGATCACGTTGCCGAAGTCGTCCACCGCCGACCAGTTCACGATTTTCACGACGCCGGTGTCGGGATCGATCTCGACCTCGGCGATGTGGACGCCGGCCGGGAAGGTGAAGTTGACGGGGTCGTAGAATCCCGTCTCCTCGAGGCCGGGCTCGAGGCCCGGCGGATAGTTGTGCGGCACATAGGCGGCGAACGCCACCTCGGCCATCGTCTTGGTGCGGTCGGTGCCGGCCACCCGGAACACGCCCTTGGCATATTCGAGATCGTCCATCGACGCCTCGAGAAGGTGGGCGGCGATCTTCTTGCCCTTGGCGATGATCTTGTCGGCCGCCTTCATCAGCGCCGAGCCGCCGACCGCGATGCTGCGCGAGCCGTAGGTGCCCATGCCGAAGGGCACCCGCGCGGTGTCGCCGTGCACGACCTCGACGTTCTCGAGCGGCACGCCGAGCACGTCGGACACGACCTGGGCGAAGGTGGTCTCGTGGCTCTGGCCGTGGCTGTGCGAGCCGGTGTAGACGCTGACCGAGCCGGTCGGATTGAAGCGGATCAGGCCCGATTCCCACAAGCCGACGCCGGCGCCGAGCGCGCCGGCGACGGCCGAGGGCGCGATGCCGCAGGCCTCGATATAGGCCGAGATGCCGAGGCCGCGCAGCTTGCCGCGCCGGGCGGAGTCGGCCTTGCGGGCGGGGAAGCCGGCATGGTCGGCGAGCTTCAAGGCGGCGTCGAGGGTCTTGGCGTAGTTGCCCGAATCGTAGACCAGCGCCACCGGCGTCTGGTACGGGAACTGGTCCGGCCCAACGAAGTTGCGGCGGCGGATCTCGACGGGATCGAGCTTCATCTCGCGCGCCGCACATTCGACGATGCGCTCGATCACGTAGCTCGCCTCGGGCCGCCCGGCGCCGCGATAGGCATCGACCGGCGCGGTGTTGGTGAACACCGCCTTGACCTCGACATAGATCGCCGGCGTCGTGTACTGCCCGGCGAGCAGGGTGCCGTAGAGGTAGCTCGAGATCGAGGTGGAGAAGGTCGACAGATACGCCCCCATATTGGCGATGGTGGCGACGCGGAGCGCGAGGAACTTGCCGTCCTTGTCGAGCGCCAGCTCGGCATGCGTCACGTGGTCGCGGCCGTGTGCGTCGGAGAGGAAGGATTCGCTGCGCTCGGCGGTCCACTTGACGGGGCGGCCGATCTTCTTGGCCGCCCAGACGCACACCACCTCCTCGGCGTAGCAGAAGATCTTCGAGCCGAAGCCACCGCCGACGTCGGGCGCCACCACGCGCATCTTGTGCTCGGGCACGCCGAGGATGAAGGCGCACATAATCAGGCGCAGCACGTGCGGGTTCTGGCTGGTGCTGTAGCAGGTGTAGCCGCCGGTGCCGGGGTCGTATTCGCCGATCGCGGCGCGCGGCTCGATCGCGTTGGGGATGAGCCGGTTGTTGATGAGATCGAGCCTGGTGACGCGGTGCGCTTTGGCGAAGGCCGCGTCGACCGCCGCCTTGTCGCCCAGGCCCCAGTCGTAGCACAGGTTCCCGGGCGCGTCGGCGTGGACCTGCGGCGACTTGGGGTCGATCGCCTTGGCGGTGTCGACGATGGCCGGCAGCACGTCGTAATCGACCTGGATCTTCTCGGCGGCGTCCTTGGCGGCGGCGAGGCTGTCCGCGATCACGACGGCGACGTGGTCGCCGACGTAGCGCACCGTGTCCAGCGCCAGCACCGGGTGCGCCGGCGCCTTGTGCGGGTTGCCCTGCTTGTCCTTGACCGTCCAACCGCAAATCAGCCCGCCGACCTTGTCGGCCGCGGTGTCGGCGCCGGTGTAAACGGCGACCACGCCGGGCGCCTGCTTCGCCGCCTTCGTATCGATCTTGCGGATCTTGGCGTGGGCGTGCGGCGAGCGCAGGAAGTAGGCATGGGTCTGGTTCGGACGGTTGATGTCGTCCGTGTAGTGGCCGCGGCCGGTGAGGAAACGGTAGTCTTCGGTGCGCCGCACGGCGGCGCCGATGCCTTGCTCAGCCATGTCCCTACCTCCGCATCGCCTTGGCGCCGGCCTGCACGGCCTTGACGATGTTGTGGTAGCCGGTGCAGCGGCAGATGTTGCCTTCGAGCCACTCGCGGACGTCGTGCTCGTTCGGGTCCGCGTTGTGCCGGACGAGATCGACGGCGCTCATCACCATGCCGGGCGTGCAGAAGCCGCATTGCAGCCCGTGGTGCTCGCGGAACGCGGCCTGCATCGGATGCAGCTCGCCGTTGGCCAGCCCCTCGATGGTGGTGACCTTGGCGCCTTCGGCCTGGACCGCCAGGAGCGTGCAGCTCTTCACCGATTTGCCGTCGACATGGACAACGCAGGCGCCGCACTGGCTGGTGTCGCAACCGACATGGGTGCCGGTAAGGCCGAGACGCTCGCGAAGCAGGTGAACGAGCAGGGTGCGCGCCTCGACCTCGGCCGACACCTTCTTGCCGTTCACCGTTAGGGACACGGTGGGCATGACATCCTCCCCTTCTGCGCGAGGCCGGGCGGCAGCCCGCCTCTCAACCCCGATGCGGCCGCGTTGGCCGGGCCGCGTTCGCTTCGTCCCGGCGCGACGCCGGGCGACGTCCACCAGTGTTGATCCGCCCCCCGCGGCAGTCAAGGCCGAAGGCGGGTCAGCGGCCGAAGATCAGCAGCAGCACGACGACGATGACAATCAGAGCGCCGACCCAGACCAGCGGGCTCAGGCCCGGCCGCTTCTCCTCTGCCGCGACCG
>JBBECF010000178.1:0-14175 GCA_040881945.1 Dongiaceae bacterium | reverse complement strand
CAAACCCACCGAGGCCGACGAAACCTGACAACCTGGGACAACGGGATAAGCCTTTCCTGAACAAGCACGAGAAAGGATGCAAACTTAACAGCTTCCTGAATGGGGAGGTTCGCATAGTCGATGTCGACCACGAACTGACTCCAATCCACCTTGATTTCCTTTAACTCCGGGATTTCCAGCTTGAAGTCAGGTGGGATCGGCTGGCCGATCTTTCCCATGAGGCCATTGATCTCGTCAGAAACATATTTGGCAACAATCCCGCCATGCGTCTTCAGTTCGGCCGCGACAGTCCTTTCGACGTGGCGCCTTGCTTCATAGGCATACCCGCGAATGAACCGCTCGACTGCATCGGACTGACCATTCCACGAGACCCCGGTTCTGGTCTGTGGGACTGGCTGACCGAGTTCGGCCTTTACCTTTTTCTCCCGGACTGAAATCCGATACAGCGAAGGGAACTCATCATCACGGCCAAACCCGCCGACAAGAAATTCGGGTCCTTCGCGCAGTACTTCCGGAAGCGACGAGTCTTTATAGTGTTCGTCGTATTTTGCGCGAATAAACTCCAGAAATTCCTTGCAGATAACGTCAACGTTTACGCATTTTCTCTTGCGTTTTTCAGATTTCTCAAAAAACTCTCCTGCCAAACTGGCGATAGGCCGACCTTTGATCTTTGCGAGACCAGCGGTGACGGCAACAACCGGCGATTCGCCTTTATGGAGAGGAAGCATCTTCGTGACGCCGCCCCAGGCGTTCGTCACGATGGATTGGTAGTCGTCAAAGTCAAATTTCAGGCTGAACTTGCCGTCTGCATCTTTCGCCCACTTGCCGTCAGCATCGCGCGCCCACTGCAGCGCAATCGGATCGAGGAAATAGCTCGTGGTGCTCGCGACGCTGTCGCAGGCAAGTACGACTGCATCGCTTGTGACCAGCCCGATGTTGATCGTCATCGCGCTAACTGCGCTTCAGTGACCAACGTTTCTTAGCTGCCATTCGCGCGATCTCCGACCTTTGCTTGGCAGACATACTCTTGGCGCGCGCCTTACCGTCCTTGAGGCTACAAAGGCGTCCAAACGCACCGCAGTAGGATTCTTCTGCGGCTCCGTTTGCTCACTGACCTGCCCGACGGAAATATCAACGATAAGTTTACCGAGCTGGTTGGGGTTGGTCGGGCGCTTTCTTGACTGCTTAGGCATGAAGGTACGTTGCCACACGTCGCCAGCATCGTCACCAAATTTGTCAAGACCCGCACGGAACAGCCATTTCTAGAATGCGCCACTACCGCTTCTCGCGGTTCCTTGATCGGCGCGGCGGCGCACCAGGCGCTCCTGCGCCTCGCGCTCCATCATGCGGCGGATGCGCTCGGCCGCCCAGGCTACGCTGCCGGGCAGCGGCCGACCGAGGTGACTGCTCATCGTCAAACTCCTTTGCGCTGGGGCCGGAACCCGGAAAAAACAAAACCCGCCTCGCGGCGGGTTGCCTTCTCTCTTGGGGCCTGCGCGCGCCTCGGCGCAAGTCACCTCCATAATATTTCTCTTATAGGACAATATTCCGATACCTGTCAAGCCGTTCTTTCGAGACCGCGTCCGTGCAGTGGCCGTCTCGAACGATGAAGCCCCACCCCGATCCAACGCAATTGCCCTGGGCGGCGAGGCCGAATCCCCTTGACACCGAGGGTGCATGGGGTTGTTCGTAAAATTCTTGAATCATCCCCCGGCCGCTGTTCCTTGACCCCTGGCGGCGCCAGCCCGTAAATGGCGGCCATGTCGAATGCGCCAGCCCCGCCGGCGTCCCGGCGCCTGCCCGACCTCGCCCGGCTCGCGGGCGGCGACAAGGCGGCGCTGGCGGCGGCGCTGGCCGAGCTCGAACGGCGGCCGGACGCGGCGGAGAGCGTGGCCCTGCTCGACGCCGCCTATGGCACGCCGCGCGCCCATGTCGTGGGCGTCACCGGGCCGCCGGGGGTCGGCAAGTCGACGCTGTTGGGCGCGCTCATCGCCCTGGTGCGGGCCGGCGGCCGGACGGTCGGCGTCGTCGCCGTCGATCCGTCGTCGCGGCGCTCGGGCGGCGCGCTGCTCGGCGACCGGCTGCGGCTGATGACCGATCCCGAGGACGCCGGCGTCTTCGTCCGCTCGATGGCCGCCCGCGACCGGCTCGGCGGGCTGGCCGAGATGACGGTCGCCGCCATGGTCGTTATGCGCGCGGTCTACGACCTGGTGCTGCTGGAGACGGTGGGCGTCGGGCAGTCGGAGACCGACGTCGCCGGCGCCGCCGACACGGTCGTCTTCTGCGTGCAGCCGGGATCGGGCGACAGCCTGCAGTTCATGAAGGCCGGGATCGTCGAGATCCCCCATATCGCCGTGGTCACCAAGACCGACATGGGCGCGGCGGCCAGGCGCGCCCGCGCCGACCTCACGGCCGCCCTGGGTCTGGCCGACACGGATGCGGCGGGTTGGGCCGTGCCGGTGTTGAGCGTCTCGGCGACGCGGCGCGAGGGCATCGGCGAGCTGATCGAGGCGATCGACGGCCACTGGCGCTGGCTCGGGCAGGATGGGCGGCTGGCGGCGCGGCGCCGCGAGCAGGCGGCGTCGTGGCTCGTTCAGGCGGTGCGCGAGCGCTTCGGCCGCGAGGGTCTGCGGCGGGCCGGGAAGCTGACCCTGGCGGCGGACGAGTCGCCGTTCGCGCGGCTGGCGGGGATCGGGCGGAAGCTGTCGGCGTGAGCCCCCGCCCCGGCCCTCCCCCACGCTTCGCGCGGGGGAGGGAGTCCACGCGGCGTCAGGTCGGACGGTGGCGGCGCATGATCTCCTGGAGGCGATCGAGCGGCAGGGCGTGGGCGGTGCGGCCGCGCTGGCCGGTCATCGTCTCGGCGGCGGTGAGGGCGTTGAGGATCGCCTCCTCGGTCGCCTCGGCGGCGGCGAGGAACAGCGGGGTCATGGCGTCGGCGCCCAACATGCGGACCTCGGCGAGCTTGGCGTCGGCGGCAACGGCGTTGCCGGTGGAGAAGGCGAGGAAGATGTCGCCGCTGCCGTTGGCGCCGATGCCGCCGACCCAGGCGAGGCCGGTCGTCGCGCGCCGCGCCAGGCGCTGGCACTGGATCGGCAGCAGCGGCGCGTCGGTCGCCAGCACGACGATGATCGAGCCGGCGTCGCGCGGGGCGTCGCGGTGCGACGGCACCTCGTCCGATCCGATCTCGCGCCCGACCGGCACCCCGTCCACGCGCAGGAGATCGCGGGCGCCGTAATTGGCCTGGACCAGCGCGCCGACGGTGTAGGACGCGCCGGCCGTGTCGGCGACCCGCGAGGCCGTGCCGATGCCGCCCTTGAACTCGTGGCAGATCATGCCCGTCCCGCCGCCGACATTGCCCTCGGCGACCGGGCCGCCGGCGGCCGAGTCGAGGGCCGCGAAGGCGAGCTCGGCCGTCACCGGGAAGCTCTCGGCGTCGCTCAGCCAGCCGTCATAGGTCTCGGCCACGACCGGCAGGTGGAAGGCCTGGTCGACGCGCTCGCGCACCGCATAGGCGCAGATCGCGTCGCGCACGACGCCGACCGCATGGGTGTTGGTCAGGCAGATCGGCGCGGCCAACAGGCCCTGCTCCTGCAACCAGACGACGCCGGTCATCTCGCCGTAGCCGTTGAAGGAATGGTAGCCGGCGAAGGCATAGCTGCGCCAGATCTCCGGCCCGCGCGGCCAGATCGCGGTGACGCCGGTGCGCACGACCGAAGGCGCGTCGCGGACCAGCGTGGCGTGGCCGACGCGCACCCCGGCCACGTCGGTGATGGCGTTCAAGGGGCCGGGCGGCAGGCGCCCGACCGAGAGGCCGAGATCGCGCAGGCGGGCGCGGGTCATCGCGGGGCCGACCCGGTCAAAAGGCCACCCAACCGGGCTTGACCGGCGTCAGACGGCTGTCGCCGGCGACGAGCACCTCGCCGCCGACCGCCGGATCGAGGCATTCGAGCCGCAGCAAGGCCAGGCCGATCCCGTCGGCGCCGGAACGCATCTCGCCGGCTTCGCGGTCGCCGAGGTGGATCGGCGTGCCCGATTCGGGCAGCGGCCCGTCGATCCGCACCGGCACCAGCCGCTTGCGGATGACGCCGCGATACTTGGTGCGCGCGGTCAGCTCCTGGCCCAGGTAACAGCCCTTTCGCCAGTCGACGCCGTGCAACTCGTCGAAGCCGTTCTCGAGCAGGATCGCCTTCTCGATCGCGAGGTCGCGGCTGCCGTCGGGAACGCCGAGCGAAAGACGCAGGCGCTCGTAGTCGGCGGCGTCGCCTGGCCGGAAGCCCGCCGCGGTCAGCGCCGCCTTCGCTGCGGCGCGCGGCAGGATGGCGCGCAGGCCGAGGGCGTCGAGCCGCGGATCGACATAGGCGACGCCTTTGGCGAACGCGACCGCGCGGCCCGGCTCGGCGGGCAGGTCGAGCGCGGCGGCGGCGCGCGGACCGAACATCAGCGCGACGGCGAGATCGGCGGTGGCGTCGGCGAGCTCGACCTTCGAGCGCAGGCGGTAGACGGACAGGCGGCGCAGCAGATCGGCGCGCCGCGCCGCCTCGCAGTCGAGGCACAGCGTGTCGCCGATCCGGGCGATGAAGAAATCGTGCAGGAACTTGCCCTGCGGCGTCAGGAAGGCGGCGTAGATCGCGCGGCCCGGCGCGACCCTGGTCACGTCGTTGGAGACGATGCCCTGCAGGAAGGAAACGGCGTCCGGGCCGGAGACCGTCAGGACGCCGCGCGATTCGGGGAGCAGAAAAACCGGGTCGGCCAATTCGGGGGTCACGATGCGCCTCGCGCGCCATTCGCCGCCCGCCTAAGATCGGTCAGAGGCCGCGCCTTTACAAGGGCGTGCAACGGCGGGGTTTCCGAGGTTCGATGACGCGAGTCCTGCAAGCGATGGCGGGCGGCCCGCATGGTGGCGCCGAGCGGCAGTTCGTGCGCCTGACCCTAGCGCTGCACCGGGCCGGAATCGAGCAGCGTATCCTGATCCGCCGCGACCCGGAGCGCGCCGCGGCGCTCGCCGCCGGCGGCCTCAAGCCGGTCGAACTCGCCTTCGGCGGGCCGCTGGACCTGCTGAGCGGGCCCCGGTTCCGCCGCGAGGTCGCCGCCTTCGCGCCCGACATCGTGCTCACCTGGATGAGCCGGGCGACGCGGTTCTGCCCGGCGGCGCGGGACGGCAGGGGCTTCGTCCATGCCGCCCGCCTCGGCGGCTATTACGACCTCAAATACTATCGGCGCTGCGATCATCTGATCGGCAACACCCCGGACATCGTCGATTACCTGCGGCGCGCCGGCTGGCCGGCGGAACGCACGCATTATATGCCGAACGTCGTGCCGGCGGCGCCGGCGCCGCCGCTCGACCGGACGGTCTTAGCGACCCCCGCCGACGCGCCACAGGCGCTGGCGCACGGCCGGCTGCACGCGAACAAGGGGTTCGACGTGCTGCTGCACGCGCTCGCCGAGCTGCCCGGGCCGTGGCTGTGGCTCGCCGGGGACGGGCCGCTCGACGGCGCGCTCAAGCGACTGGCCGAACGGTTGGGCGTCGCCGAGCGGGTGCGCTTCCTCGGCTGGCGCGAGGACACGACGGCGCTGCTCGCGGCGGCCGACGTCCTCGTCGTGCCGTCGCGCCACGAACCCTTCGGCAACGCGCTGGTCGAGGCCTGGGCGCAGCGCGTCCCCGTGGTCGCGGCGGCGAGCGCCGGGCCGGCGGCGCTGGTGCGGCCGGAGGAGAACGGATTGCTCGTGCCGGTCGAGGATGCGCCGGCGCTGGCGGCCGCCATCGGGCGCGTCGTCGGCGACGCCGCGCTGGCCGAGCGCCTGGTCGAAGGCGGCTGGGAGTCGTACCGGGCTGGATACACCGAGGCGGTCGCCGTCGCGGGCTATCGCGAGTTCTTCGATCGCGCGCTGAGCGGCCGTCCTTGTCGGGCCGGCGGCGCCGGGCTATGAGGGCGCCGAAAGGAGCCGCGCGGTTGAGCGTTTCCTATGACCTGATCGTCCGTGGCGGCATCGTCGCCACGCCGAACGGCATCGCGGCCGCCGACGTCGCGGTCAGTGGCGGCAAGATCGCGTCCATCGGCGCGGTGACCGGCGCGGCGGCCGAGGTCGTCGACGCGACGGGCCTGCACGTCCTGCCCGGCGTGATCGACACCCAGGTGCACTTCCGCGAGCCCGGCCTGGAGCACAAGGAGGACCTGGCGACCGGCACGGCCGGCGCCGTCCTGGGCGGCGTCACCGCCGTCTTCGACATGCCGAACACGAACCCGAATACGCTCTCGCGCGCGGAGCTTGCCGACAAACTGGCGCGGGCGCGCGGGCGGGCGTGGTGCGACCACGCGTTCTTCATCGGCGCGGCGGCGGAGAACGCGGCGCGGCTGGGCGAGCTCGAACGACTGCCCGGTTGCGCCGGGGTCAAGGTCTTCATGGGCAGCTCGACCGGCAGCCTGCTGGTGGCCGACGACGCGGGCCTGCGCGACGTATTGCGCAACGGCCGTCGGCGCGTCGCCGTCCACGCCGAGGACGAGGCCCGATTGAAGGAGCGGTTCGAGCTGGCGCGCGCCGGCGGCAACGTCGGCCTTCACCCGGAGTGGCGCGACGTCGAGACCGCGGTCATGGCCACGCGGCGGCTGCTGCGGCTGGCGCGCGAGAGCGGACGCCGCGTCCACGTCCTGCACGTGACGACGGCCGAGGAGATGGAGATCCTGGCCGCCGCCAAGGACATCGCCACGGTCGAGGTGACGCCGCAGCACCTGACCCTGGCCGCGCCGGAGTGCTATGCGCGGCTCGGCACGTTCGCCCAGATGAACCCGCCGATCCGCGAGGCGCGCCACCGCGACGGCCTGTGGCGCGGCATCGCCCAGGGCATCGTCGATTGCATCGGTTCGGACCACGCCCCGCACACGGCGGCGGAGAAGGCGCGGCCTTACCCGGAAAGCCCGTCCGGCATGCCGGGGGTACAGACGCTGCTGCCGTTGCTGCTCGACCATTTGAACGCCGGGCGCCTGACGCTCGAGCGCCTGGTCGACCTGACCAGCGCCGGGCCGGCGCGGATCTACAACATCGCCGGCAAGGGCCGCATCGCCGTCGGCTACGACGCCGACCTGACGCTCGTCGATCTGAAGGCGCGGCGGACCATCTCCAAGGATCGGACCGCCAGCAAGTGCGGTTGGACCCCGTTCGACGGCATGGCGGTGACCGGGTGGCCGCGGGCGACCGTGATTCGCGGGCGCGTCGTCATGCGCGAGGACGAGCTGATCGGCGCGCCGGCCGGCGAGCCGGTGCGGTTCGCCGAATGCCTGTAACGGCGCGACCGGTCTGCTATGCTGCGGCTTTGCCGCCGAGGAGAACCCGAAATGACAGCTTGCATCGTCGGCTGGAGCCATACCCCGTTCGGCCGCCACGCGGGCGAGGACGTGGAGTCGCTGATCGTCCGCGCCACGCATGACGCGCTCGAAGACGCCGGCGTCGCCGCCGCCGACATCGACGAGGTGTTCGTCGGCCATTTCAACGGCGGGTTCTCGCGCCAGGACTTCCCCGCCTCGCTGGTGATGCAAGGCGAGCCGGCGCTGCGCTTCAAGCCGGCGACCCGGGTCGAGAACGCCTGCGCCACCGGGACGGCGGCGATCCATGCCGGCCTGCGCAGCATCGCGGCGCGGCACGCCCGCCTGGCGCTGATTATCGGCGTCGAAAAGATGACCGACACGCCGGGGCCGGAGGTCGGCGCCAATCTGCTGAAGGCCAGCTACGTGAAGGAGGAAGCGGCGATCGAGGGCGGCTTCGCCGGCGTCTTCGCGCGCATCGCCGAGTTGTATTTCCAGAAGCACGGCGACCAGTCCGACGCGCTGGCGCGGATCGCCGCCAAGAACCACAAGAACGGCGTCGCCAACCCGCTGGCGCAGATGCGCAAGGACCTCGGCTACGAATTTTGCCGGACGGTGTCGGACAAGAACCCGATCGTCGCCGGGCCGCTGCGGCGCACCGATTGCAGCCCGGTGTCCGACGGCGCGGCGGCGGTCGTGCTGGCCGACATCGAAACCGCCCTGCTGCTGCGCAAGGCCGTCGTCTTCCGCGCCGCCGAGCAGGTCAACGACTTCATGCCGCTGAGCAAGCGCGACATCACCCTGTTCGAGGGGCCGACGTTGGCGTGGCGCCGGGCGCTGGAGCGAAGCCGCCTCAGCCTCGACGATCTGAGCCTGGTCGAGACCCACGACTGCTTCACCATCGCCGAGCTGATCGAGTACGAGGCGATGGGCCTGACCCCGCGCGGGCAGGGCGCCCGCGCCATCCTGGAAGGGTGGACCGAGAAGGACGGCAGGCTGCCGGTGAACCCGTCGGGCGGGCTGAAGGCGAAGGGCCATCCGATCGGCGCCACGGGCGTGTCGATGCATGTGCTGGCCGCGATGCAGGTGAGCGGCCAGGCCGGCGGCATGCAGATCAAGGGCGCCAAGCTCGCCGGCGTCTTCAACATGGGCGGCGCGGCGGTCGCCAACTATGTGAGCGTCCTCGAGCCGCTGCGTTGACCCCGCGGGAGCGACGGCAAGCCATGTTCAACGCCCTGGTCCTCGAGGAAAAAGACGGCAAGGTGACGAGCGCGATCCGGCAATTGGAGGTCAGCGACCTGCCGGCCGGCGACGTGACCGTCGCGGTCGAGTATTCGACCCTTAACTACAAGGACGGCATGATCCTGAACGGGCTCGGCCGCCTGGTGCGCCGCTACCCGCATGTGCCGGGCGTCGATTTCGCCGGCACCGTCGAGGCCTCGGACAACCCGGCGTGGAAACCCGGCGACCCGGCGATCGCGACCGGCTGGCGGATCGGCGAGCTGCATTGGGGCGGCTACGCCGAGAAGGCGCGGGTCAAGGGCGAGTGGCTGGTGCGGCCGCCCGCCGGGCTGACGTTGCGCCGCGCCATGGCGATCGGCACGGCGGGCCTGACCGCGATGCTGGGCGTCATGGCCCTCGAGGCGCACGGCATCGACCCGGCAAGCGGCGACATCTTGGTGACCGGGGCGGCCGGCGGCGTCGGCAGCGTCGCCATCGCCGTGCTGCACCGGCTCGGCTATCGCGTCGTCGCCTCGACCGGCCGGCCCGAAACCGAAGACTACCTGCGGGACCTTGGCGCCGCCGAGATCGTCGATCGCGCCAGCCTGGCGACGCCGTCGGGCAAGCCGCTCGACGCGGAACGCTGGGCCGGCTGCATCGACGCCGTCGGCGGCGCGACCCTGGCCACGGTGCTGGCGGGGTTGAAATACGGCGGCGCCGTGGCGGCGGTGGGTCTGGCCGGGGGCGCCAAGCTTGACACCACGGTGCTCCCGTTCCTGCTGCGCGGGGTCAGCCTGCTTGGCATCGAGTCGGTGATGTGCCCGGCCGAGCGGCGAGAAGGCGCTTGGGCGCGGCTGGTCAGGGACCTGCCGATGGACAAGCTCGACGCCATGATCCAGCCGGCCGGCCTGACGGATCTGCCCGATCTCGCGACCAAGATACTGGCCGGCAAGGTCCGCGGCCGCGTCGTCGTCGAGCTAGGCGCATGACGGCGGCCGTGCGGGCGTGACGGCCGCGGCGGGGGCCACGCCCACGGCGTCGCCGGCGGCGGTGACCACCAGATTGACGATCGCCGGCCGGTTCTGGCCAAGCAGATTGACGATGATCTGGTCGCCGCCGCGCAGCATGTCGCAGGCGGAATCGAAGTAGCCGGCGGCGCCGGCGACCGCTTCGAGCGCGTCCTCGGTCCGGTAGTGCCAGAGGGTGAAGCCGTTGGCGTAGGCGAGAACGCTCAATTCGCGCGACTTGAAGGCCATCCCTGTTCCTCCCTTCGGATCGGTACCAGGGGCACTATACGCTTATTACGTAAGGCATGCAACGCCAAAACGCGCGAGGCGGATCAGCTCGCCTCGCCCGACCCGGTGATCCGATAGATGCGCTTGACCTCGCGCGCCGCGACGCGGAGGTCCTTCGCCGGGTTGAACTGGCGCAGGACGACGTGTTCGTCGCTGCGCCGCACGAATTGCTTGATCAGGCCCTGACCATCCTGCATCTCGACGGCGACGAAACAGTGGCGGGTGATCGGGCGGTTGGGGTTGACGTAGAGGACTTCGCCGGCGAAGTAGCGCGGCTCCATGCTGTCGCCGTCGACATAGAGGGCGAAGGCGTTGGCCGCGCCGGCGAGGCCGGCCGGCCGCGCCACGAACTCCTTCGGCTCGCCTTCGTTGAAGTAGAAGCCTTCCGAGCCGCCCTTGACGGCGCCCATGACCGGCAGGTCGCGCGCCACCGGCGGCGGCGCGCCGAGCGCCCGCGCCCGGAACGGCGCGCCGGCCGGCGGCGGCGAGCCGATGCCGGCCAGCTCGAGCACGGCCTGCGGATCGACGCCGTGCGGCGCCAGGATGGCCGCGATCTCGCGCGCCAGCTCGACCGGCAGGAAGGTACGCTTATAGCGGTCCTCGTAATGCTGGTAGCGGGTCAAGGGCCAGTGCAGCGACTCGGCCACCGCGCGCATCGACAGCCCGGCCTGCTCACGCAACGCCTTGAGGCGGCGCGCCGCTTCGGACACTTCCGACCTTTCGTCGCTTGTCTGACCCGGCGTCATCTCGGCCTCTACGCAAATTAGGTTTGACTGCGTGGGGTTCTATGCGTAGTATATGCGTATGCCGGACCGGCGAGCAAGGAAAATCGGCTCGCGGGCGGGCCACCGGCGGGACAACGAGGGGGGAGGGCGGGCGATGAAGGCGTGGCACGGCGGCCGAGGGGCGGGCAGACCGCGGGGCGAACTGCCGGCGATCGATCACGGCACAGCGGAGACGCAGGCGCGACGACGGCTGCTGGCCGGCGGCGCCGACCCGGCGCTCAGCGAATATCCGCTCGGCCTGATGCTGGCGCGCCGCCTGGTCAGCGCCGAGCAGCACGAGGCCGGCTGCCACTACGCGTTCCTCTATGGCCGGACGATCGGCCGCACCCAGGTCACCTGCGACCGCTACTACCGGCAGATGATCGCGAGCCAGGGCGGCGGCTTCGACGCCGCGGACGAGGCGACGCAGACGCGCATCGAGACGTTGTTCCGACTCGGGAAAAACAGGTTGCTCGCGGCCGGCCGGCGGGTGTGCGACGCGACCGAGAATCTGACCGTCTTCGCCCGGACGCCGCGATTCCTTGACGCCGGCGGGCGGCGGCCGGCCGCGGCGCGCCGCGCCGACGACTTCGAGCTGCGGGCGGTGCTCGACGGCCTCGACGTCCTGGTGGCGTGCTACGGCCGGGCGGCCGGACGGGCCGGGCGCATGGAAACGCACAAGGCGGCCAGCCTGACGACGGCGCGGCCGCATTTTTTTGTTGACGGAGATAGGAAAAAAAGCCCATAATCGCGCTAATTATGGGATGGGGTCGTGCGCCGCCGGCGCCGGCCCCATTTTTTTGCGCGCGTGGCGGCCGCGCCATCGGGGCGCGGGGAGGGTAGGGAGGCGATATGACCGAGGCACGCCGGCGGGGCAAGCGGGTTGCGGCGGCCTCGCGCCCCGACGATGCCGATCCCGAGATCGGCGCCCTGGCGCGCCGCCACGCCGAGGCCGCCGTCGCGGCGCTGGTCGCGGTGATGAGCGACGCCGACGCCACCCCGGCGGCGCGGGTCTCCGCGGCGAGCGCGCTGCTCAATTGGGGCTACGGCAAGGCCGGCCCGGCGGCGCCCGAAGGCGGCGACGCCGGGCCGCAGGTGGTGCGGCTGGTCTGGGGCGGGGGGTCGAAACCGTAAACAGATGGGGCGCGCACCGGCCCCGGCACGGCGCGGACCGTAACATGGACTTTGCGTCGATCGAACGGCATGATCGTTGTGCAATCGGCGCTTGCATCAATTCCGTCGTGCATGTGATCGATGTCCGCGGCTGCATCGAGGGCATCGCGAGACCCGATCGGAACCGCAGGGTAGAAAAGAGGCCATGGGCGTCCGACTGACCATGCTCGTCGTCCCGCTTGCCGTCTTGACGGCCTGCACGAGCGCAGTTGCGGGCGAAGAGGCTAGTCCGGCCGACCAATGCGATCGGCTGGCCGCCGGGCCGGACGATCCGCACCGGCGGGCCGATCCGGTCGAGGTTGACCGCATCGAAATCCCGGCGGCACTGCAGGCATGCGAGTCGGCAGTTGCGGTCGACCCGGACAACCCGCGCCTGAATTATCAGTACGGCCGTGCGCTGTTCGCCGCGGGACGGGAGTTGGAGGCGCGGCGCGCGTGGCGGCACTCGACCATCTTCGATTACGAGGCGGCGCTCTTCGACCTCGCACATTACTATATGACGACGTCGCGACTGAAGAGCTTGCGGGCCACGGAAATCTACAGCCTCTTTTTTCGGGCGGCGGATCGCGGTCACCCGGCGGCTGCCTACGCGGTCGGCCAGGCTCATGAAGAGGGCTATGGGACGTATCAAAGCGAGGTCGCGGCGGCGCGATGGTACGCCCAAGCCGTCGCCGGCGGCAACGTGCCGGCCATGCGCCGTCTCGCCGTGATGTATAGGGACGGAGGAGGCGTCAGGCCGGACACGAATCGAGCGATCGATCTTTTCGAACAAGCGGCGGCCACGGGCGATGCCGACTCGATGAATGCGCTCGGTTGGATGTATCTGAATGAAACCACGGCAGGACCAGATCCGAGCAAGAGCCTCATCTGGTTCGAACGGGCCAGAGCATCGGCGGACGCAGCCGGTCTCTATCAGCTCGGGCGCGTCCATTATCTTGGGGCCGTCGGGCGCGACGAATTGGATCTGGCGTTCAAGCTATGGCAGCAGGCGGCGGCCCAGGGCAGCGCGGACGCGGAGCACGACCTTGGTATCGCCTACCTCGAAGACGGACGCATTCCAAGAGACGAGGCCCTTGCCCGACGACACCTGACCGCCGCGGCGCGGCTCGGGTCCGACCGGGCGATGGAGCGGCTCGGGCGCATGTATGAGGATGGGATCGGCGGGCCGGCCGACGCCCGGACGGCATCGCAGTGGTATCGGATGGCGGCCGAGGGCGGCAATGTCGAAGCCATGGTCCGCATCGGCGGCCTCTACGAGCGTGCCGCCGGCGTTCCCCGCGACGAGACGAAGGCAGGATACTGGTACCGGCGGGCGGCAGGTAAAGGCCATGCCGCTGCTCAGGTCGCGCTGGCGCGGTTGTTGGTGAGCGGAAGGGGCCTGCCACGCGACGAGAGGCTAGCATTCACGTGGCTGAGCATCGCGGCGGGGCTGGGCCACGCGGTCGCGGCGGCGGAGGCCGCCGATCTGGGTGCGCGGTTGGCGCCCGAGGATAAGCGGCAGGCCGAGACCGCCGCCAATGCCTGGCTTGGCAAGTTACGGGGGCAGGCCCGGTAAGTTTCCGGACGATGGATTCCCATGGTGCGGGCCTCGCGCAGGTCGCCGCGAGTCCAGACCGAGGCCATAAGGTGAGGTGCATGCCGAACCTTCGACCAATAATGCTTTCCGCCTTGCTCGCCGCCCCGACGGCCTGCACGAGCGCGGTTGCGGGCAATGAGATCGACCCGATCGAGTCGTGCGACCGGCTGGCCGCCGGGCCCGACGATCCGCGACGCCAAGCCGATCCCGTGGAGATCGAGCGCATGGACGCGGCGGCGGCGGTCGCGGCCTGCGCGGCGGCGGTCGAGCGCGATCCCGAAAACGCACGCCTGCATTACCAGCACGGCCGCGCGCTACTGGCGGCCGGGCGCATCATGGAGGCACGGAAGGCCTGGCGGCGCGCCATTCTCTTCGATTACGAAGCGGCGTATTTCGACCTGGCGCAGCTCTACCTGACCACGGAAGGCTATCTGCGGAGCGAGCGCGCGGACGAAATCACCCATTTCCTCACTCGGGCAGCCATGGGCGGACATGGCGGGGCAGCCGCGGCGCTCGGCCGGCTGTATGAGGGCGAGGGATATCTGATAACGGGCATAAACGCCGAAGAAGCCGTGCCCTGGTATGCCCTGGCTACGATCCTCGGGAATGGGTCGGCCGCGCGGCGGCTGGCGCAGATGTACAGGGATGGCACGGGCGTCGTGCCGAACGCGAAGATCGCAGCCGAGCTCTTCGCGAAGGCCGAGGTCCTGGATCGCGCCAAATAAACCGGATTCACGAACTGACGCCGCGGCCGACCCTGAGATCGGCGCCCTGGCGCGCCGCCACGCCGAGGCCGCCGTCGCGGCGCTGGTCGCGGTGATGAGCGATGACGACGCCACCCCGGCGGC
>JBBECF010000177.1:0-14252 GCA_040881945.1 Dongiaceae bacterium | reverse complement strand
CAGACCCGAGCCAGTTCGACAACCAATTGAATCTATTCGATAATTAGCCGGACACTACTGATTGTGTCCCCGAAATGCCCGGGTGGTGGGTCACTTCGGAATCACGGCACCCGGTCGCGCCCAATCCGTTCGCGGATCGAACTTGCCGCTCAGGATTCGCCGTAGCAGCGCGACCGCCGTCGATATCCGCGCCGCTTCCCCTGGCGTGCTCGGCGGAACCCGCTCCATCTCCGCGAGAATAGCCCGCAGCTTGCCGAGGCAGATACAGCCGTCGGACGCCTCCGGCCTGGCGCACCACTGCTCGCATATTCGACTCTCGGACATGGCGCGCAGGATAGCACGATCCGGCCGCCGCCTTCCGCCGTTTCATGCGCGTCGGCCAGTGCCGGCCCGAACCTGACCCACGGCGCCGATCCGGGCGGCTTTGACATTTTCCGAAATTATTCCTATCGTGGGGGTGACGGTCCTGTCCGGGATTCGGGCGTCCCGGTCCGATTCGCGTGCGGCCGCCAGCGCGCTGTTTGACATCGTGCATCGGATGCGAGGCGAGGCCGGGCCCCTGGCCCGGCGGAGCGCCAGGCTGGCCTATTTGCGACATTTTCATGTCGCCCGCCCGCCTGCTGGCCGAAGCCCTTCGGTGGGCGAAGGCCCGCTGGACATGGGGTCGATCGCTCGGTTTTGCCCTCTCGCCGGAGAGCCCGCCGGGGGCATGGGCGGTGGCCGGGCACCGCTCTCGCGGGCCGGCCCCCGTCTCCCGCGGGGATTTCCCGCCGGACATGGGGTTCATCGCTCGGTTTTCGCTTTCCCGCCGGAGCTCGCCGGAGAGATCGGCTAACCCGCTGACGGTGCGCCGGATTTTGCAGCGGCCCCGTGGGCCCCCGTACGCTACTGGCTCACCCACAGGATGCGGGCGATCCACTCGACCTCGTCGGCGGCGAGAACGCGGTCGGGGTGCCTGGCGTTGATCGACAACAGCTCGAGCCGGCGGGCCGAGCGGCGCCCGAGCTGTTTCGCCATCACTTCGCCGGCGCGCGTGCGCACCACCACGCGGTCGCCGCGGCGCAGCGGCGCGGCAGGCGCCACGACGATGATATCGCCCCTGCGATAGACCGGTTCCATGCTGTCGCCGGCGATCTTCAGGGCATAGGCGTTGGCGTCGCCGATGTCGGGGATATCGACCGCGTCCCAGCCGCGCCCCATCGGATATCCGGCGTCGTCGAAATGGCCGGCGGCGCCGGCCTGGGCATAGCCGAGCACCGGGATGCGCCGGCGGCCGGCGCTGCGCTCGCCGAGCAGCGGGAGGAACCCGGCGAGCGATTCGCCGGTGCAGGCCAGCACCTTGGACAGGCTCTCGGTGCTTGGCCAGCGCGGCTTGCCCGCGGGGTTGGTCCGCTTGCTCTTGTTGAAGGTCGTGGCATCGAGCCCGGCGCGGCGCGCCAGGCCGGACGGCGACAGCCGGTGCTTGGCCGCCAGTCGGTCGATCGCCCGCCAGATGTCGCCATGACGCAGCATGGGCGCATCTTCCTAAGACGGACGCCCCTTGTCACCAGAAAAATCGGTTTCGGCGGAAAGAACGAACCGGGCGGCCCGCCGGCCCGGGCGAGGGCGGAAGGCCGCGTCAGTCGGCCGCCGCCACCATGGCGCGGTAGACGCGCACGGCCGTTTCCGGGCCGACGATCCCGGCGATGGCGCCGGCCTTGACCATGGCGGCGGTCGGCTGCGCCGGCACCAGCGCGAGGCCGGTGTCGGCGATCGCCTCGACCAGTTCGAGCGCCGTGCGCAACGGCCGGCTCATGACCCCAGGGGTCGTGTTTTTCGCCATGCTTTTCGGGACCTGCATCGGTTTGCCGCTCCCCCTCACGCAAGCGCGATGCCAGCCGCCGAAGTCAGCGCCGCCGCGCTAAACCCGCCTCCGGCGGCGGCTGCCCGTCGCAGGATGCGAGGCATCCCAATAGCGTCGTCGCGAATTGCTCACGCGACCGTTCGTTAATACATTGCCCCCCGGCGGTCGCATGCTACCATGCAGACGTTGCCACCCGTCCGTTCGGTAAACCGCCGGATACATGACTCCATCGTGACCATACGGCATATTCGCGGCCATATCAAGCTTATTTGTCGTGATACTGCCGGGCGACGCGACGAATATGCGTCGTTCGGGCGGCATGAGTCGCGTCCGGGATGAGCGCCCGCCGCGCGAAAATCCAAGGCGGCGGCGATGGTCGTCTTGGTACCGATCCGGCGCTCGGCAAGCGTATCGCGGCGGTGGCGGACCTTCTCGGCACCCGGCGGCACGCGGCCGCGGTCGCGGGCGTCTCGGCCGATCAGCTTGGCCGCTATATCGCCGGGCGTAACCAGCCCGGCTTCGCGCCGATCGCCCGCGTGGCGGCCGCGGCCGGCGTTCGCCTCGACTGGCTGTGGTCGGGCGAGGGCGCGATGCGGCAGGACGCGGCCGACCCGGCACGCCGGCCGGGCGGCGTGCCGGTCATCGGCCTGGCCGAATGCGGCCTGCGCGGCTGGTATCAGGGGGACAGCCTGGCGGTGCGCGCGGCCCGCCCGGGCGACATGCAGGACCCCGATGCTTTCGCCGTGATGGCCACCGGCAGCTTGATGAAACCGGCCGGGATATTCCCCGGCTTTCTGTGCATCTGCTCGCCGGCGACATCCTGCGACGCGGGCGACGCCGTCTTCCTCGAGCGGCGCGACGGCGCCGCCTCGATCAAGCTGTATCTCGGCCGGGACGCCGACTGGCTGCTGTTGCGCGGCTACCTGCCGCCGGACGCCGACGGCGCCCAGCCGCCCTACGATGAGAAGATCAGGCTGACCGAGGTTCGCCGCATCGCTACTGTGCTCTACGTGAAGCGCAAGCTGTGAACCGGACGTCGTCGCGGCCGCGCCGCGCGCCGTAGGGCGCCATGCCAGACCTTTACCGATCCGTCGCGCCGATATTGCGCCTGCTGCCGCCCGAATCGGCGCACCGCTTGACGCTGCGGGCCCTGGCCTGGGTCCCGCTGCCGGCGCCCGCGGCCGACGACCCGATCCTCGGCATCCGCCTGTGGGGCCGGGATTTCCCCAACCCGGTCGGGCTCGCCGCCGGCTTCGACAAGGACGCCGAGGTCGCCGACGAGGGCCTGCGGCTCGGCTTCGGCTTCGTCGAGGTCGGCACGATCACGCCGCGGCCGCAGCCCGGCAACCCGCGCCCGCGCCTGTTCCGGCTGCCCGCGGACGAAGCCGCGATCAACCGCCTCGGCTTCAACAGCCGCGGCCTCGCGGCGGCGGCGGCGCGGCTGCAACGTCGGGCCGCCCCGGCCGCCCGGCGCGGTATCGTCGGCGTCAATCTCGGCATCAACCGCGACAGCGCCGACGCGGCCGCCGACTACGCCGCCGGGGCGACGGCGCTGGCCCCGCTCGCCGATTACCTGGCGATCAACGTCTCGTCGCCGAACACGCCGGGCCTGCGCGCGTTGCAGGGGCGCGATCCGCTGACCCGCCTGATCGGCGCGGTGCAGGCGGCGCGGGCGGCGGCGACGCCGCGCAATCCGCCGCCGCTGCTGCTCAAGATCGCGCCCGACCTGACCGAGGCCAACCGGCGCGACATCGCCGAGGTCGCCCTGGCCACGGGCATCGACGGCCTGATCGTGGCCAACACGACGCTCGCCCGGCCGCCCGGCCTGGCCGGCCGGCACGCCGGCGAGGCCGGGGGCCTCAGCGGCCGGCCGCTGTTCCGGCCCTCGACCGAGCTGCTCGCCGAGATGTACCGGTTGACCGGCGGCCGCCTGCCGCTGGTCGGCGTCGGCGGCATCGCCGGCGGGGCCGACGCCTATGCCAAGATCCGCGCCGGCGCCTCCCTCGTCCAGCTCTATACCGCGCTGATCTACCAGGGGCCGGGCCTGGTCGGCCGGATCAAGCGCGAGCTGGCCGCGGCCTTGCGCGCCGACGGCTGCGCCAGCCTGGCCGAGGCGGTGGGCGCCGACCGGCCGCGCCGCTGAGGAACGCCGCCCGTCCATCTTTGCTTAACCCTATATCAAGGGCTTTCCGGCAAGCTCGCGGCCGACACCGCGACAGCCACCGGCCGGACATGACACCGCTTCGCCACGCCACGTTCCTCGTCTTGTACGCCGGGTTGGCGGCGGCGGTGGTTTCGCTGACGCCGCGGCTGCTGCCGGCGATCGCGCCGACCGAGGCCGCGATCGGCGGCGGGATCGTGCTCATCCTCGGCCTGTTGCTGCACGAAGTCCTGGTTCGCCGCGGCCAGGTGGCGATCCTGATCGCGCAGGTCGGGTGGCTTCGCGACGCCTATTCCCACGCCGAGCGCGAGCTGTCGCGGTTGAGCGACGCCGTCGATCTGCTGCCTGCGGCGCCGCGCGAGGGCGACGGCCACGAAGTCGGCGAGGTCGTCGCCGAGGTGAAGGTGCTGCAGTCGCTGATCGAGCAGCTCTACGCCAGCCGCGCCGACGACGCGAAGGCCGCCGCCGCCGCCCCCCCCGCGAGCGCCATGTCGCCGCCCGCCGCCGCCGACGATCGCCGCGCGGCCGCGCCGTCGCCCACCTGGCAGACCCAGGCGATGCCGCCGGTGGCGCGCGACCTCGACGAGCGCGCGATGCTCGACGCGCTGCGCGACGGGCTGCGGGAACAGCGCGTCGAGCTCGCGCTCCAGCCCATCGTCAGTCTGCCGCAGCGCAAGCGGCGGTACTTCGAGAGCTTCTCGCGGGTGCGCGCCGGCGAAGGCCGCATCCTCATGCCCGCGCAGTACATCGACCTCGCCGAACGCGCCGGCCTCATCACCGCCATCGACAACCTGCTGCTGTTCCGCTGCGTGCAGCTGCTGCGCAAGACCCGCCAACACAACGCGGGGTTCGGCTTCTTCTGCAACATCTCCCGGCATACGCTGGCCGACCGCTCGTTTTTCCGCGACTTCGTGAAGTTCATGGCGGACAACGCCGGACTCGCCTCGGGCATCGTCTTCGAGTTTCCGCAACGGGCGCTGGCCGAGCAGGACGCCACCCTGCGTGGCGAACTCGACCAGCTCGCGCGGCTCGGCTTCCGTTATTCCCTCGACCAGGTCACCGACCTGAACCTCGATATCGCGGATCTGGCGGCGCGACATTTCCGTTTCGTCAAGGTCGACGCCACCCGCTTGCTGCGGCCCGGCCCGCTCGGCGCCGTCGGCATCGACCCGGCGCAGTTGAAGCGCCGCCTCGACAGCCACGGGCTCGACCTGATCGCGTCCAAGATCGAAACCGAATCCGTGCTCGTCGAACTGCTCGAACTCAACATCGATTTCGGCCAGGGCTATCTCTTCGGCGAGCCGCGGCTGTCGCGCGCCGAGGGCTGAGCGCTTCACATCCGGCGGCCGGCGTGGCAGAACGGCGCTCGTCCACGCCGCCGCCACCGTCCGGATCCCCATGTTCGACAGCGCGCCCGACGTTCCGATCCTGCCCGGCCTGGCGGCGCTCGCCGGCCGCTACGACGCCTTCATCGTCGATCTTTGGGGCGTGCTGCATGACGGGGTCAGGCCCTATCCGGGCGCCATCGACGGCTTGCGCGAACTGAAACGCCGCGACAAGCGCGTGGCGATCCTGTCGAACGCGCCGCGCCGCGCCGCCGATGTCGCGCGCCGCACCGCCGAGATCGGCGTCACGCCCGACCTCTACGACCACCTGCTGTCCTCGGGCGAGGAGACCTGGCGCAGTCTCAAGGAGCGCGCCAATCCCCGGAACGCGGCGCTCGGCCGCGCCGTCTTCCCGCTGATGGCGCGGCGCGACCGCGGCATGCTCGACGGACTCGACCTCGTCGTCGCGACGCGGGTCGCCGAGGCCGGTTTCATCCTCGCCACCGGCGTCGAGGGACCGGGCGACCGGGTCGCCGATTTCGAGGCGACCTTGGCGGCGGGTGTCGCCCGCGGCATTCCCATGGTCTGCGCCAATCCCGACCTCGAGGTCGTCCGCGACGGCGTGCGCGAGATCTGCGCCGGCGCGCTCGCCGCCCGCTACGAGGCGCTGGGTGGGGAGGTCCGCTATCACGGCAAGCCGCACCCGTCGATCTATCGCGCCTGCTTCGAGGCGCTCGGCGTCACCGAGCGCCGCCGCATCGTCGCCGTCGGCGATTCCTTGCGCACCGACATCGCCGGCGCCGAACGGGCCGGGATCGACTCGGTGCTGGTCACCGGCGGCCTCCATGCCGAGGAGCTCGGCGTCGCCGCCGGCGGCTCGCCGGACCCGCGGACGCTCGCCGCCGCCTGCGCCCGCGCCGGCCACCTTCCGACGGTCGCCGTTCCCGCCTTCGCATGGTAGGCGGCGCGCGACGGCGGACCTGGATCTGGCGCTTCGACCGGCCGGCGTCGGAGATCTGGCCGGCGCTGGCGGACACCGCGCGTTTCAACGAGGCGGCCGGCCTGCCGAATCACGAGATCGAGGAGATCGCGCAAGGAGACGGCTCGGTCCTCTACCTCGGGCGGATGCGCCGCGGCCCGTTCCGCCTGGAATGGCGGGAAAAGCCGGTGAACTGGGTGTTCGACCGCTGGTTCGAGCACCGCCGCGAATTCCGCAACGGGCCGCTGCGGACGCTGACCGCGAGCTTCGAGCTGGCGCCGGAGGGCGACGGCTGCCGTGGCACCTACACGCTGGAGGCGGAAGCGGCGAACCCGCTCGGCTGGCTGATTCTGGCGACCGGGTTCTTTCGTCGCACCGGCAGGACCTTCGCGCGACTGGCCGGGACCGCCGGCGACTTCGCCGCCGGCGCCCGCGCCGCGCCGTTCGACTACGCGCCGCCGGCGGTGACGCCCGCGACCGCCTTGCGCGTGGCGGCGCTGGTCGCCGAGATCGAGGCGACGGCGCACGGGCACGGGCTGGCGCGCCGACTGGCCGACCATGTCCTCGGCGCCCAGGAGGTGGACCTGTGGCACGTCCGGCCGCTGCAGCTCGCGCGCGACTGGGGCTGCCCGCCGCGCGCCGCGATCGAGCTGTGCCTGCAGGCGGCGCGCACGGGCCTGCTCGTGTTGCGCTGGGACCTGCTATGCCCGCGCTGCCGCGTCGCCAAGGCCTGGGTTCCCTCGCTCGACCGCTTGCCCGCGGGCGCCCATTGTCCGTCCTGCAACATCGATTACGACCGCGACTTCTCGCGCAATGTCGAAGCGACGTTCCGCCCGGCGCCGGCGGTGCGGCCGCTGGCCGGCGGCGCGTACTGCCTGTTCGGCCCGATGTCTACGCCGCACATCAAGCTGCACGTCACGCTGGACCCCGGTGAATCGCGCGCCGTCGGCGCCGGGCTTCGCCACGGACCCTACCGGCTGCGCACGCTCGAGCCGGGCGCGGCGTGCGACATCGAGTGGACCGCCGGCGGGTTTCCGGCGGTCATCGTCGATGCCGACGCCATCGCCGCCGGGCCGCCGGGCGACCCCGGCACGATCGGGCTGGTCAACCGCGACCGCCGCCCGCGCACCGTGATCGTCGAGGACCGGACCTGGGTTGCCGACGCGCTCACCGCCGATCGCGTCACCGCCCTCCAGGCCTTCCGCGACCTGTTCGCCGCCGAGGTGCTGCGGCCGGGCGACGAGGTCGGCGTCGGCCAGGTCACGCTGATGTTCACCGACCTCAAGGGCTCGACCGCGCTCTACGAGCGCGTCGGCGACGCCGCGGCCTACCGGCTCGTGCGCGACCACTTCGCCTTCCTCGCCGAACAGGTGCGGCTGCACGACGGGGCGATCGTCAAGACCATCGGCGACGCGGTGATGGCGGCCTTCGCCGACCCCGCCTGCGCCCTCGGCGCCGCGCTCGCCATCCAGCGCAGGGTGGCCGAGTTCAACGCCGCCCACGGCGACGCGGCGGTCGTCATCAAGCTTGGCCTGCACAAGGGCCCGTGCATCGCGGTCACGCTCAACGACCGCCTCGACTACTTCGGCACGACCGTGAACATGGCCGCCCGCCTCCAGGGTGAAAGCGTCGGCGGCGACGTCGTGCTGTCGCGCGAGGTCGCCGCCGATCCCGGCGTCGCCGCGATGCTCGACCCCGACGCCCTCGAGCAGGGTCAGGCGTCGCTGAAGGGCTTCGCGCGCCCGGTCGAGTACTATCGCCTCGCCGGCGCGGCAATCGGCCGGACGCCGGGGCGCTAGCCGCCGTTGCGGCACTGGTTTGTCTTTGCCGCGGCGGCTATCGTCCCGCCATGGCGATACAATCGAAGCGGCTCGCCCCTCGAAGACCGCCGCCGGCCTTCGTCTAGAAGCAGGACGGCGGGCCGTTGTTGCAATGGCCGGCGGCGTTGTACCACTCGGGCAGCAGGACGATGAGGTTCGGATTGAACCCCTGGTTCTTCAGGGTGTCGATGCTGCCGACTGCCTCCTGCTTGTCGAGGTCGATCACCGTGATCGACCCGTCGCTCATCCCCGGCAGGTTGAGCAGCGAGTTCTGTACGAAGGCGAGCCTTTCGTCCGGCGTGATCGCCACGTGATGCGCCCCTGCGCCGGTGGGGATCGACTTCACGAGCTTGGGCGCGAGCGGCCCGGCGCCGATGTCGAAGATATGCAGCTGGCCCGGCTGCGCCGTCGTCAGGTAGAGACGGTCCAGCTTCTTGTTGAAATACGCCTCGAGCGGCACGCCGCCCCCGAAGGCGGCGGTGTCGATGACCTGCTGGACGTCGAAGTCCTTCTTGGCCGGGTTCCACACGGCCGCCCAGACCGTGTTGCCGTACATGTTGGTGACGTAGGCGACCGGCGGGTCGGTCCGCGGCACGAACACGATCTCGACCGGGGCCTCGCCCGATGGCGACGGCTTCGTCGAGACCTTGTGCGTGGACAGCACCTTGCCGGTGCTCGCCTCGATTGCGGTGATCGTCTCGCCGGGATCGCCCAGGTCGCTGGCACGCACCGTGCTGGTGACGAGGAGGCGGTCGATGCCGTCATGGACCGCGATGCCGTGCGGGTACTTGATGAAGGCGTCGCCGTCGGCGGTGATGGTTCCCGTCGGCTTGTCGCTGGTGGCGTCTCCGACAACGACCTTGCTGGTTCCCATACAAGTCACGTACCAGGTCTTGTTGTCGTCGGAAAACACCGCATCTTCTCCGACCTGGCAGTCCGGCAATTCCACGGTCCGCATCCGATAGGGGAAGCGGGTCAGGTCCATGACCCGCAGCTCGCTCTTGCCCAGCGCCGTGATGTAAGCCTTGCTCAGGTCCTTATTATAAAAGATGTGGTGGGCCACCAGGTCGGGCGGCAGCGGGATGTCGTAGAGGATCTTCCCGAAATTCCCCGACTTCGGGTCGACGTCGATGATGGCGATGCCTTCCGCCCGATTGCTCAGCGGCGCGACCGACAGCTTCAGGGCCTTCAACGAGTCTTCGGGTTTGCTCTCGTAATTGACCATCGCCAGGATTTCGGCGCGCGCCTCGGCGACGCCGAAGCTAAGAAACGCAAGCGCCGCAAGTGTCGCAGGAATTCGGCTTTTCATCGAAATCCTCCCAGTTGCTGTTGCATTGCGTGGTTGCGCGGGCATCATATCGAGAATGTGCGATTAGGTCCAATTCGCATTGGGGATCACGACTCAACAATGCGGGAGCCGGCTTTGACTGCCGCCCTTCCTGCGCCACCGGAAGACATCCGCGACACCGACGACGGGCGATCCGCCCGCGGCGGTCTGAACGGGTGGATCGCCCTCGTCCTGGCGCTGTCGTTGACCCGCGCCGGCCCCGCGCGCGCGCATGGATTTGCGCAGCCCTACGACCTGCCGATCCCGCTCTGGCTTTATCTGGCCGCCGCGGCGACGGCGGTTGCGGGCACGTTCGTCGTGATGGTCGCGTTCCGTAGCGCCGCGCCGGGGCTGTCGGGCTATCCGCGCCTCGACCTTCTCCGCTTTCGCGTCGGACGCGCCCTGGCGCATCCCGTCATGCTCTTCCTGTGCAGGGCCTTGTCCTTCGCGATCTTTGTCCTGATCGTGGTCGCCGGGTTGATCGGCACGCAGAACCCGTTCAAGAACATCGCGCCGACGCTTGTATGGGTCGTCTGGTGGGTCGGCGTGGCCTATGTCAGCGCCCTCGTCGGCGACGTCTGGGCCCTGATCAACCCGTGGCGGACCGGATTCCTTTGGGCCGAGGCGCTGTACCGCCGCCTCGGGCCGGGCCGGGAACTCTCGCGAGGGCGGCCCTATCCGCACCGGCTTGGCGCCTGGCCGGCGGTCTGCCTGTTCCTGGCTTTCGCCTGGATGGAGGTGGCATGGCCGGGCGGCGAGATGCCGCGGAACCTGGCGGTAGCGGCGCTTGTTTATTCGGGGATCACGTGGGCGGGGATGCTCGTCTTCGGCCGCGAACGCTGGCTCAGGCACGGCGAAGCCTTCACGCTGGCGTTCGGATTGCTGGCCCGCTTTGCCCCGCTCGAGGTCCGCGTGACGGCGCCCGGCCTGTGCCGCGCCTGCCCGGCCGCCCCCTGCGCCGGCCGCGACGGCGGCTGCGTCGGCTGCTACGCCTGCTATGAGCGCGCCGCGCCGGCGGAGCGCGAGTGGAACCTGCGGCCCTATGCCGTGGGGCTGCTCGGCGACGGGCCGGTGCCGCGGTCGGTGATGGTGTTCGTGCTGCTCATGCTCTCGACCGTGACCTTCGACGGCCTCACCGAGACCCCCGCCTGGCGGGGCCTGGTGAACGTTCTCGGTTCGTTGCCGGGTGTCGAGCTCGGACCGGCGGCGCACCGGTCGCCGGGCGGCGGCACACTCACGGTCGTCCTCTCCCTGGCGCTCGTCCTCTTCGCCGCTCTGTTCCTCGCGGTCTATCTGCTGGTCGGGCGCCTCATGGCGGCGGCCGTGGCGGCCGGGCCGGGGCCCGCCGCCGACCGCCGCGGCGCGGTCGAGCTCGCCCGCCTCTTCGTGCTCACCTTGATCCCGATCGCCCTCGCCTACCACCTGGCGCACTACCTCTCGTTCCTGCTGACCGCCGGCCAGCTCGTCGTTCCGCTTGCCTCCGATCCCCTCGGGTTCGGCTGGAACCTCTTTCGCACCACGCATTACCGCGTCGATATCGGCGTCGTTGACGCGAAGTTCATATGGTACACGGCGGTCACGACCATCGTCGTCGGCCACGTGCTCGCCGTGTACCTCGCCCATGTCACGGCCGCGCGCGCTTTTGTGTCGGGTCGCTCGGCGCTGCTGAGCCAGGTCCCGATGCTGATGCTGATGGTCGGCTACACGATGATCAGCCTGTGGATCCTGGCCCAGCCGGTGGTGGCGGGCCCGTGACCGGCGCGGCGCCGGGTTTGACTTTGCCCCGGCCGCGGCTAGGCTGCCGGCCGTGTCCATCGCCCGCGCCCGCCGCGCCCCGCCGCCGTGAGCAAACGCGCCGCCCGCCCGCCGGCGCCGGCCGGCCTGGCCGGGCGCGTGCGGGCCGGCGATCGCCGGGCGCTGGCGCAGGCGATCACGCTGATCGAATCGACGCGCGCCGAGGACCGCGAGGCGGCCGAGGCGTTGCTCGCGCGCCTGCTGCCGCATACCGGCGGGTCGGTCCGGCTCGGCATCTCCGGGGCGCCCGGCGTCGGCAAATCGACCTTCATCGAACGCTTCGGCCTGGATTTGATCGGCGCCGGCCACCGCCTCGCCGTGCTTGCCGTCGATCCGTCGTCGCGCCGCGGCGGCGGCGCGATCCTCGGCGACAAGACCCGCATGGCCGAGTTGGCGCAGGCGCCCGCGGCCTTCATCCGCCCGTCGCCGACCGGGGGCGCGCTGGGCGGCGTCGCCCGGCGCACGCGCGAGGCGTTGTGGGTCTGCGAGGCCGCCGGCTTCGACGTCACGATCGTCGAGACGGTCGGCGTCGGCCAATCGGAAACCGCCGTCGCCGACATGGTCGACATGTTCGTGCTGCTGCTGCAGCCCGGCGCCGGCGACGACCTGCAGGGCCTCAAGCGCGGCATCGTCGAGCTCGCCGACCTGGTGCTCGTGACCAAGGCCGACGGCGACGGCGCGGCGGCGGCCGGGCGCACGGCGGCCGAGTACCGGAGCGCGCTGCGCCTGCTCCGCCCCGTCACCCCCGACTGGCGGCCGCCGGTGCAGCTCTGCTCCGGCCTGACCGGCGCCGGCGTGCCCGAGGTGTGGCAGACGGTCGGGCGCTATCGCGCGGCCCTCGGCGCGACCGGCCTCGAACGCCGGCGCGCCGACCAGGCGCGGGTCTGGCTGCGCACCGAGCTGACCGAGACGCTGCTCGCCCAGCTCCGGCGGCACCCCGCGATCGGCCGTCGACTGGCGGCGCTCGAGGCCCAGGTCGTCGCCGGCGAGGTGACGCCGTCCGCGGCGGCGCGCCGGCTGGTTGCCGCGCTCGCCGGCGAGGCCGACTCCGGTTGAGGACGCCCTAGCAGGCTGCTGAAAAACCCGGTTCACATCGGGTCGAGAATCTGATTCTGTGCAACGGGTTCTGTCCTTTGGCGGTGAGGGCGCGATGCGCGGAGAAGATCGACGGTCGGAAGAGATGTTCAGCTACGTGAGGGCGGACAAGCGGGTGCCGAGCGATCATCCGCTGCGGGCGATCCGCGCCATTGTGGACGCGGCGCTGGCCGATCTGTCGCCAGCCTTCATGAAGCTCTATTCCGATCTTGGCCGGCCGTCGATCCCGCCGGAGCGGCTGCTGCGGGCGCTGCTGTTGCAGGCGTTTTACACGGTGCGCTCGGAACGGCAGTTGATGGACGATGCGGTGTGGGACCCGACGGTGTTCAGCAAAAACCGCGACCGGCTGCTTGACGGCGACATCGCGCGCAAGTTCCTGGGCGCGGTGCTGAGCCAGCCACGGGTGCGCGGCCTGTTGTCGGCCGAGCACTTCACGGTTGACGGCACGCTGATCGAGGCCTGGGCGAGTTTGAAGAGCTTCCAGCCGAAGGACGGCAGCGGCACGCCGCCGACCGGCGGTGGGCGCAACGCGGAGCGGGGTTTCCACGGCGAGAAGCGCTCGAACGACACGCATGCTTCCACCACCGACCCGGACGCGCGCCCGTTCCGCAAGGGGCCGGGCATGTGTGCCGAATCGGATGCCTGCCAGTAAGCATATAGAAATGCGGCTCGTGATGCGACGGAGTTTATGGTGATGGTGATCAATCAGATTTCGAACTGAGACAATGCCCGATGACAGCGGCGCGCGCGTCGGCTACACCTGCGGTCCATGGCGTTCCGCCCCAACCCGCTGCTCGCCGCCGTCGCGGCGCCGCCGATCGCCGAGGCGCAAGGCTGGATCAAGGGCCGTGCGTTCGCGCCCGACCGGCCGCTCATCGACCTGGCGCAGGCGGTCCCCGGCTATCCGCCGGCGGCCGCGCTGACGGCGCATCTGGCCGGGGTCGTCGGCGCGGCCGAGGTCGCGCGCTACACCGCGATCGAGGGGCTGGACGAGCTGCGCGCGGCGCTCGCGGCCGACATCGCCGGGGTCTATGGCGCGGGCGTCGGCGCCAAGGCCGTGCTCGTCACCGCCGGCTGCAACCAGGCATTCTGCCTGGCCACGCTCGCGCTGGCGGCGGCCGGCGACGAGGTGATCCTGCCGCTGCCCTATTACTTCAATCACCAGATGTGGCTGGAGATGCTGGGCGTGCGGCCGGTGCATCTGCCGTTCCGGCCGGAGCGCAACGGCGTCCCCGACCCGGCCGACGCGGCGGCGCGGATCACCTCGCGCACGCGAGCCATCGTTCTCGTCACCCCGAACAACCCGACCGGCGCCGTCTATCCGCCCGAGACGATCGCCGAGTTCTACGCGCTCGCGCGTGCGCGCGGCCTGGCGCTGGTGATCGACGAGACCTACCGCGACTTTATGCCGCAAGACGGCCCGCCGCACGGCCTGTTCGCCGACCCGGACTGGCCGGCGACGCTGGTCCATCTCTACAGCTTCTCCAAGGTGTTCTCTCTGACCGGCTACCGGGTCGGGGCGGTCGTGTGTGGGCCGGATCTGGCGGCGCAGATCGCCAAGGCCATGGACTGCGTCGCCATCTGCGCCCCGCATATCGGGCAGCGGGCGGCCCTCTACGGCCTGCGCCATCTCGGGTCCTGGCGGCGCGCCAACACGACGATGATGCGCGACCGGCTGGCGGCGCTGCGCCGGGCGTTGTTGCGCAACGACACCGGCTACGAGCTGGTCAGCGCCGGCGCCTATTTCGCCTATCTGCGCCATCCCTTCGACCGGCCGGCCGCCGAGGTCGCGCCGCTTCTGGCGGCCGAGCAGAACCTGCTGTGCCTGCCCGGCGAGATGTTCGGCCCCGGCCAGGAGCGATATTTGCGCTTCGCCTTCGCCAACGTCCCGGCCGAGACCATGCCGGC
>JBBECF010000176.1:0-71838 GCA_040881945.1 Dongiaceae bacterium | reverse complement strand
CCCGTGGATCGAGAAAACCGCCGCTGCTTAATGGTTGCTCAGGATGAGGTAAGTTGTTGATCGCACAATGAAAATCCTCATGCTGAGGAGGCCGCGCAGCGGCCGTCTCGAAGCACGCACGAGCAGCGATCCAGCATTCCATCACAGCCTCTCAGGCCGCCGCCGGGCGCGGGCGGACCGCGGCGACGAAGGACGTGCTGAACAGCACGACGACGAACAACAGCATGTAGGCGACCGCGGCCGAGCCGCCGAGGTCGAGCGTGCGCCAGGCCATGAAGGCGTGCAGCGTCATCGATTCCGAGGCGATGCCGGGGCCGCCGTTGGTCAGGACGTTCGGCAGGTCGACGATCTTGAACGCCTCGATCATGCGGATCAGGACGAGCGTGACGCTGACCGGCACGATGGCCGGCCAGGTGATGTCGCGGAACACCTGCCAGCGACCGGCGCCGTCGACCGTCGCCGCCTCGACCTGGTCGCGCGGCTGGTTCTCCAGGGCGGCGAGCAGCACGATGAACATGAACGGGATCCACTGCCAGGCGTCGCCGATCATCACGGCGGCGCGCGCGCCCCAGGGATCGGCGGCCCAGGAGGTTTCGACCCAGCCGAAGGCCTGCCACAGCGGCGCGAACGGCCCCTTCGTCGTGTCGGTCAGCATGCGGAAGGTGTAGGCGATGCCGACCGGCGTGATCATCATCGGCAGGAAGAAGACGACCCGGAAGAAGCGGCGCCCGGCCAGCGGCTGCGCGCACAGCACGGCGAGGCCGAGGCCGAGCGCGTATTGCGCGACGATGCCGACGAAGACATAGACCAAGGTGACGCCGAGGGTGCCGAGACGCCCCCCGGCGCTCGACGTCGAGGCGAAGAGCAGCGCCAGGCCGAGCCCGGCGACGCCGATCGCGAGACGACCGAGAAGACCGGCGGCCGAGACGCCGCCGCGCAAGGCGCGCGCCAGGGCCAGGCTTGCCAGCGCCGCCGTCAGGCCGACCAGCAACCAGCCGGCCAGGGAGATCCCGGCGAGCTGGCCGAGGAAATGGTACTGCTCGCTGCCGACCAACAGTTTCTTGTAGTTGGCGAGGCCGACGAAGCTGAGCGAGAAGCCGCCCTTCGCGAACTTGAAGCGCGACAGCGACAGGTAGAGCGAGACGATGAGCGGGAACACCGACATGCCGAGGACCACGAGGACCGCGGGCATGACGAAGACCGCCGGCGCGTAGCGTTCCGCTTGCATGGCGGCCCGCTCGGCGAGGCCGGCCGGACCCGCCGGCGGGCCCGGCCGTCGCCGGGCCGGGTCCGCCGCGCGGGCTGCGGTCAAGTCGCGGCCTCGCTCACATGCCGAGCGTGCCGCGATAGGCCTGCTTCTGATCGTCGCGCCCGAGCTCGTCGGTGATCTCGTTCCACCCACCCTCGATCTGCGCCATCGCCTCCTTGGTCGTGATCTCGCCGGCGAGCATCCGGTGGATGGCGGTGTCGAGCACGATCTGCTCGTAGCGCTGGTTCTGCGGAATGCGCAGGTCGAGCACCATGTTCGGGCTGTTCAGGCTGTCGCGGATGGCGCCGAGATAGTCCTTGGCCGCCTTCTCGCTCATCCCGGCCTTGAGCCACAGATCGAGGTTCTCGAACTGCGAGGTGCGGTAGGGATTGAAGCCGGTGATGCCGATCGTCACGTCGACGTTGGCCTGCTCGGGCTGGCTCATGTAGGCCAGGAACGCATAGGCGGCGTCCTTGACCTTCGGATCGCTGGCCGCGTTGATGGCGCCGGACCAGCCGCCGAAGGCCGCGAACGGCGCGTGGTTGATGCCGTCGACGGCGTGCGGGCAGGTCGCGGCGTCGCAGGCGACCAGCTTGCCGCTGGCGCGGTCGAGGACCCGCGTCGAGCCGGGCAGCACCACCGCCCCGACCTTGTCCTGGACCTTCGACGTCGCCGGGTCGATGGCGAGCGTGCCGATGTCGCCCCAGTCGATCGACAACGCGCAGCGGCCGGTCGTGAACAACCCGCGGGTGTCGCCGACGTCGAGGTTGATCTCGTCCGGCGGCCCGTAGTCCGTCGTCTCCCGGTAAACGTTCAACGCCGCTTCGAAGGCTTCGTTGTTGACCAGCGGCTGCATGCTGTCGGCGTCGAAGAACACGCCCTGGCCGGTGCCCTTGCTCTGTATGTAGCCGGAGGCGACCGACATCACCATCCAATAGGACTGGGCGTTGCGTTTCTTGGCAATGCACGAGCCGTAATCGGCCTTGCCGTCGCCGTTCAGGTCCTTGCCCTGGAAGCGCTTGGCAATGGCGATGTAGTCGTCCCAGGTCTTGGGCGGCGCCAGGCCTTCGCCTTCGAGCAGGTCGCTGCGGTAGTACACCATCTGGAAATCGCCATCGAGCGGGATGGTGAAGATGTCACCCTTATAGGTCGCGCTGAAGTCGCGGAAGAACGGCGCGATGTCGTTCCACTTCAGCGCCGCGTCGCCCTTGACCCGGGCGGTCAGGCCCTCGAGATAGCCCGGCTCGATGAAATCGACCATCCACTGCGGCGCGAACACCGCGCCGTCGAAGCTGTTGGTGCCGGTCGCGAAGTCGGTCAAGACCTTGCTGTACAGATCGGAGAACGGCACCGTCACGACGTTGACCGTGGCGCCGGTCAGCTCCTTGAAGGCCGGCGCGCGGCGCTGCAACGGCTCGGCGATCTGCGGGCCGGTGAAGGTCACCAGATTGACCGTGACGCCGTCGTACATCTTCTGCGCCGCCGCGTCGCCGGCCGACAGCCCGGCGATGAGCGCCGCCGCCCAGGCCCAGCCCCTGCGGCCGATGCCCGGGATCGAACTCACCCTTGATGTCATGCCCAGTCCTCCCTGTTGGCGGAGCCGCCGCCGTTCCGGCGCGGCGGTCCCGCCCCTTGATGTTCGCCCGCCGGCCGCCCCTGTCAACCGGATTCCTGGGGCGCCCGCCTAGCGCCAGGCGGGGCCGTCGGGGAAGCTGAATTCCCGCAGCGAGTCCGGCTTGATCGCGATGCTATAGCCGGGCGCCGTCGGCGCCCGGTAGCGGCCGTGCTCGACGATGCAGGGGTCGAGGAAGTGCTCGTGCAGGTGGTCGACGAACTCGACGACCCGATCCCGCAACGAGGCCGAGACGCAGACGTAGTCGATCATCGCCAAGTGCTGCACGTATTCGCACAGGCCGACGCCGCCGGCATGCGGACAGACCGGCACACCGAACTTGGCCGCCAGGAGCAGCACCGCGAGCACCTCGTTGACCCCGCCCAGCCGGCAGGCGTCGATCTGGCAGAAGTCGATGGCGCCGGCCTGCAGGAACTGCTTGAACATGACCCGGTTGTGGCAGTGCTCGCCCGTCGCGACGCCGATCGGCGCGACGGCCTTGCGGATGGCGGCGTGGCCGAGGATATCGTCGGGGCTGGTCGGCTCCTCGATCCACCACGGCGCGAACGGCGCCAGCTCGGCCATCCAGGCGATCGCCTCGGGCACGTCCCAGATCTGGTTGGCGTCCACCATCAGCTTGCGCCCGGGGCCGATCTCCTCGCGCACGACGCGCAGGCGGCGGATGTCGTCCTCGAGGCTGCGGCCGACCTTGATCTTGAGGTGGTTCCAGCCCTCGGCGATGGCGGCGCGGCTCAAGGCGCGCAGCTTGTCGTCGGGATAGCCGAGCCAGCCGGCCGACGTCGTGTAGGCGGGGTAACCGCGAGCGACCATCTCGGCGACGCGTTCGGCCTTGGTCGCGGCGTTGCGGCGCAGCATCTCCAGCGCCTCGGCCGGCGTCAGGGCGTCGGTGATGTAGCGGAAGTCGATGCAGGCGACGAACTGCTCCGGCGTCATGTCGGCGACCAGCCGCCACAGCGGCTTGCCCGCGGCCTTCGCCGACAAATCCCAGACGGCGTTGACCACGGCGGCCGTCGCCAGGTGGATCGCCCCCTTTTCCGGCCCGATCCAGCGCAACTGGCTGTCGCCGGTGACGTGGCGCCAGAAGCCGGCCATGTCGGCGGTGAAGCCCTCCAGGCTGCGCCCGACCACCAGCGGAGCAAGGGCGCGGACGGCTGCGACGCAGATCTCGGTGCCGCGGCCGATGGTGAAGGTCAGCCCGTGGCCCTCGAGGCCCGGCCTGTCGGTCGTCAGCACGACATAGGCGGCCGAATAGTCTGGGTCGGGGTTCATGGCGTCCGACCCGTCGAGCGCGCGCGAGGTCGGAAAGCGCAGGTCGGTGACGACGAGATCGGTGATCGTGATCGGCATGTTGTTCCTTAGGCCGGCGCGGCCGCTAGGCCGTAAAACCGGGCGGCGTTGCCGCCGTAGATGCCCGCCAAGGCCGCGTCGTCGAGGCCGGACAGACAGGCGGCGAGCGCCGACCGCCACGCCTCGTAGGTCGCCGCCAGGGTAAGCACCGGCCAGTCGCTGCCGAACATCAGGCGCTCCGGCCCGAACACGGCGACCAGGTGGTCGATAGTGGGCCGCAGGTCGTCGGCGCGCCAGCCCGCCCCGGCCTCGGTCGTCAGGCCCGAGAGCTTGCACAGCGCCGCCGATCCCTCGGCCACCGCCTGGATGTCGTCGGCCCAGGCGGCGAAGCCGCCGCCGGCGATGTCGGGCTTGGCGCCGTGGTCGATCACCGTTTTGAGGTCGGGGTGGCGTTCGAGCAGGCGGCGCAGGTTGCGCAGGTGCTGCGGCTTGACCAGGGCGTCGAAGCGGAGGCCGGTTTCGGCGACCGCACGGAACGCCGGCGCCGGCTCGGCGCGCAACATCCAGTCCGTATCCGGGATGTCCTGGATCATCGGGCGGACGCCGCGCAGGCGCGGGTTTTCCGCGAGCGCGGCAACGGCATCGGGGGCGTCCGACGCGGCCATGTCGGTCCAGCCGACGACCCCGGCGACCAGCGGCTCGGCCGCCGCCACATCGAGCAGGAACCGGGTCTCGGCCGCGGTCGGCGCCGCCTGCACCAGAACGACCGCATCGATGCCGGCGGCGGCAAGGTGCGGGCGCAGGTCGTCGGGACCGAAATCGCGCATCAGCGGCGCGAGCTCCGGCGTGATCCAGCCATAGTCGCCGCGCGCCAGCTTCCAGAAATGCACATGGGCGTCGATGCGGGGGTTGGCGCTCATTTCCCCGCCATCCGGTTTTTCATGGCGTCGGCGCGTCGGCCCGCATCAGCCCCTCGGCCTTCAGCTCGCGCCACATATCGGCCGGGATGGGGTGCGCGAACAGGCGCAGGTTGGCCTCAACCTCCGCCGGCGAGCGGGCGCCGGGAATGACGCTGGCCACGGCCGGGTGGCCGAGCGGGAACTGCAACGCCGCCGCCGCCAGCGGTACCGCGTGGCGCGCGCACACCGCCTGAATGCGGCGTACCCGCTCGATCACCGCGGGCGGCGCCGGGGCGTAGTCGAACATCGCGCCCGGCCCCGGCCCGGAAGCGAGAATCCCGGAGTTGTACGGCCCGCCGACGATCACGCCGATGCCGCGCTCCAGGCACAAAGGCAGGAACACGTCGAGCGCCTCCTGCTCCAGCAGCGTGTAGCGGCCGGCCAGCAGGAAACAGTCGAAATCGCCGGCCTCGGCGAAATCGCGGCACGGTTCCCATTCGTTGACGCCGACGCCGATCGCCGCGACGACGCCGTCGTCGCGCAGCCGCGCCACGGCGCGATACGTGCCGTCCATGGCCTCGCGGAAGCGCCGCTGATAGTCGCCGCCTTGGTTGCGCCGGTCGACGTCGTGGATGAACAGGATGTCGACGCGGTTGCGGCCGAGCCGTTGCAGGCTGTCCTCGAACGACCGCAGGGCGCCATCGTAGCTGTAATCGACCATGCGCTCGAAGGGCGGCGTGTCCTGAAAGATGCCAGCGTCGACGCTACGACCCCGCGCGGCCCGCAGCCGCCAACCGACCTTTGTGGACAGCACCAGCCCATCCCAGGACCCGGCGCGCAACGCCGCCCCGGTTCGCAACTCGCTCAACCCGTGGCCGTAGAGCGGCGCGGTATCGACGTAGCGCACGCCCGCCGCGAGCGCCGCATGGATCGTGGCGGCGGCCTCGTCCTCGGCGACCGCGGCGTAGATGTTGCCGAGCCCGGTCCCGCCGAAGCCGAAGGTCGTCACCTCCAGCGCGGTACGCCCGAGCCGCCTTTTCATCAGGGCCTGGACCGGCATCCCGACTCCTCCCCGTCGTGTGCGGACCAAATTGGCGCAACTCCGTTCGTATCGTCAACTACAAGGCGACGGTTTCGATTGCCGTGGTGAAACCGCTACAATGCGCGAAGCGGCGGGCGGGCGCCCGGCGGCAACGCGAGGCAGCGGAGGGCAAGGGCCATGGCAGCAACGACGCCGATTTGCGATTTCGGCTGGAAGGCCGTCGATTTCGACCTCGAGGGCGTGGACGGCCGCCGCTACCGGCTCGCCGACGTGCGCGGGCCGAAGGGCACGCTGGTGATGTTCATCTGCAACCACTGCCCCTACGTCAAGGCGGTGATCGACCGCATCGTGCGCGACGCCGGGGAGCTCAAGGCGCGCGGGATCGGCGCCATCGCCGTCATGTCGAACGACGCCGAGGCCTATCCGGAGGATTCCTTCGAGCGCATGAAGGAAACCGCGCGGCGCCTCGCCTTCCCGTTTCCCTATGCGATCGACCGCACCCAGGAGGTCGCCCGCGCCTACGGCGCGGCCTGCACCCCGGATTTCTTCGGCTTCAACGCCAAGGACGAGCTGCAATATCGTGGGCGCCTCGACGCCTCGCGCAACGCGCCGGCGCCGGGCGCGCGCCGCGAGCTGTTCGAGGCCATGGTTAAGATCGCCGAGACCGGGCGCGGGCCCGCGGATCAGACCCCGAGCATGGGTTGTTCGATCAAGTGGCGCGACTGACGGCCGCGCCGGCGGCCGGGCAAAATCCCGATGACGCCGCGCCGGGTCTGCGCTATCGTAATGCCCGAGCGGCGCGCGCTGACCGGCGGTCGGCTCGCGCTCGGCAAACGGAGGAGGTTGTCATGTCAATAGACGTGCGGCTGGAACGGCTCTACGACCGCATCGAGCTCGTGCCCGGCGTCGGCGATCCGCGGCGCGGCAAGCTTTGCGTCATGTCCCTGGTCGCCTTCCTGGCCGGCGAGGCGCACAGCGACACGCCGCGCACGGCGTCGCCGCTGATCTGCACCTATGCCGTCCCGGCGAACGACGGTATGGACACCCTGACGCGGCAGAAGCTGAAGCCCTTTGCGCCGCGCATCATCGGCACCGCCGACGGGCGCGACGGCGAGCGGGCGGCCCTGCTCTACAAGGCCGTGGTCGAGGAGGTGTTCCCCGAAGCGCTGCGCGACCTGCAGCAGGGCTTCGCGCCGATCCCGCGCGGCCAGGCCGCGGGTCAGCTCTTCCTGCTGTGGCCGCAGCTCAAGACCGCCGAGCCCGACCAGTTGCTCGCGGCGCTGCGCCAGGCCGACCGCGACGATTCGCGCCTGATCGACGCGCTGCGCAACGTCGTGCGCGCCTATGTCTGCGGCATGTACGGCCCGATGGCCGAGGCGGCGGCGCGCCTCCTCGTCGTCGCCGCCCAGAACGCCCCCAGCCCGAGCCGCGAGGCGTGGTACTGGAACAAGGCGATCGACCTCCTCGACCGGCTGTGCGACGTCGGCGCCGACGAGCGGGTCCCGGACATCAAGCACGACCGCGTCGCCCTGATGGAAACGATCCTCGACACGCGCGACCGGGGCGACAACGGTCCGCGCGGCCGGATCGCCGGCGATCCGGCGAAGGCAACGGGCGCGACGCCGATCCTGTCCAAGATCGCGCCCTGGAGCGTCATCTAGGACTCGTCGAGGCCCTCATGCTGAGCTTGTCGAAGCATGAGGGCCGTCGTGGCGTCCTCCGTATTCGCGAATCGCGGTACTAGACTCCGGGGTCGCCGACCGCCGCCGCAACCACGGAGCAGGACCCGCATGCCCATCGTCGAGCGCGACCCCTGGCGCATGCAGTATTTCGAGGGCGTCGCCTGCCCGGCCGACCTGTTCATCTCGACCGAGGACGCCGATTCCTACCGGCTCTACCCCGCCCACCGCTGGATCTACAACAAGCTGCTGATCTGCGAGACGCAAGGGCTGGAGCATGGACCGCACGGCGTCACGCCGCCGCGCTTTCCGGTGTTCAGCAAGCCGATCTACAACCTGCGCGGCATGGGCAGCGGCAGCCGCGTCCTGCGCTCGATGCAGGACTACACGCGCTGGCTGACGCCCGGCCACCTGTGGATGCCGCTGTTCGAGGGCGAGCATGTCAGCAGCGACGCCGCCGTCGTCGACGGCCGGGCGATGTGGTGGCGCCACGTCGTCGGCAAATCGATCGGCGAGGGCATGTTCGACACCTGGACCGTGCTCGCCGAGCCGCGTCCCGAGATCGAGGCCTATTGTGGCGCGTGGCTGGCACGCAACCTCAAGGGCTATTCCGGGGTCGTCAACATCGAGACGATCGCGGGGAAAATCATCGAGGCGCATCTGCGCTTTTCCGACCAGTGGCCCGACCTCTACGGCCGCGGCTGGATCGACGCGCTGATCGAGCTCTACGCGCACAAGCGCTGGGCCTATCGCGACGACGACCGGCGCGCCGGCTACAGCGTCGTCCTGTTCGGCGAGCACGGCATCGACTACCGCGACCGGGTCGACCGCGCCGCCGTGGCCGAGCTGGCCCGGCTCGACACCGTCTCCAGCATCCAGATCACCTTCCATCCGGACAAGCCGCCCGAGGCCCACGCCATGCCGCCCGGCGGCTTCCGCCTGGCGATCGTCAACTGCTGGGACCTGGAGGCCGGATTGGCCGTGCGTGAGCGGCTCGCGCTCATGTTCTGGCCGGCGCAGAAGCTGCGCGCCCGCCGCGCCCGCAAGGGCGCCGCCATGCTCGGCCGGCGCTGACTCCGATCCGCATCGCCCGCTCACCCTCCCCTCTCCCCCAACTTTGGGGGAGAGGGTTGCGTAGGCTTGGCGAGGCCTTCGGCCGAGCCCTAGCCGAAGCTGGGTGAGGGGGGCGCCCGCGCAAACCCGCTGGAATCTGCGCTAGCAACAGCGGTAGATGTTCTGCACGCATTCAAGAAGAAATCGAAATCGGGTATCGCCATACCGCGCGCGGACCTGAACGTGATTGCACAGCGCCTGACGCAGGCAAGGCGAATCGAGCAAGAGCAAGGACGAGGGCCGTGAACGATGATCGCGCCCGCAAGGGCAGCGCCAATATCTTCCGCGATCTCGGCTTCGACGAAATCGAGGCCGAGGAGGCATTGGCGAAATCGGAGCTCATCTCCGCCATCGCCCGAACGATCAAGGCGCGCAGGCTGACCCAGGCCGCCGCCGCCAAGCTGTGCCGAACCGACCAACCGACCCTGTCGAAGGTGCTGCATGGCCGCATGGAAAGCATAACGATTGACAAGCTGGCCGCTTGGCTCAGGGCGCTCGGTCGTTCGGTGGAAATCAAGGTCGGCAAGCAGGTGGGGAAACAGGCGGGTCGCTTGGTTGTCTCCGCCCGCTGATCGAGGTGCTGTCACCTCAAAGAAGGTTCGATCCCGAATCCTCTCGCGCCGCCATCTACCCGAGAGCAACCCGGATCGAACTTCTCTCTGCCAAGTTCTCCTGCCATGGTTGCTGGCGCTCAGGCGGCCCTTTCCGAGACGTGGTTCTTAGCATCGGCTTTGAACAATTCATCTTTGCTGAAACCATTACAGAACAGTTCCGCGAACTTGATGCCAAGCACCCGCATATCCCGGCCCGTCAAATCGGCACGACACCCGTTGCTCTCGAAGCGGAACCCTGTGAGCCTTCGGTTAGGCGCGCACTTCTCCACTTCCTCGTGGATCGGCTGCACACTGCGCGCATCGCCATGCGCCATAGCGTTGCGGATCCACACGAGAAACTGCCATGCAGTGCAAGCCGACAGATCCATCTTGACCTTTGGGGCACCGGAAAACGGCCATATTTCAGCCGCGCCGTATGCAGCATTGCCCGGTAGGCCCCACTCTCGGCATGTGATGGGCAAACACAGTTTCTCTAGGCCCTTGGGCCATTCTGACTCGGAACCAAATGCACCCAGATGCTGACGTACCCATCCACAGATCGCCGAAAAAAGGGCGAATGCGTGGGTCACTTCAAACTCGTCCTGTGAGGTACGCTCGAGTATCGTGCGCAGACGATCGACGACCGCCCATTCGACATGTTCCTTTCGGATCTCCGTCATTAGCTTCTATTCCCGGTAAAATCCCAAGCTTGCTGGAAAAAGACATGGGTGCACCTTTGCCGATTCGCGAATCAGCCGAGGTCTGGAACGGGCCGGAGCTCTGCCGTAGGGGCACCACGATGGCGACGATACCGGGATTCGAGGGGATGCGCGAGAAATTGCAGGCATTGCTGGACGCGTGAGCCGGCGGCCGGGCAACCGGCCGTACCGAAGCCTCGTGACGAGGGCCGGCATGCGCCGTCGGGGGACCAGCGACCCGTAACGCGCGAGTGCAGCCTGACCAGGCCTCAATGGTGACGTCGCGGGTGCTGAGCCGCCAGAACTGGCGCAACGGCCGCGCGGCAGGGGAAAGCAACCGACATGTACGCCCGCCCCGGTGCGCTCGGATTAATGGGCACGGCACGCCGGAACGGCATTTCGGGTAATCGGGGATGGCCCGTCCTGGCCCGGCGGTAGCGGTCCGAACGCCGCGCCGCGCAGGTCGGCAAGCTAAAGACGTTCATCCATAAGGGAGGTCCGGCTCCTCACCGCCAAAGGAGAGGTTGTACCCAAGTCGCAAGCCCTTGCCACTGGCGAAGGTATTTCGCTCTTTGATGTATTGCGTTTCCAACTCTTGGGCCTCCGCGAGGCCATAGGCGCGGTCGAGTTCCTCGATTGTGAAGCTGTGGCTACCGTACTTCTCAATCGCAGCGTGCAGCGGGTAGCGTCTACCATTCGCGCTGTATCTCTTCTTCTCCAGGGCGTCGCGTATGTGTTCAGCCAAGCGACCTCCCAGAGCTTTGATTGTTATCCCGACGTACCCCTTGCCGTTGACCCGGTTGCGGATCAGGTAGATCGTGAACCACCGCTGCTCATAGTCCCACTGGTCGCTCATTGGTCTTGCTCCGTTGCAAGTGCCAAGCTTCAAGCGCTGCACGGCAAGACTCACGGTTTGCGGCAAGCAGGGCCTTCCCTGGAACATTGCTCCAGCCAGCGTGAATTTGACCGCGCTGCAAGAAAACCTGCTCTCATCGCCGGCCCTTGCCAAGCCTGACGAAGCGAACCTCAGAAGGTAGTATAGTCATATGGGTTGCGCCTCGTAAGCGGACACCCCTAGCCGCGTCCGCAACCTTGCATCGGTTCGATCCGACACGACTACGAGCTTTCAGCCGCCGCGGTGCCCTCATGCTATAGTGTATTCACGCACGTCGACCTTAACGCCTGCCCGCAGAGCGTCCTCCGCCGCCGCCATGAGGCGCTCGGTATCGACTTCGTCCACGTACTCCTCGCCGCAGTTCCCGCAGACGCGAGCGGGCACACCCCGCACAACCAGCGTCAACCCCTCGCGCTCCAATGTCACGGTCGCCTTCCCTGGCTGAGTGTCTCCGGTTCGGCAGATTGGGCATTTCATGACTTTCTCCTCTGGCGAAAACTCTTGTTCCATAACGCGGGATCAGGCCGGTAGGCGGTGATCACCACGGTCTCGCCGGCCGCCACGTTGTCGGCCACGACGACATGCACAGGGCGCGAGCCGCTCCAACCCAATACGAGGCGGCTGGGATAAGGGGTATCACCCGGATAGGATTCGATCACTTCTCCGGTTTCGACGGCTTTGCGGACGTCCGCGACGCTGATTTTCCGCTCGAACATGCGTCGGATGGCGTGCACCCGGAAAACCAGCCTGCTTTCACCCACACCCCGACCTCCTGGCCGCGCGACAGACGCTTGGACCGTAGCATGAAGCCGGTGACAGGTGGAAATGGCTCGACCCCGGTTCCTGCCCCTTCGCCAACTGCCGTCCCCGCGTGACCTTTTGCCGCCGTGGTCGGCCGCTTCCGCGCGTGCGGCGGGCGGTGCGGATGTCTCACGCGTTTCATGCTGCAGATAGGCGCCCCTGGCCGCCTCGAAAATGTAGAACAGGAAAGCGACGGGGGCTGAGGTGGCTGCCGGCGACGGCTTCCGCTTCACCGCCGTGCTCGAGGCCTTCGCCGGCGACGAGCGCGTGTTCGCCAAGGAATGGGACCAGACGGTCCCGCGCGACCTGCTGTAGCAGGATGGCGCCGACGCGGGCGCCCGTTTCGCCCTTTGCACGGGGACCCGCCGGAAACGGCGGAAATCGCCTTTGCATGGGATTGTTTTGCAGAATCGGAAAATACCCCCCGGCGGGCGCCGGCGTCAGGAGACCGCGACGGAAGCCTCGGCGGCCACGCGAGCCTGGGCCGCCTCCAGGACCATGCGCAGCATGTCGGCGTAGCCGATGCCGGCGAAGCCCGCCATGAACGTCAGCTTGCCGTCATAGGCCCAGGCCGGGTTGGGGTTGACCTCGAGCAGCTTGATCTCGCCCGCCGCGCCGGTGCGGAAGTCGAAGCGCGCGTAGTCGCGGCACCCCAGGCGCTCGAACAGCCGGCAGGCATGATCCGTCACGCGGCGGCGCGCGGCCGGGTCGAGCGCGGCTTCGCGGAACTTGATCTGCCTCCAATAGGGCGAGTCCGGCATGGTCTTCGATTCGAACGCCAGGATCGGCTCCAGCCCGGCGTCGAGGCCGCTGTAATCGACCTCGAGCGGCGGCAGGACGGTCAAGCCCCGGCCGGGATTGCCGATGATGCCGATGCCGTATTCCGGCCCCGGCAGGTACTCCTGGACCAGCGCCGCCCGGCCCGGCAGCTCGGCGCGCAGCCTGGCCAGATAACGCCGCGCCTGCGCCGCATCGCGGACCACCGCGTCCCGGGCGATGCCGACGCTGCCGTCGCCGGTGTTCGGCTTGATCAGCGCCGGATAGGCGACGGGCGGCGCCCCGCCGGCCTCGGCATCCGCCAGGAAGATCTCGGCCGGCACCGGCACCCCGAGCGCGGCGGCGACGGCGCGCACCAGGGCCTTGTCGTAGCAGATCGCCATGCAGGCCGCGCTCGCCCCGCTATAGGGGATGCGCAGCATCTCGAGCAGCGCCGGGATGTGCGACTCGAACGCGGCCACGTTGCGGAAGCCGGTGTCGCAGAAATTGAGCACGAAGCCGTGCCGCCGGCCGGCCAGCTCGGCAACGAGGGTATCGTGCCGGTCGATGAACGAAAAACGGTAACCGGGCAGCGAGCGCAGCGCCGCCTTCATGCCGTTGAAGGTGTCGAAGTCCTCGTCGTTGTAACGGTTGTCGCGCTTCGTGACGTCGGGCAGCGTCGGATCGCCGACGAGGACGGTCACCTCCGGGAATGGCGGCGGCTCGGCGGATCGCGCGGTGTCGTTCATGGCGCCCCCGGGGGCCGCGGGCGGGGCCGCCCGCCTCGCCGGCACCATAGTCGCCGCTGCCGGCGCCGGCAACCGTTCGGGCCCGCCCCGGCGCGCGCTTGCCGGGGCGCCGCTTCGGCCGCCATAGTAGGCGGATGATCGCGCTGTTCACCGATTTCGGCCTGTGCGGCCCCTATACCGGCCAAGTCAAGGCGGTGCTGCACCGCGAGGCGCCGGAGATCCCGGTGATCGACCTGTTCGCCGACGCGCCCATGCACGACCCCCGGCCCGCGGCCTACCTGCTGGCCGCCTACGCGGCATGGTTCCCGGCGGGCACGGTGTTGCTGTGCGTGGTCGATCCGGGGGTCGGCGGGCCGCGCGCGCCGCTCGTCGTCGAAGCCGATGGCCGCCGCTTCGTCGGCCCCGACAACGGCTTGTTCGAGTTGGTGGCGCGCCGCGCCACCGCGGTCCAGGCATGGGAGATCGTCTGGCGGCCGGCGGTCCTGTCGCCCAGCTTTCACGGCCGCGACCTGTTCGCGCCGGTGGCGGCGCGCCTCGCCGCCGGGCACGATCTTTCCGGCGCGCTGCGCCCGGCGCGCCTTGCCGCCCGGCCGGACTGGCCCGACGATCTGGCCGAGGTCGTCTATGTCGACCGCTTCGGCAACGCCATGACCGGCCTGCGGGCGGCGGCGCTGCCGGCGGACGCGCGGCTGCGCGCCGCGGGCCGCGACCTGCCGCGCGCGCTGAGCTTCCCCGACCTGCCGCCCGGCGCCGCGTTCTGGTATGAGAACGCCAATGGCCTGGCCGAGATCGCCGTCAACCAGGGCCGCGCCGACGCCGCGCTGGGGCTGTCCCCGGGCAGCCCGGTGGCGGTCCTCGGCTGATGTCCGGCCGGTCCGAGCGCATGGCGAAATCGAACGAATGCCTGCGCATCGCCGCGACGGTCGTTCACCTGGGGCCGGTGCGGCCGCCAGGGAGACGCAAGACAGGCCCCATTGGAAGGAGACAGCCATGACCCTGAAACTCTCCAGCCCCGCCTTCGCCCAGGGCGAGAAGATCCCGAAGCAATACACCTGCGATGGCGCCAACCTGTCGCCGGCGTTGCGCTGGTCGGGCGCGCCCGATGGCACGCGCAGCTTCCTGCTCGTCTGCGACGACCCGGACGCGCCGTCGGGAATATTTCACCACTGGGCCGCCTACGACATTCCGGCCGACTGGACGCGGCTCGAGGCCGGCCACGGACCGGAAAGCCTGGGCGACGGCTTCGGCCAGGCGATCAACGACTTCGGCAAGCCTGGCTATGGCGGGCCCTGCCCGCCGCGCGGCCACGGCGTCCACCACTATCACTTCCGCCTGAGCGCGCTCAGCGAGGCCAGCCTGCCGGTGACGTCGTCGGCCAGCTGCGTCGAGGCGATGGCCATAGCGCAGCCCTATATCATCGAGTTCGTCGAGCTGATCGGCACCTACTCGCGTTGAGGCCCGCGGTCCGCATGACCCGGCCAGTCCCCGACATGCGCCTGGAACAGGCGATGGGCGGCGTCGTCGCCGGCATCGACGAGGCCGGGCGCGCGCCCCTCGCCGGGCCGGTGGTCGCCGCCGCCGTGGTGCTGCCGGAGTGGGCGATGGCCGATCCGGCGCTTGCCGGCCTGACCGATTCGAAGCTGCTCTCCGCGGCGGAACGCGAGCGGTTCGACGCGCGCATTCGCGCCGTCGCCCGAATCGGCGTCGCCGCCGCCGGCGCGGCGGCCATCGACCGGATCAATATCCTCAATGCCACCCTGCTGGCGATGAGCCGCGCGGTGGCGGCGCTGCGCCTCGCGGTCGATGCCGCGCTGATCGACGGCAACCGCGCGCCGGCCCTGCCCTGCCCGACCCGGACCGTGGTCGGCGGCGACCGGAAATGCCTGTCGATCGCGGCCGGATCGGTCGTCGCGAAGGTCGCGCGCGACCGCCTGATGCGCCGCCTCGCCCGACGCTATCCCGGCTACGGCTGGGAGAGCAACATGGGCTACGGCACCGACGAGCACTATCTGGGGCTGCTGCGCCTCGGCGCAACGCCGCATCACCGGCGCAGCTTCGCGCCGCTCTCCACCCTGTTCGCGCCGCCCGGCCCGGGTCTGCGCTTCGTCGCCGTCGCGGGGCCGCCGGAGACGGCGCGGCTGCGCCTCGTCCCCCTGCGCGCCGATCTCTGCGCCGTGTGCGACGGCGACGGCTGCCATGTCGGCGTGCTCAAGGCGACCCGCCGGCAATGGCGCTTCAACGCGACGGGCTACGACGCCGCCGGCGCGCCCGTGCCGGGCGGCGGACCGCTCGCGGCCTGCCACGGCACGGCCGTGCCGGCGGCGCGCGAGGCGCCATTGCGCCGCTGCCTCGACCTCTGCCTGTCGGGCGCGGCGCCCGCCGCTACGCCGGTTTCGGCAGCGTGACGGTCTGGCGCAGGCCGCCCTGAGATTACGGTGGACGCCGCCGGCGGAACCGCGCAGCTTGAGCGCGCCGTGGATACAGCATTCGAGAAGGCGCAAGCCGACGAGGCAAAGGCGCCACAGCGGGCCCTTGCGGTGCGCGGCCGCGATCTGCTGCTCGTCCTCGCCCTGGGATTCGGGTCGACCTTCCTGCTCGGCCTCCTCGTCCCATGGCCGTTGCGTTCCGTCTGGGTCGTCCTGCTCTTCCTCGTCCTGCAGAGCGCGGTCCTGCTCGCCGCGGTCTATCTGGCCGTGGTGCGGCGGCGCGGCGTCGGCTGGGCGGCGCTCGGGTTCCAGCCGGCCGCGCGGAGCTGGGTCGTCGGCGCCGCGGGCCTCGCCCTTCTCGTGATCCTGGTCACCGGCCTGCTCAACCTGACCATGCAGGAGCTGGCCGGCGAGCCGCTGCGCAACCCGCAGCTCCAGCTGCTCGCCCCCTACGGCTTCTCATGGTCCGGGCTGATCGGGGTCCTGCTCGTGACCGGGCTGGTCGTGCCGATCGCCGAGGAGACGACGTTCCGCGGGCTGCTCTATGGCTGGCTGCGCCGCCGCTGGAACGTGCCGGCGTCGGCGCTCGGCAGCGCATTCGCCTTCTCGGTGCTGCACGGCATCCCGGTCCTGATACCGGCGATCGCGGTGCTCGGCGTCGTCCTCGCCCTGGTCTACGAGAGGAGCGGATCGTTGTGGCCGAGCATCGTCCTGCACGGCACCTTCAACGCGGCGATGGCGCTCGGGCTGTACCTGGCGCTCGCCCTCGGCGTGCCGCTGGAGTGAGGATGCCGTCGGAGCCGACCGATCCTCGCAGCCCGCGCGTTCCGATCGAGGCGAAGGTCGAATTCCTCAAGCGACCGGAGGCCTATCCGGAGCGCCCGCGGCGCGTCGAAACGGTGGAGACCCATATGTCGTGGGTCTTCCTCACCGACCGTTACGCGTACAAGCTGAAGAAGCCGGTCCGCTACGACTACCTCGACTACGGCACGGTCGAGGCGCGGCGCCGAAACTCGGAGGAGGAGATCCGGCTGAACCGCCGCCTGGCGCCGGAGGTCTACCTCGACCTCGTGCCGCTGGTCGGCGATGCCGCCGACGGGCTGCGGCTCGGCGGCGCCGGGGTTCCGGTCGATTGGCTGGTGAAGATGCGCCGCCTGCCGGAGGCGGTGCGGCTCGACCGCGCGATCGAGACCGGGACTCTCGACGAAGCGGAGCTGCGCCGGGCGACGATTCTTCTAGCCGAGTTCTATCGGCGGGCGCCGCCGGTCGAAGTGGCCCCCGCCGATTACCGGCGCGGCTTCGCCGCGGGTATCGAGGGAAGTCACCGCGACCTGCTGCGGCCGGAATTCGGGCTGCCGGCGGCGCCGTTGGAGCGCGCCACCGCGGCGCAGCTCCGCTTCCTTGAAGGGAGGAGCGAGGTCCTCGATCGTCGCGTGCGGGAGCGGCGCATCGTCGAGGCCCATGGCGACCTGCGCCCCGAGCACATCTATCTCGGCCCGCAGCCGGTGATCGTGGACTGCCTGGAATTCAACCGGGCCTTCAGGATTCTCGACCCCGCCGACGAGCTCGCCTATCTCGCCATGGAGTGCGACCGTCTGAACGCGCCCGCCGTGGGGCAACTGTTCCTCGACACCTATGGCCGCGTGACCGGGGACGAGCCGCCGGCGCCGTTGCTTCGGTTCTACAAATGCTTCCGCGCCTGCCTGCGCGCCAAGATCGCGATCTGGCACCTGGACGAGCCGGCGCCGCGCGACCGTGCCCAATGGACCAACCGCGCCGCGGCCTATCTGCGCCTGGCCGAGGGCTACGCCGAGGCGCTGCCGTAACCCCTCGTTCACGCCTCCAGCAGCTCGACGATCGAGCCGCCGGCATGGATTCGTTTTATGGCCTCGGCGAAGAGCGGCGCCGCGTCGAGCACGAGCAGCTTTTCGGCGACAAGGCCGGGCGGCAGGCGGAACGGCGGGACCGTGTCGGTCACGAGCACCTTCTCGAACACCGGGTCGGCCACGACCTCGGCGGCGTCGCCGACGAACAGCCCGTGCGAGGCCGCGGCGTAGATCTTCAGCGCGCCGCGCTCGCGGCAGGCGCGGGCCGCGCGACGCAGCGTCGTGCCGGTGCCGATCAGGTCGTCGATGAGCACGGCCGCCCGGTCGCCGACGTCGCCGACCAGGAGCTCGCCGGATACCACGCCGGCGCTGCGCTGCTTCTCCATGAAGGCGACAGGGACCGCCGTCCCCAGCCTGCGGCTGAGCGCGTCACGGAAGTGCTTCGCCCGCTTGACGCCGCCGACGTCGGGCGAGACCACGACCAGCGCCTCGTTGCCGAGCAGCGGCGCCAGGGCGGCGACGAACAGCGGCCGCGCCTCCAGATGCTCCGTGTGGCAGCGGAAGGCGTTCTGGTAGGCGGCGAGGTTGTGCACGTCGAGGGTGACCACGCGGTCGGTGCCGACCGCCTCGAACAGGGCGGCGACGTAGCGCGTCGTCACCGGGTCGCGGGACTTCGTCTTCCTGTCCTTGCGCGCGTAACAGAGGTAGGGAACGACCGCGGTCACGCGCGCCGCATCGGCGTCGCACAGGGCGCCGATGAAGAACAGCAGGCGGCACAGCTTGTCGTTGACGCTCTGCCGCGGGTCGGCGTAGAGCGACTGCACCACGAACGCGTCGCAGCCGCGCACATTCACGAGCGGGCGTGATTTGTGCTCGCCATCCTCGAAGTCCCGATCCTCATGCTCGCTAAGCGCGATCCCGAGGCCGCGGGCGACCCGTTCGCCGAAGCCGCGCTCGGGGCCGAGCGCGAACAGCCGTATCTCGCCACGATCCATCGGGTGCTGCCGGCCTCCTTGCCGCGACGATACGAGCCACGCGCCAACTCGACGGGGGCGCGACCGCGTTGCCCATAGTCTAGCCGCTTTTGGTCCGTGCCTGAAACTCGGCCGATCGCTCGGCGGCAGCGAGTCCGGGCGACCGCTTGACGCCTTACGGTCGATCCGGGAAGCTCACCGTGACGAAGCGGCGCCGCAGGATGCGGGCGGCGCCTCGCCCGTGCCCATATGGGACCGCCGCCGATGGCAATAAGCAACGGCCTTGCGCCGGCCTTGGCCGTGCTCCTCGGTCTTGGTCTCGCCGAGGCGAACGCGCCGGCGGCGGCCGAGGCGCCGGGGCCGCCGTGGCTGTCGCCGTCCGGCGGCGACCATCCCCTGGCGGGTGAGATCTGGCAACCGTCCGAGGCCGCCTATGCCGGAGCCGAGGCGGTCGCGGCGGCGCTCGCGCGGGCGCCCTTCGTGCTGATCGGCGAAAAGCACGACAACGCCGACCACCACCGCATCCAAGCCTGGCTGCTGAGCGCGCTGATCGAGCGCGGCCGGCGACCGGCGGTAGCGTTCGAGATGTTCACGACCGACCAGCAGGACCGCCTCGACCACTACCTCGACGCCCATCCGCGCGACGCCGCCGGCCTCGGCGAGGCCGTCGGCTGGGCGGAGACCGGCTGGCCGGCCTGGGCCCTCTATCAACCGATCGCCGAGGCGGCGCTCGCCGCCGGCGCCCCGATCCTGGCGGCCAGCCTGCCGCGGCACACGGTGCGCGAGATCGCCCGGCAGGGCGTCGCGGCGCTCGGCGCCGATCGGGTCGCGGCGCTCGGCCTCGACCAAGCGTTGCCGGCGGAGGCGACGGCGCGGATGCAAACGGAAATCGCCGACAGCCACTGCAACCAACTGCCCGAGCCGATGATCGCACCGATGATCGCCGTGCAGACGGCCAAGGACGCGGTCATGGCCGGGGTCGTGATCGACGGCGCGCGGCTGCCGGAACGGGACGGCGCGGTGCTGATCGCCGGCGGCGGCCACGTCCGTATGGATCATGGCGTGCCCTGGCACCTGCGCCGACTGGCGCCCGGACGCGGCATCGCGACCGTCGGGCTGGTGGAAGTCGAGGATGGGTGGACCGACCCGGCCGCCTACGCCGCCAAATTCGACGCCGCGGTCGCGCCCTTCGACTTCGTCTGGTTCACGCCGCGCGCGGACGACGAGGATCCGTGCGAGAAATACGCCGACGAGCTTCGCCGCGCCGGGGCGCGCAAGCCCGACGACGCGACCCCGTAGTCGATCAGAGGCCGAGGGAGACCCGGGGCGTCGGCATATCCTCGAATCCCGCCAGCTCGTAGAGCGCGGGAAGGTTGAGCAGCACCGCCTGGCTGGTCTTCGGCAGGGCGATGTAGCCCAACCGCTTGAACTCGGCGAAGGCGCGGCTGACCGTCTCGATGGTCAGGCCGAGATAATCGGCGATGTCGGAGCGCGCCATGGGAAGCTGCACCACCGTCCCGTCGGCGCCATTGGTCTTCCACCGGTGCCCCAAGACGAGGAGAAACGCCGCCAGCCGTTGCGGCACCCGCCGGTGGCCGAGCAGGATGATGTGGTCGTTGTGCGCCTCGATCTCGTCGGTCGCCGTGATCAGCAAGGAGAAACATAGGTCCGGGTATTCCTGCAGCAGGCGCAGGAAGCCCGCCCGCGGAAAGACGCAAGCCGTGACGTCCACGATCGCCTGCGCCGTGCAATAGGCGCCGGCGCTGCGCTTGATGCCGCCGAGCAGGTCGCCCGGCCCGAGGAACCCCGTGACCTGCCTGCCCCCGTCGGCCAGCAGGCGAAAGAGCTTCACCATCCCGCCGGTGATCAGGAAGACGTAGTCGAGCGGGCTGTCCTGCTCGAACACCACGCGGCCCTTGGTGAACAGGGCCGGGCGGGAAATTTCCTGCAGCTTCGCCAGTCCCACCTGGTCGATATTCGCGCAGACCGACATCTGCCGCGCCAGGCAGTTCCGGCAATCGCGGTGCTCTCCGTCGGAAAGCCACGGGGTAGGGTTGCGCGTATCCATCTCGATGTCCGGTCGATCGGCCTGCCGGCGACTGGGCGACCGGTCCTCTCGGTTGCCCTCGAACGCCCACGGACGAGACTATACCGGCCCCAAGGCCCCCTGGCGTCGGAAAACGACGGCCGGGTCGCGGCCCTTGCCGGCCCGCCCGGCACTTGGTTAACGCCGGCGACCGAGGGAACGGGGTCGGTTGCAAGCGAGACGCGGCGTGGAACCGGGGAAAGCGGTCGGCCGAGATCGCCGGCTCCCCGTGCTCTCACTTCCGGCGCGGCGCCGGCGTGCCGCCGACGAGCGACCTGCGCGCCGCCGCCCAGGCCGCCCCCATCCCCGCACGCAGGGCGACGCCGTCCGCGGCCAACAGGCGCGCGACCGCGCCGCAGCCGTTCGGTAGGGTCGATGCCCCGGCATAGATATCGCCGATGCCTTCCAGCGCCTCGCGCAGCGCCGCGGCCGTCGCCTTCGCCGACGCGGTCCAGCCGACGACGAACACGGTCCCCTGGGCCATGAACGCCCCGTTGATGCCCGGCAGGGCCGCCGCGAGCAGGCTTCCGCGCAGCTCGAACCGGTCCCGTGCGAGCAGGCGGCCGTCTTCGTTCTCGACCCGGATTTCGGCGTCGAGGCGGTCGAACATGCGGCCACGGCCGGCCGGGTCGTGCGGGATGAACGAGTCGCCGAGGACGAGCGCGGCGCGCTCGTGCACCCGCGCCCACAGGCGGGTCGACAAAGACGCCCCGGGGAACAGGACCAAAGGATCGGGGACGTATTCGAGATGCGATCCGGCGCGGGCCTCGAGCACGGTCTCCTGAATCGCGTCTTCGCCCTCGCCGTCGTGAACGATCGTCGCGGCCTGCGTCGTGACATGCGCCTGCGCACCGTCCCCCGCGACGATATGCGCGCGCAGCCGGTCTCCCTTGTAAATCCCGCCGGAGCAGGACTGTAGATACAGCGTGGCCATGCCGGGCGGATCGCCGGCAAAGTAGTGCGGGCGGCAGAGATGGAAGGGATAGCTCGCGAACTGCCGGTCGAGATAGGTGCGGCCGTCCTCGGTACACGCAAATCCAACGTCGATGCGGCCCGCTTCTTCCGGCGGACCGATCTTTGCCACCGCCGCACCGCCCGGGCGCGGGTATTCGGCCAGGCGCGTCACTGGTCGAACAGCACGTCGCGGGCGACCCGTTCGACGACCGCGTCGACGCCTTCCCCGGTTCGGCAGTTCGTGAGCAGGATCGGCCGCCCGCCCCGCACCTCGTCCGCCTCGCGAACCAAGCGATCGAGGTCGACGTCCACATAGGGCGCAAGGTCGATCTTGTTGATGACCAACAGGTCGCACCGCACCACGCCGGGCCCGCGTTTGCGCGGAATGTCGTCGCCTTCGGCGACGTCGATCACGAACATCCAGTAGTCCACGAGGTCGAGCGAAAAGGTCGAGGCGAGGTTGTCGCCGCCGCTTTCGATCAGGATCAGGTCGAGGTTGCCGAAGCGCCGCTCCAGCAGGTCCGCCGCCTCGATATTGAGCGTCGGGTCCTCGCGGATGGCGGTGTGCGGGCAGGCGCCGGTCTCCACCGCCATCACGCGGTCCGGCGCGATCAGGCCGCTGCGCTGCAACCGTTCCGCGTCCTCCTTGGTGACGAGGTCGTTGGTCACCACCGCCAGTTCGGTTCCGCGCGCCATGAAGCGCGGGATCAGCCGTTCGATCAGCGCCGTCTTGCCGGAACCGACCGGCCCGCCCACGCCGACCCGGGCCGCACCGGGCTGGGCCCGCGTCAGCGCCTCGCTCATCGCAGCATATAGCGCTGCGCCAGCGGCAGCACCTTGGCCGGCTCGCAGGTCGCCGGCACGCCGTCCACCGTCACCGCGAAGGTCTGCGGGTTGACGCGGATCTCGGGACAGGCGTCGTTGTGCAGCATGTGACGCTTGGTCAGCTTGCGCGTGCCGCGCGCCGGCAGCAGCGGCTTGGCGAGCCCCAGCTGCCCGGCCACGTTCCGCTCGACCGCAAGCTGCGCCGCGAAGTTGACGCTCAAGGCGTTGCGCGCGGCGCCGAACGCGCCCCACTGCGGGCGCAGCGCGATCGGCTCGCAGGTCATCAGCGAGGCGGCGCTGTCGCCCATCGCCGCCCAGACGATGAAGCCGCCCTTGACCACCAGCTCCGGCTTGATGCCGAAAAATGCGGGACGCCACAACACCAGATCGGCGATCTTGCCGGGCTCCAGCGAGCCCACATAGGCGTCGATGCCGAAGGTGCGCGCGGCGTTGATCGTGTACTTGGCGATATAGCGCCGGATGCGCTGGTTGTCGCCGATCCGGGTGGTTTCGGTCGGCAGCCGGCCGCGCTGGTCCTTCATCTTGCTGGCGAGCTGCCAGATGCGGCAGATCACCTCGTTGATGCGGCCCATGCCCTGACTGTCCGACCCGAGCATGGAGATCGCGCCGAGGTCGTGCAGCACGTCCTCGGCCGCGATGGTCTGCGCCCGGATGCGGCTTTCGGCGAAGGCCACGTCCTCCGGGACCGCCGGGTTGAGGTGGTGGCACACCATGATCATGTCGAGATGCTCGTCGAACGTATTGACCGTGTAGGGATTGGTCGGGTTCGTCGACGACGGCAGGCAGTTCATCTCGCCGGCCACGCGGATGATGTCCGGCGCGTGGCCGCCGCCGGCCCCTTCGGCATGGTACATGTGGATGGTACGGGCGTTGATGGCGGCCAGGGTGTCTTCGAGGAAGCCGCTCTCGTTCAGCGTGTCGGTGTGGAGTTGGACCTGGAAATCCAGGTCGTCGGCCACCGCGAGACAACAGTCGATCACGGCCGGCATGGCGCCCCAGTCCTCGTGGATCTTGAGACCGAGGCAGCCGCCGGCGATCTGGTCGAGGAGGGAGCGCGGCTTGGACGAGTTGCCGCGGCCGAGGAAGCCGAAGTTGATCGGCCACTGTTCCGAAGCCTGCAGCATCTTGCCGACGTTCCACGCCCCGCCGCAGTCGATGCCGACGGTGATCGGCCCCAGCGAGCCGCCGATCATGGTGGTGATGCCCGAGGATATGGCGTGCTCGCAGAGCTGGGCGCTGTCGAAGTGGACATGCACGTCGATGCCGCCGGGCGTGGCGATGAGGCCCTCGGCGTCGCGCACCGTCGTGGCCGCGCCGCACACCAGCGCCCTGTCCACCCCGTCCATGGTGGCCGGGTTGCCGGCCTTGCCGACGCCCACGATGCGGCCATCCTTGATGCCGATGTCGCCCTTCACCACGCCGAGGACGGGGTCGATGACGACCGCGTTGCTGACCAGCATGTCGAGCGAACCGGCGGCGCTGTCGTAGCCGGGGACCAGCCCCAGACCGTCGCGCAACGTCTTGCCGCCGCCGTGCAGGCACTCGTCTCCCGGAACCGCGTGGTCATGCTCGATCTCCGCCAGCAGCGACGTGTCGCCGAGCCGCACGGCATCGCCCGTGGTCGGCCCGTACATCGCGGCGTAGTCCTTGCGCGTCAGCTTGACCATGGCTCATGCCCCCCGGAAACCGCGTTCCCGCGCCCGGCGCAGCGCATCGGCCTTGCGCTCCTCGCTGCGCGTGCTGCCGCGGGTGAGGTCGTTGAGTCCGAAGATTTCGCCGGTGCCGCCGAACGCGACCAGCGTCACCTGCTTGCTCTCGCCCGGCTCGAAGCGCACCGCCGTGCCGGCCGGAACGTCGAGATGCATGCCGAAGGCGGCGGCGCGGTCGAAGTCGAGCGCCTTGTTGGCCTCGAAGAAGTGATAGTGGCTGCCGATCTGGATCGGCCGGTCGCCGGTGTTGACCGCCTTGATCGTCGCCCGGCGGCGGCCGGCGTTGATCTCGATCTCGCCGTCGGCCGCGATCACCTCGCCCGGACGGACCCGCTGGTCGGCGGGGATCTTCCGCTTGCCCGGGCGGATCGGATCGTGGACGGTGACGAGTTTGGTGCCGTCCGGGAACGTCGCCTCGACCTGGATCATCGGCATCATGTCGGCGACGCCCGGCATGACATCGTCGGTGCTCAACAACGTCGAGCCGTATCCGATGAGATCCGCGACCGACCGGCCGTCGCGCGCCCGTTCGATGATATCGTCGACGATGTAGGCGACCGCTTCGGGGTGATTGAGCTTGAGGCCCCGCGCCTTGCGCCGCCGCGCCAGCTCGGCCGCGGTGAAGATTGTCAGCCGTTCCAGTTCCGTCGGCGTGAGCAGCATCAGCGTTCCTCCCGGGTCAGGCGCCGGCTAGTTGGCGAACAGTCTGACGGTCGCGGTCTCGTGCCGCATGACCGCGATATCGGCGGCCGGCGTGAAGGCGCGCAAGGCCCCGACCGGCGGCGGCGGCTCCGCCAGGATCCGGCAGATTTCGGGACGCAGCGCGGCCAGGATCCGCTGCGCCTCCACATGCCCGATGAGGCTTAGGCGCAACGCCGCGCCGAGCTGCCCTGTGCAGAGCGCATGCACCGACGCCGCGGCGGCCGCCGTCTCGCCGAGACCCGCCGCCCGCCACATCATGCCCTGTACGATCGCGAGATGGCCCGGCGCCGAGCCGGCGCGCACTCGCCGCCGGTACGCGACCGCGCCCGGCGTGCCCAGCCGTTCATGGACGCCGAGCAGCGCCGCGCCGGCGCGCCGCGACCCTTCGCGCGCCTCGCGGGCGAGCGCCAGCGCCTCGAGCTCCGTGTCCACCGCCGCCACCTCGTCCGGCGCGGCCGCGCGACGATGGGCGGCGAGCAGCGCCGGGCGGTCGCAAGTGGCCCAGCGGCCGACCAGCTGTCCGGCGATGAAGCGCTCCACGTCACTGGCCGCGGCGACCATGCCGTCCGCGCGCAGGGTCTCGAGACCCCACGAGAACGCGATGGCGCCGCTCGGGAAGAAGCTGTCGCCGTGTTGCAGCGCGGCCAGGAGCGCGCCGGCGTCAGTCGCGCTCGACGAGGCGGGCACGGCCGTCCTCCAGTTGCGGCGCCAAGCGGTGGAGGTAGTCCGCGGCGGGGCTGTCCAACGCGATGCGCAGCCGGGCGCCCGCGAACTTGACCCGCCAGTGATGGTTCCCAGCCATGTAGCCGAGTTCGAGCGCCGCGGCGGCGTCCGCCGGCTCGACCTCGAGCCACGGCGTCTCCTCCAGGCGGACGACGATGGCGCGCTCGTCGGTGAGGAGCAGCACCGCGCCGTTTTCCAGCCGCTCCGCGCGCGGCAGCGCGATCGCCACTTCGGCGCCGCGATCGGTCGCGACGCGCAGGCGCTTGCGCTGGGTGTCGGCACGCGACAGCACGACGTATTCCAACCGCCCGTCATGCTCCAGGCGGTGCAGCCGGCCGGCCAGGCCGGGGTCGATCGCGTTGCCGAGTATCCCTTGCACGCGCAGCATGGACGCGCCCTTGCCTTCTCTCACCGAGCGGGTCCGCGGCTCGGTAGCCACGGAAGCGCGACATTCGCGGCGCGGATCGGCCGCGTCAGTGTCCCACCATCCACGGATGCCGTGATTTCTGGGCATGCCGGTGGCCGTGATCGTGGCCGTGGCCGCCCCCGGCCTTGCGGCGCACGACCTCCGGTTCGTGCTGGCTCTTCTCGTTGCGGGCATGGGCCTGCTTCAGCGCGCCCGGGATGCCGAGCCGGGGCGCCGAGATGGCGCGACGCGCCTTGCGTCGGCAGCGCGGGCAGGGGTGCGGGTCCCCGGACTCGCTCATGCTGCGCCAATCCTGGAACGGTCCGCAGCGATCGCAGTCGTAGGCGTACAGAGGCATGATCGGGTTTCAATCCTTCGCATAGGCGGAACGGGGGGTGCGGCCGGCACCCCCCGTTCCCGGTCAACGCCCCGCTCAGGACGCCCTGGCGAGGTCGGCCTTGGACGAATCGACGTGCTTCTTCGGACCCGCCGAGTTCGGGCGGATGTCGAATTCGAAGATCTCCGTCGGGATGGCGATCGACACGCAGGCGTTGGGGATGTCCACGACGCCGGCGACGCGGCCCTCGACCGGCGCGGTTCCCAGGATCGCGTAGGCCTGCTCGCCGGAGTAGCCGAACTTCTTCAGGTACGCGATGGCGTTGAGGCAGGCGCGGCGATAGGCGACGGTCACGTCGTTGTAATACTGCTTGTCGTCCTCGCCGACGCCGATGCCCTCGAATACCAGGAAGTCGCCATATTTCGGATCGACCGGGCTCACCTTGAAGAGCGGATTCGTCAGGCCATACATGGCGACGCCGCCCTTGATCAGCTCGACATGCAGGTCGATCCACCCGGCCATCTCGATCGCCCCGCAGAAGGTGATTTCGCCGTCGCCCTGCGAGAAGTGGAAATCGCCCATCGAGAGCTTCGCGCCCTTGACATAGACCGGGAAGTAGATCCGCGAGCCCCGCGAGATGTTCTTGATGTCGCAGTTGCCGCCATGCTCGCGCGGCGGGATCGTTCGGCAGGCCTCCTTGGCGGCCTTTTCCAGCTCGGCGCCCTTGAGCCGCCCGAGGATCACGCCGTCCGGGGTCGGCGGCAGGGCCAGCGGCGGCACCCGCTTCGGGTTCGTGGCGATCAGCGCGGCCTCGCGCTTGTTCCACCGGGCGAGCAGGGCGTGGTCCGGCGCGCAGCCGATCAGGCCCGGGTGGGTGATGCCGGCGAACCGGACGCCCGGTATGTGGCGCGACGTCGTGTAGATGCCGTGGAAGTCCCAGATCGCCTTTCTCGGCTCGGGATAGAGGTCGGTCAGGAACCCGCCGCCGTTCTGGGTGGAGAAGATTCCGGTGTAGCCCCATTCGTTGCCGCGAAAGGCACCGATATCCAGGATGTCGACGACCAAGATGTCGCCCGGCTCCGCGCCGGCGACGTCGATCGGTCCGAACAGGTGGTGGCACGGGGCAAGGTTGCAATCGCGGATGTCGTTCGCGCTGTTGTCGTTCTTGATCTGCCCGCCGGTCCAGTCCATGCACTCGACGCGGAAATCGTCGCCCGGTTTCGTGCTGACCACGGCGGGAATGTCCGGGTGCCAGCGATTGTGCGGCGGCGGGTCAAGTTCTCGCGGGTCTTTTTTGATGTCCACGCTAATGATCGTTTTCGGCATCGTTCCCTCCCTTCGCCTGGTCCTAAACGGATAAATGCTTCCGCACGACCTCGTCGGTCAGCTCGTCGATATCGCCCTGGGCGACGATGTGTCCGGTTTCGAGGATGGCGAACTTTTGCGTAATGTCGCGCACGAACTGGAGATTCTGCTCGACCAGGAGAATCGCGCAGTTCCGCTCGCTGTGGATGCGTTTGATGATGTCGTCGATCTCCTCGACGACCGATGGCTGCAACCCCTCGGTCGGCTCGTCGAGGAGCAGTACCTTCGGCTGCTGCACGAGCGCGCGGGCGATCGCGAGCTGCTGCTGCTGGCCGCCGCTGAGCACGCCGCCCTTGCGCTCGGTCAGCGATTTGAGCGCGGGAAAATACTCGAACACGAAGCCCGGCAGCCCGTCGTCCTTGCGGCCGATGCCGATCAGGGCGAGTTGCAGGTTCTCGAGCACCGTCAAGTCCGCGATGATCTCCCGCCCCTGCGGCACGTACCCGATACCGAGACGCGCCCGATCGTGCGACTTCAGGCGCGTGATGTCGGCGCCGTCGAAGATGATTTCGCCGCTGCGCGGCGCGTTCAAGCCGATGATGCTGCGCAACAGCGTCGTCTTGCCGGCGCCGTTGCGGCCGAGCACGCTGAACATCCCGCCGTTGGCAAGCTCGAGCGAGATGCCGTGCAGAATGTGGCTGGTGCCATAAAAGCTGTTGATGCCGTTGATCGACAGCATTATCCGAACTTTCCCTTGCCCAGATAGACGGCGCGCACGGTTTCGTTCGCCACGACCTCGGCCAACGGCCCTTCGGCCAGGAGCTGCCCCTGGTGCAGGACCGTGACCTTTTTCGCGATCTGCCGGACGATGTGCATGTCGTGCTCGACCAGCAGGACGGTGTGATTGCGGGCGATTCGTTCGATCAACTCGGCGGTCTTGTGCTTGCCTTCCTCGGTCATTCCCGTGGTCGGTTCGTCGAGCAGCAGCAGCTTCGGATTGGACGCGATGAGCATCGCGAATTCCAGCCACTGGCGCTCGCCGTGCGACAGCGTGTCGGCCGGATCCTTCGCCCGGTCGGCCAGCCCGACGAACTCCAGGATCTCCCAAATGCGGGCGGCGTCCCCGGGCGTCACCTTGCGGAACAGCGACGCGAACACCTTGCGGTCCGCCTGAAGCGACACCAGCACGTTGTCGAACACCGGCAACGTCTCGTACATGTTCGGGACCTGGAATTTCCGGCTGATGCCGCGCTGGAAAATCTTGTCGGGCGCCATGCCGGTGATGTCCTCGCCGGCGAAGTGGATCGTGCCCGAGCTCGGCTTGTATTGCCCGGTGATCATGGCGATGAGCGTCGTCTTTCCGGCGCCGTTCGGCCCCAGCAAAACGCGCAGTTCGTTGGCCTCGACGGCGAAATCCAGGTTGTTGAGGATCGTGTAGCCCGAGACCCTCGTGGTCAGCCCCTTGATTTCGAGAATGTTCGCCATCGTCCGTTTCCGATCAGATCTCTCTCGTCGTGCCCGGCGGGCTTTCCGGCCGCCAATCGACCTGCCGGCCGTGGGCCTTCTGGTCCGCCTCCTCGACGATCTGCGCCATGCTGCCCCTCTGGCGCCGGCGCACCCAGTTCGCGATCGTGCCGACGATCCCGTCCCGCATCACCAGCACGACGAAAATGAACAGGCCGCCCATGATGAGCTGCCAGGTCCATTGCAGCACGCCGCTGAGGAAGAACTCCGCGCCCTTGACGAGGAACGTCCCGACGAACGGGCCGATGATGGTGCCGCGCCCCCCCACCGCCGTCCAGATCACCGCCTCGATCGAAAAGACGGGCCCGGCGTCGAGGAACGAGACGAGCCCGACCCAGGCCGCGTACATCGCGCCGGCCGCCCCCGCCATGAAAGCGGACACGCAGAACACGAAGATCCGGTAATTGGCGACGTTGTAGCCCATGAACTCCGCGCGCACGTCGTTGTCGCGGATGGATTTCAGCACCGTGCCCACGCGCGAGTGCGTGAGCAACCGTCCGACGACGAAGCACAGGACGGTGATCGCCAGGATGAACCACAGGAAGCCCGCGTTTCCGTAGTTGGAGTAGTCCGTGATCCCATTAAAGCCGCCGGTGTAGGCCTGATATTCGATGATGCCATCCTGCAGGATCAGCGACTCCGCCAGCGTGATGACCGCGCAGTACACGCCGTAGATGTGCCGCTTGAACGTGATGACGCCGAACAGCAACGCAAGCAACGTCGGCACGATGAGGGCCATGGCGATGGCGAAGGGCAGGCTGACCAGCGGCTCCATGAAGGCCGGCAGCTCCGTGAGGCCGTTCCATTCCATGAAGTCGGGGATCTTGCCGCCGTAGCGGGTGGGGTGCACGAGGGCGTAGTTGATCTTGAGCGAGAGGGCCACGAAGTAGGCGCCGACTCCGAAATAGACCGCCTGGCCGAGGCTGAGGATCCCGGTGAACCCCCAGATCAGATCGATCGACAGCGCGAAGATCGCGTAGCACAGGAACTTGCCGAGCAGCGAGGTGACGTAGGCCTGCCCGTAATAGGGGTACGTGCCGATCGCCAGCACGATTCCGACGCCCACGACCAGCGCCCAGAGCGGAATCATCGGCGTGCGGTGGACGCCTGCGCCGCCGCCGGCAGCCGCCATTTTCGCCTTTGCCTCCATCGCCTTCGCCTCGTCAGTCGCTGCGCAGCTTCGCCGCGGTATCGCCTATCGCCTCTCGTAGAACCCGAAGATGCCCTTCGGGACGACCCGGATGATGATCACGATGAACAGGAAGACCAGCAGCTTGCCGATCACGTTGTTGTACAGGAACGACAGCACGGTCTCCGCCTCGCCGATGATCGTCGAACCGGCGACCACGCCCCACAGGTTGCCGACGCCGCCGAGGACGAGGACCATGAAGGAATCGACCGCGTACGGGAATCCCATGGTCGGCGACACCGACTTGATCGGCGCAAGCGCGGCGCCGGCCACGCCGGCCAGCCCCGACCCGAAGGTGAAGATCATCATGTCGACCTTCGCCGAATCGACGCCGAGGCAGCCCGACATCGCCCGATTGCGGCGCACCGCACGCACCTTCAGGCCGAAGTCGGTCTTGAAGATGACGTAGAACGTCAGCGCCATCATGATGATGGCGAGAATTATCAGGAACAGCCGGTAGTAGGGAAACGGCAGCAGACCGATCATCCGGAACGCGCCGTCGAGCATCTTCGGTGCGCCCACGTAGTAGAGTTCCGGCCCGAAGATCAGCTTTATGAGGACCTGGAGCGCGATTCCGACGCCCCAGGTGGCGAGAAGCGTCTCCAGCGGGCGGTCGTAGATCCACTGTATGATGCCGCGTTCGATCGCCAGCCCCATCAGCCCGACCACGACGAACGCGGCCGGCATCGCGATGAACGTATTGCCGCCCAATTGGCCGACCACCGCGGCTACGTAGGCCCCTACCATGATGAACTCGCCATGCGCCATGTTGATGACGCCGGCGACGCCGAAAATGATGGCGAGGCCGAGCGAGGCGATGACCAGGATCGCGACGACGCTGAAGCCGCTCAGGAACTGGGTAATGATCGGCTGGAGCATCTCAAGTCCTTAGTTGTCGCCTTGCCGTCCGTTCGAGTCCCCCCCGGTCCCGCCTTCGCGCGGCGGGGCGGTCGGTCGATGACCCCCGACACCCTGCTGCACGGGCCCGTGAGGCGTCGGTGCGGCGGGGCGCCCGGACGCGCCCCTCGCGATGCGTCTCCCCCGTTGCCACACCAACGCCTCCGGCCCCCTGACGCCCGTCTTAGAGGTCGATCGTTCCCGACCGGTCCGTCGAGCCGCTCTTCAGTCGCTCGATCACCTTCGGGTCGGTGAAGTCGCAGTCCTTGTTGGGGTAGAGCAGGTCCACCCACGGGTCCGGCCGGATCCGGTCCTTGGACACCCAGACCTCGTCGAATTGGCCTTGCTCGTTGGCCTTGCCGATGCGGGCCCACAGCCAGGTGTGGTGGTTCTTCTCGTCGATCTTCACCTTGCCCTGCGGTGCCTGGAACTCCTGCCCCGGCAGGCCCTCGAAGATGAGCGCGTCGGCGTCGGTGCCCGACTTCTCGATCGCCTGGGCGAGGAAGTAGGTCTGGAAGTAGGCCGCCTCCATCACCGCGTTGGTCACCTGGTCCTTGCCGTACTTCGCCTTGAACCGCTCGACGAACTGTTTGTTCTCGGGCGTGTCCGTGCTCTGGAAGTAGTTGAACGAGGTGTAGTGCCCCACCGCGTTCTCCGCCCCCATGGCCTGGATCTCCTGTTCGGTGGTGATCGGCGTGCAGATCGGGATGTCCGCCGACGTCAGACCGAACTGGCGGAATTGCTTGTAGAACGCCACGATCGAGTCGCCGACCAGATCGGAGAAGATGACTTCGGCGCCGCTCGCCGCGATCTTGTTGATGTTGGTCGAGAACTCGGTGTGGCCGAGCGGTGCGTATTCCTCGCCGACGTCTTCGCCGCCGTGCAGCTTGAGCAGTGCCTTGACCTCGCGGTTGGTCTCCTTCGGGTAGATGTAGTTGGACCCGATCATGTAGAACTTTTTCCGGCCCAGGGTGTTGATGATCCAGGGCACGAAGTCGTCGAGTTGCTGGTTCGGCACGGCGCCGGTGTAAAAGACGTTCTTGCTGCACTCCTGCGCCTCGTAAAGAGTCGGATACAAGAGCACGCCGTTGTTTTCCTCGAACACCGGCAGAACCGACTGGCGGCTGGCCGAGGTGTAGCAACCGAGTACCGCGGTCACTTTGTCCTGAAGCAGCAGCTTTTTCGCCTTCTCGTTGAACACCTGGACCAGCGATTGCGGATCCTCGATGACCGGCTCGATCATCTTGCCCATCACGCCGCCCTTAGCGTTGATCTCCTCGATCGCCAGCAACTCGGCGTTATGCAGCGAACGCTCGATGATGGCGATCGTGCCGCTCAGCGAGTGCAGGATGCCGACCTTGATGGTCGGCCCCTCCTGCGCCTTGGCTATATTCCTCACGAAAAAGAACGGAAAATTGCTCGTCGTGACGGCGGCGACGCCGGCGGCCGTGGCCGCCGCGCCCTTGAGAAACGACCGCCTCTTGATCGGTTTCTTCGTCTTCATCCTCACGTCCTCCCTGATGACGTTCAAAAAAGCAAAAACCCCACCAACCCCCGTCCAGAGGTTGCGTGGGGCGTCCCTGCCCGATTTTTCCCGGCGGCGCCACTGCCACCCCCAAAGTCCGCTTCGGTACCCCTTCGGCGGCGCTTCAGGTCATTCGTCCAGACTTCGGTTCGTCGTTAGGTCAGCATCTCCTTCGCGTCGATGATCGCCGATGCGATGACCCCGATCGGGACGCGTTTCATCATCGCCTGCGTGCGAAGGTATTTATAAGCCTCCTCCTCCTCGATATTCTTGTTCTTCATCAGGATGGCTTTGGCCCGCTCAACCTTGCGAATGGACCGAAGCGTCTCCTCCAGCTTGGCGACCTTGGCCAGGAGCCGGCGCTCGTAGCCGAGGATGTTACGAGCGAGAGTCAGGCTTGTCAATATTCCGAACGGCTCGATCGGTTTCCACAGCACGGCCTGCGGATTGCAGTCGGTCAGCGCGCGCAGCGCACCCGGCGATTCGCGCTCGACGATCGCGACGATCGCGCAGCGCGGATCGATTGTCGGCCACGCAAGGCCGGCGCGCGGCTGCGGCCCGATCGACCCGATCAAACAGAACACGGCGTCGAGATCCGTGGGCAGCTCGTTCGGCGCCGGCCACACCGCCTCGACGCTGCAGCCGAGCCGCTGCAGGTGGCGGATCAGCAGGTCGCCGTCGCGGTCGCGCGGATGCACGACCATCGCCCGTAACTGCCGCAGGTCGTTGACAGCGGTGGCCGTCACAATGTTGCCCTTCCTGAGGTCACGCGCCTGCCGCCCCGCCGTAACAGACCAAGTACGGGTCCGGTTTCAAAGGCACCTGCGATTCCCGGACGATGTCGAACTGGCCGACCGCGTTCACGCGGCCGATGCGCGTCCACAGGTTCGTATGGTTGGTGTCGGGGTCGATGAAGATATGGCCCTGCGGCGCGTCGAATTCGCTGCCGAGAACGACCAATCGCAGGACATCCGTGTCCATCGTGTTCGTTTGCCGCAGCGCCTTGGCGAAGACGTGCACCTGGAAATAGGCGGCCTCCACGCACATGTTCGTGGGCTCGTCGCTGCCGAACCGCTTCTTGTAGCGCGCCACGAACGAGTCGTTGTCGGGGCTGCGGACCTGCTGGAAGTACGGCGCGGCGGTAATGTGTCCGCGGCCGACATCGGCGCCCATCAGCGACACTTCCGCCTCGCAGGTCGTGAGGCTCGCGATCGGCATGTCCTCGGGGTCGATCCCAGCGTCCGCATAGGCCTGGTAGAGATAGGCCGTCGCCTGGCCCACGACGGTCGAGAAGATCACGTCGGGGGCCGTCCGGTTGACCTCGGCCATGATCGGTTTGAAGTCCCACGGCCCGGCGCGCAGATCGAGGTAGCGCTCGGCGACGACGACGCCGCGGTGCGCGCTCAACAGATCGCGCATGATGCGGTTGGATTCGCGCGGGTAGATGTAATCCGAACCGATGAAATAGAAGCGCGATCCGTAGCGCTCGATGAGATATTCCGCGAGTTCGACGCTGTTTTGGTTCGGGGCCGCGCCCGTATAAATCACGTTGGGAGAGTATTCGAACCCCTCATAGAGGGTCGGATACCAGAGCAGCCCGTTGCGCCGCTCCACGACCGGCAGCACGGCCTTGCGGCTGGTCGACGTGTAGCACCCGAAGATGCTCGTCACCCCATCCTCGACCAGCAGCTTCTCGGTCAATCGCGCGAATCGCGACGGCTCGGACGCCGGATCGTAGATGACCGGCATGAGCTCGCGCCCGTTTATCCCGCCCGCGGCATTGATCTCTTCGATCGCCAGGACGGTGCCCCGGAGCTGGCTCCGCTCGATGACCGCCGTCACGCCGGTCTGCGAGAACAAGATGCCGACGCGCCACGGCTCGTCTCCCCGATCTTTCCGTGCCATTTGTCCCGCTCTCCCAGATGGCGGCTTTGCCCGCCGTTTATCGTTGTCGTTCCGGGTTTGTGCGCCCGGTCACATGTCCGGCCGCGCGACCCGGCGCCCGCTGCGACGCGGTTCGCCGCGGCGAGACCCGCGCGAACGCTTCAATCGAAGCATGCTAGTGTAGGTTTGTGTTGCTCTCAAGCGTTTACGCCGGCGCGCGCCGCGGCCGTCAGAGCCGGCGCGCCCGGACGATCAGGGCCTGGATCGTCCGCTCGCCCAACGCCCGGACGGCCTCGAGCCGATGCAGCCCGGTGACGAGGACATAGCGGTCCTTGTCGCGGCGCAGTTGGATCGGCGTCTCCTGGCCGCGCTCGATGATGCTCTCGGCGAGGGCCTGGACCTTCGCCGGATCCAGCGTTGCCCGGAGTTTGGTGGGCACGTAGATTTCCGCGAGCGCCACGACAACGGGTTTCATCATGGCCTTCGGCCCCTCCCACATCACGGACCGCATCCTACCCTGCGGCCCGGGCCCGATCCGAGCCCCGAGTTTCGTCGGGGCCAGAACGGCATAGGCCGCTCTTGCCCCATCCTTGCGCGATCCACCCCGCCTTGACCCATGTCAAGGCAGGCCGCCCGGTGGGCGGCGAATATGATCGTATCGTGCCGCCGGGCCCCCCAAAGGAGACATTGATGCAGGTACCCACCGAGGTCACCTTCCGTAACATGGATGCGTCCGAGGCGGTCGAGGCCCGGGTGCGCGAGAAGGCCGCCAAGCTGGAGCAGTTCTTCGACGGCATCATCGGCTGCCACGTCACCGTCGAGGCGCCGCACCGCCGCCATCGCAAGGGCAAGCAATACCATGTGCGCATCGAGCTGCGCGTGCCCGGCAACGATATCGTGGTCAGCCGCGACCCGGGCGACGACTTCGCCCACGAAGACGTCTACGTGGCGATCCGCGACGCCTTCGACGCCGGCGCCCGCCGGCTCGAGGACTACGCGCGCAAGCTGCGCGGCGACGTCAAGACCCACGAGACCCCGGTCCGGGGAAGGGTCGCGCGCCTGTTCGCCGACCGGGGCTATGGATTCGTCGAGACGACGGACGGCCGCGAGATCTATTTCCACCGCAACAGCGTGATCAACGACGGCTTCGACAAGCTCGAGGCCGGCGCCGCGGTGCAGATCGCGATCGCCGAGGGCGAAAGCCCGCAAGGGCCGCAGGCGAGCACCGTGCGCCCGATCGGCAAAGGCAAGCTGGTCGGGTAGCGCGGATCAACCGAAGGCCGGCGCCGCGTCCTCGATGAACAGTTGCACGCGCCGGCGCCCCTGCCAAGTCTCGGCGCGCAGATGGCCGGCGACATGCAGCGCCGCGCCGCGCGCCTGCATCAGGGCTTGGCCCAGCCCGGTCTCGAAGGCGCGGAAGGCGATGGCGTCGAGGCGGGCGCCGTCGCCGCCGGCGAGCACGCAGCGCACATGGTCGGCGCCGACCGGATCGGCGCGGACGACGCGGGCCGCCGGGACGGCGAAGCGCGGCTCCGGGTTGCCGCTGCCGAACGGCCCGAGGCGGGCGATCTCGGCCGCCAGCTCCGGCGTCGCCGCCGCCGGGCCGAGCGCGCCGTCGATCGCCAGCGAGGGATTCCGATCGACCACCGCGGCCGCCAGCCGGTCGGCGAGGAACGCCTCGAGCGCCGGCAGCTTGTCCGCCGCGACCGTGAAGCCCGCGGCCATGGCGTGGCCGCCGCCGTTGATCAACAGCCCGGCCTGGCGCGCCGCGATGACGGCGGCGCCGAGATCGACGCCGGCGACCGAGCGCCCCGAGCCGCGGCCGATGCCGTCGGCCAGCGCCACGACGCAGGCCGGCCGGCCGAAGCGCTCCTTGAGCCGCCCGGCGACGATCCCGATGACGCCGGGATGCCAGCCTTGGCCGGCGGCGAGGACGATGGCGCCGCCGGCCGCCGCCTCGGCCTGGGCCATCGCGGCGTCGAGGACCGCGCGCTCGATGGCGCGCCGCTCGCGGTTCAGGGCGTCGAGGCGGGCGGCGAGTCGCTCCGCCTCGGCGGCGTCGTCGGTGGCGAGCAGGCGGGCGCCGAGGTCGGCGGCGCCGACCCGGCCGCCGGCGTTGACCCGGGGGCCGAGCACGAAGCCGGCATGATAGGCGCCCGGCGGCTCGGACAGTTTGGCGATATCGGCGAGCGCGGCGAGGCCGGCGTTGCCGCGCCGCGCCATTACCTTGAGCCCCTGGGCGACGAACGCCCGGTTGAGGCTGGTCAGCGGCACCACGTCGCACACCGTGCCGAGCGCGACCAGGTCGAGCCACTGCATCAGGTCCGGCTCGGGCCGCGCGACGCCGTACCAGCCGGCCCGACGCAGCGCCCGGTTGAGCGCGACAACCAGCAGGAACGCGACGCCGACGGCGGCGAGCCGGCCGTAGCCGCCGGCGATCTCGGCGGTTTCATCGAGGCGGTTCGGATTGACCACGGCGACGGCCGGCGGCAGCGTCGGCTCGGAGTCGTGGTGATCGACGACGATGACGTCGAGCCCGGCCGCGGCCGCGGCGGCAAGCGGCGCGAAGGCGGTGACGCCGCAATCGACGGTGACGACGACGGCCGCGCCTTCGGCCTTGAGGCGCAACAGCGCGGCCTCGTTCGGCCCGTAACCCTCGGCGATGCGGTCGGGGACATAGAGACGCAAGGGCGCGCCGACTGCGGCGGCGAAGCGGTGCAGCAGGGCGGCCGACGTTGCGCCGTCCACGTCGTAGTCGCCGAAGACCGCGATCGGCTCGCCCTCGCGGATCGCCCGCACCAGCCGCGCCACCGCCTTGTCCATGTCGCGAAAGCCCGACGGATCGGGCAGGAAGTCGCGCAGGGTCGGGTCGAGGAAGGAAGCGGCGTCGTCGATTCCGACGCCGCGCGCCGCCAGCAGCCGGCCGACGAGCTCCGGCAGGCCGAGGCGCTGCGCGATCGCCGCACCGGCGCCCTCGGGCGCCGCGGCCATGCGCCAGCGCCGCCCGCCGATCGAGCGCTCGACCCCGAGACAGGCCTCGGCATCGGGTACCGCCACGCTTCCACTGCGCCGGGCGAGGACCGGCGGCATCAGCGGTCCGCCGGCCCGAAGCCGGTCTTGCGGTGGAAGTTGTGCCGCGCCTCGATGACCCGCACCGTGCCCGATTTCGAGCGCATCACCATCGAATGCGTGGTCGCCCCGCCGTGGAAGCGGCGCACGCCGCGCAGCATCGTGCCGTCGGTGACGCCCGTGGCCGCGAACATGACGTCGCCCTTGGCGAGGTCGTCGAGGCGGTACATCCGGTCGAGGTCCTCGACGCCGCAACGCCGCGCCCGCGTCCGTTCGTCGTCGTTGCGGAACAGCAGCCGCCCCTGCATCTGGCCGCCGATGCAGCGCAGCGCCGCCGCCGCCAGCACGCCTTCGGGCGCGCCGCCGCTGCCCATGTAGATGTCGACGCCGCTTTCGCGCTGCGCCGTCGAGATGACGCCGCTCACGTCGCCGTCGGAGATCAGCATGATGCGCGCCCCGGCGGCGCGGACGCGAGCGATCAGATCGATGTGGCGCGGCCGGTCGAGGATGCAGGCGACCAGGTCGGCGACATCGACCTGCTTGGCCGCCGCCAGGCGTTTCAGGTTCTCCTCGGGGGCGGCGTCGAGGTCGATGACGCCGTCCGGCAGGCCCGACCCGACCGCGATCTTGTCCATGTAGACGTCGGGAGCGTTGAGGAAGCCGCCGGCCTCGGCCATGGCGATGACGGCCAGCGCGTTGGTGCCGCCCTTGGCCGTGATCGTCGTGCCCTCGAGCGGGTCGAGCGCGATGTCGGTCGGCGGGCCGCCGGCGCCGACCTTCTCGCCGATAAACAGCATCGGCGCCTCGTCGCGCTCGCCCTCGCCGATCACCACCGTGCCGTCGATCGAGAGGCTGTTAAGCGCCCGGCGCATGGCGTCGACGGCGGCCTGGTCGGCGGCGCGTTCGTCGCCGCGGCCCATGAAGCGCGAGGCGGCCAGCGCCGTCGCCTCGGTGACGCGCACCGCCTCCAGCGCCAAATTGCGATCCATCGCGGACTGTTTCGCCATCGCGTTCCCCCCCCCCCTTTGGCCCGCCAGTATAGCCGACCGGCCGCGGCCTCAGCGCCATCGCATTTGACCGCTCTGCGGCCGTCCAAGTCGGCCTGGATCAGCGCGGAGCGTGCTTCGACAAGCTCAGCATGAGGGTTTTTCTTTGTGCCACGAAGATTTCCCCTCATCCTGAGCTTGTCGAAGGACGCAACGGCAGTAATGCGACGCTCACGCGCGATAGCGTCGGCCGCGGTTTAGAGCGCCTCGATGCGGATCATGTGCGGCGGCTCCCGCACCGAGTCGAGCGCGGCGATGCGGGCGAGAGCGCGACGCATCGCCGCCTCCTCGGTGTCGTGCGTGGTCAACACCACCGGCACCGCCTCGCCCGGCGCGCGGGCACGCTGGATCATCGCCTCCATCGACACCAGCTCGTCGCGCAGCGCGGCGGCGACGTCGGCGATCACGCCCGGCCGGTCGAGCACCATCAGCCGCACGTAGTAGGGGCCGCGATGGCGCTCCATCGGCGAGCGCACCAGCGGCCGCAACGCGTCCGCCGGGACGGCGAAGGTCGGTACCGAGCGGCCGCGCGCGATGTCGATCAGGTCGGCGACGACGGCCGAGGCCGTCGGCCCGGCGCCGGCGCCGCGCCCTTCGGCGACGCTCTGCCCGACGAAATCGCCTTCCGTCACCACCGCGTTGAACACGCCCTCGACATGGGCGATCGGCGTGCCGATCGGCACCATGCAGGCATGCACGCGCTGCTCGATGCCGTGCTCGGTCGGCCGCGCGATCCCGAGCAGCTTGATGCGATAGCCGAGCTCTTCGGCAAACGCGATGTCGGTGGCGGAGACGTGGCGGATGCCCTCGACGTGGACGCCCCCGAAATCGACCTCGCAGCCGAAAGCGAGGCTGGTCAGCAGGGCGAGCTTGTGGGCGGTATCGACACCGTCCACATCGATGCCGGGGTCGGCCTCGGCATAGCCGAGGGCCTGCGCCTCGGCGAGCACCTCGGCGAACTCTCGGCCCGACTGGCGCATGGCCGTGAGGATGTAGTTGCAGGTGCCGTTGAGGATGCCGTAAACGCGCTGGATGCGGTTGGCGGCGAGGCCCTCGCGCAGCGTCTTGACGATCGGGATGCCGCCGGCCACCGCCGCCTCGAAGGCGATGGTGACGCCGGCCCGTTCGGCCGCCCGGGCGAGCGCCGTACCATGATGCGCGAGCAGCGCCTTGTTCGCCGTCACCGCGTGCTTGCCGGCGGCGATCGCCGCCTCGATCAGCCGCTTGGCGATGCCGTCGGCGCCGCCGATCAGCTCGACGACGACATCGACCTCGGGATCGTCGGCAAGCGCCAGCGGCTCGTCGCACCAGCGATAGCCCGCGAGGTCGATGCCGCGGTCGCGGTTCCGGTCGCGGGCGCTGACCGCGGTCACGACGATCGGCCGGCCGCAGCGCAGCGCCAGCAGCTCGCGCCGGTCGCCGAGCAGGCGGACGGTGCCGGCGCCGACGGTACCGAGCCCGGCGATGCCGACGCGCAGCGGCGCGCTCACCGGGCGGTCTCCGGATCGTCGAGATAGATCGCGGCGCCGCCGGCCCCGGCGGCGGGCGCTTCGATTTCGATCTCGATGCGCGACGCGGCGACCCCCAGGCGCCGTAGCTCGGCGGCCGCGGCCGCGGCGCGGGCGCGCGACAGGTCCGGATCGACGGCGTCGTCGTCGCCGCGGCCGACAATGCGCAGCACGCCCTCGCGGTGGCGTTCGGCCACGTCGCGAAGCACGTCCAGCGCCACCGGCGCGAGCGCCGCCGAGCCACCGGCGAAGGGCACGACCGCAAGCGGTTGCGGCGCGCCGACCAACTCCGGCGTCCCCGGCGCAGCCAGCGCCGCGGCGCGGTCGGCGGCGAGCCCGGTGCGCAGCCGCGCGCGCTGCGCCGCCGAGGACAGCGGCACCGGCCGCTCCGGCACCGAGGCCAGATTTGGGAACGGCTTGCCCGCCGCCGACACGCTGTGCCCGGACAGCCGTGACGATGCCGTCTCGTCGCCCGCGGACGAAAACAGCGTACAGCCGCCGACCGCCGCCGCGAAGACCAGCGCCGGCCAAGCGGCCGGACGCGCGCGAATCGCCGAATGCGGGGTATCGGTCATGGCGGACAAGTTGTTCCGGTGCCACAGTTGTATTGCCGTCGGCGCGCGCGTATGTTGCAGTGCAAGAGCGCCGACGGTGCCCCGCCCGGCGGCGGCGGGTGGCCGTTGCCGCGCGGCAATTCAGGATCATAGAGGAACGCAGCATGAGCGATCAACAGGGCGCGGACCCCAAGGTCCTCGACCCCAACGAGCTGTCGCAGACGATGGCGAAGATCGCCGAGCAGTCGCAGCGCATCGTCGGGGATTTCCTCAGCCGGCAGGGCACGGACGGGATGAGCATGGCCGACCCGCTCAGCATCGGCCGCACCTTCATGGAGATGACCGCGCGCCTCATGGCCGACCCGTCGCGGCTGGTCAGCGCGCACATGAGCCTGTGGCAGGATTACATGAACCTGTGGCAGGCGACGGCGCGGCGCATGATGGGCCAGGAGGCCGATGCGGTGGCGGAGGCGGCGCCCGAGGACCGGCGATTCCGGGACCCCGCCTGGCAGGAGAACCAGCTCTTCGACTTCATCAAGCAGTCCTATCTGTTGTCGGCGCGCTGGCTGCAATCGACCGTGAGCGAAGTGGACGGCCTCGACGACAAGACGGCCAAGAAGGTCGATTTCTACACCCGCCAGTTCGTCGACGCCCTGGCGCCCAGCAACTTCGTGCTGACCAACCCCGAGGTGCTGCGCGCGACCGTGGAAAGCGGCGGCGAGAACCTGCTGAAGGGCCTGCAGAACATGCTCGACGACCTGGAGCGCGGCAAGGGACGGCTGCACATCCGCATGACCGACCTCGAAGCCTTCGAGCCGGGCCGCAACATCGCGGTGACGCCGGGCAAGGTCGTCTTCCAGAACGACCTGATGCAGCTCCTGCAATACGAACCCACGACGGCCGAGGTCGCGCGCCGGCCGCTGCTGATCATGCCGCCCTGGATAAACAAGTATTACATCCTCGATCTGCGCGAGAAGAACTCGCTCATAAAATGGGCGGTCGATCAAGGGCAGACGGTGTTCGTCATCTCCTGGGTCAACCCCGACGAGCGGCTGGCCGAGAAGACCTTCGAGGACTACATGGTCGACGGCCCGCTGGCCGCGCTCGACGCCATCGAGCGGGCGACCGGCGAACGCGAGGCCAACGTCGTCGGCTATTGCCTGGGCGGGACCCTGCTCGCCTGCACGCTCGCCTATCTGGCCGGCAAGCCGCCCGCGAAGAGCAAGGCGATCGGCCCCGGGCGCGTGGCAAGCGCCACCTACCTGGCGACCATGGTCGATTTCGCCGAACCCGGGGAGCTCGGCGTGTTCATCGACGAGGAACAGCTCACCGCCCTCGAGGAGCGGATGAGCGAGAAGGGCTATCTCGACGGCAGCGCGATGGCCAACACCTTCAACATGCTGCGCGCCAACGACCTGATCTGGTCGTTCGTGGTCAACAACTACCTGCTCGGCAAGGAGCCGTTCCCGTTCGACCTGCTCTACTGGAATTCCGATTCGACGCGCATGCCGGCGGCGATGCACAGCTTTTATTTGCGCAAGATGTATCAGGAAAACGGCCTGGTCGAGCCCGGCGGCATTACGCTCAAGGGCGTGCCGCTCGACCTTCGGCGCATCGCGACGCCGTCCTTCATCCTGGCGACGCGCGAGGATCACATCGCGCCGTGGACATCGACCTATGCCGCCACGCAGCTCTACGCCGGGCCGGTCAAGTTCGTGCTCGCCGCGTCGGGCCACATCGCCGGCGTGGTCAACCCGCCCACGGCGGTGAAGTACAACTATTGGACCAACGGCACGCTGCCCAAGGACCCGGAGGCGTGGCTGAAGATCGCCCGCCAGGAGCCCGGCTCGTGGTGGCCGGAATGGGGCAAGTGGATCGCCGAGTTCGCCGGCGGCACGGTGCCGGCGCGCCGCCCCGGCGACGGCAAGCTCGCGGCGATCGAGGACGCGCCCGGCGCCTACGTCAAGGTCAGGCAGCAATAGACCGGGCCGGCTTGCGGCCGCGCGTCGGCCCGCCATATTTTCTCCACGATCGGGCCGCAGGACTCCGTCACCGGACACCATTGCGGGAGCCCGCTCATGATCCGTTGCACCGCGCTTGCCGTCTTGCTCACCTTGTTCGCCACCCCGGTCGCGGCTGCGGACTGGGAGGTCGGGCCGGCGCCGAGCGATTACCCCGACCTTTCCGCGGCCACGGTGATCGGCGAGGGCGGCCATCGGCTGTTCCTGTGGGCCAAGCACGTGGACGGACGCTACCAGGTGTTCGCCGAGCTGCATCTGGCCGCGGGCACCGCCTTCGCCGGCGCCATGCCGACCTACCGGATCGACGGCGGCGACGCGGTCGATACCGACGCGATCCGGCGGGCCGGCGAGGCCGAGGACGCGCTGTGGGGCTTCGTCGGCGACGCGGTCGCCCTGTGGCTGCTGTGGTCGTCGGACGCCGACCTGGCGCGGCGCGGCGACAGCCTGTGGCCGTGGCTGACCGGGCGCGAGCTGCAGGTGAGCTTCGCCGCCGCCGACGGCACGCGCCGGACCGTCGCCTTCTCCCTCGACGGCTCGTCCGAGGCCATCCTCGTCGCCGCCGGACTCCGGCGGGAATAGGCGGCGGATCAGCCGGCGTCGTTCGGCGGCGGCGTCTTGGCGTGCTTCGCCCGGCGGCGGTAGGCCTTGGCCGACCCCTCGACCCGCTTGCCGAGCTGCCGCGCCACCTTTACCACCGGGTTGCGCGGCCGCTTCGGTTTCCGCTTGCGCGGGGGTTTCGCCGCCATGCGTCCCCCCTGCCCGCTCAGCGCCCGGCAGCCCGGTAATCGGCGGCGAGTTCGCGATAGTGCGCCGCCGTCCAGCGGAATCCGTCGAGCTCGGCCGGGGTCAAGTCGCGCAAGCAGCGGGCCGGGCTGCCCACCCACAGCTCGCCGCGCCGGACGCGCTTGCCCGGCGTCAGCAGGGCGCCGGCGGCGACCATGCCCTCGCCCTCGACCGTCGCGCCGTCGAGCAGGCAGGCCTTGATGCCGACGAAGCTGCCGTCCTCGATGGTGCAGGCGTGCAGCAGCGCCATGTGGCCGACCGTGACGCCGGAGCCGATCATCGTGCGATAACCGCGCGCCGGATGCGCCTCGACCTCGGTATTGCCGTGGACGATCGTGCCGTCCTGGATGTTGGTCCCTTCGCCGATGCGGATGGCGTTCACGTCGCCGCGCAGGACGCAGCCGAACCAGATGCTCGATCCCGCCCCGATCTCGACGTCGCCGATGACCACGGCGGTCGGCGCGACGAAGGCGTCGGCGGCGATGCGCGGCGTCTTGCCGCGGTAGGGCAGGATGAGGCCGGTCATGGCGCGCCGCTACGGGAACAGCGGTTCCTGCTCGAGGCCCGCGGTCTCGGGCAGACCGGCCATGACGTTCATGTTCTGCACCGCCTGGCCCGAGGCGCCCTTGACCAGGTTGTCGATGACCGACAGCAGGATGGCGCGGCCCGGCACGCGGTCGGCGAAGACGCCGATCAGGCAGTGGTTGGCGCCGCGCACGTGGCGCGTCGCCGGCGCCTGGCCTTCCGGCAGGACGCGGACGAACGGCTCGCCTTCGTAGCGGCGCCGCAGCGTCCGGCGCAGGTCCTCGGGCGCCGCCCCGTCGGCGAGGCGGACATAGATCGAGGCGAGGATGCCGCGGCTCATCGGCAGCAGATGCGGCGTGAAGTTGACGACGATCGGCCGGCCGGCCGCCTCGCTCAGCCCCTGCTCGATCTCCGGGACGTGGCGGTGCCCGGCGATGCCATAGGCCTGCACGCCCTCGCTCACCTCGGCGAAAAGATTCGCCTGCTTGGCCTCGCGCCCCGCCCCGGTGACCCCCGACTTGGCGTCGATGATGATGTCCTCGGCCGCGATTTCGCCGGCCTCGAGCAACGGCACCAGCGGGAGCTGCGCCGAGGTCGGATAGCAGCCGGGGTTGGCGACCAGCCGGGCCGCCGCGATCCGCCGACGCTTCAGCTCGGTCAGGCCATAGACGGCCTCGCGCTGCAATGCCGGCGCGCGGTGCGGGTGGCCGTACCATGTCCGGTAGGCGTCGGCATCGGCGAGGCGGAAATCGGCCGACAGATCGACCACCTTCAGATGCGCCGGCAGCGCCGCGACGACCTCCTGGGTCGTGCCGTGCGGCAGGGCGCAGAACACCAGGTCGAGGCCGTCCCACGCCGCCTCCTCGATGCGGACCAGGGTCGGCAGCGTCACGCCGCCGAGATGCGGGAACACCTCGGCGAGCGGCCGGCCGGCCTGGCGGTCGGCGGTCAACAGGCGAATCTCGACCTGCGGATGGCGCGCCAGCAGGCGCACGAGCTCGGCCCCCGTATAGCCGCTCGCCCCCAGGATGCCGACCCGGAGCCTGTTCGTCGTCGTTGCCATGGTCCCTCCTGCCGGATGTGCTCCGACCCGGCTGCCGCCCGCGGTCCAGCTTCGACCGGGCGCGACCCGCAGCTTGAATTATCGCACTGACGGCTCGCCGCCAGGGTTATAATTGTTTTTATGAGGAAAACCAGTCGCGCGGAGAGAGAGCGGAGAGAGAAACTAAAGAGGAGCGCCGCCATGTCCCCGCCCTTAAAGCGCTCGATCCGGCTGTCTCCGGCCATGCTCGCAGTCATGCTTGTCGCCGTGGCGTTTAGCGCAGCGGCGGCGGCGCACGAGTCGCACGTTAACAAGACCGCTCCCGATCCCGCCGCCGAGACCCTGGCGGCGAGCCCGACCGAGCAGGCGATGCCCCGCATGGACAGGATGATGGAGACGATGCCGGGGACGGTGAACCTGATGATGCCGCAGATGGACTCCGCGCGCGGGCGCAAGCTGTTCGCCAGCAAGGGGTGCGTCACCTGCCATTCGATCAACGGCGTCGGCGGGCACCACGCGGCGGCGCTCGACGCGCACGGCATGCTGCCGATGATGAACCCCTTCGAATTCGCCGCCAAGATGTGGCAGATGGCGCCGGCGATGATCGACGCGCAGAAAGAGAATCTCGGCTATCAGATCCTGTTCACTGGGGACGAGTTAGCCGACATCATCGCCTTCGTGCACGACGACGACGAGCAGCACAAGTTCACGGAGGCCGACATTCCGCCGGAGATCCGCAAGCTGATGCACCATGCCCACGGCGAGGGCCACATGGACGACCAGGAGTCCCACCACCACTGAGTGCCGGATGCGGCCGCGCCGGCGCGCCCGTCCGGGCGATCAGCGCTTCGAGAACTGGAAGCTCCGCCGCGCCTTGCGCTTGCCGTATTTCTTGCGCTCGACGACGCGGCTGTCGCGGGTGAGGAACCCGCCCTTCTTGAGCACCGGGCGCAGCGTTGGCTCGAAATAGGTGAGCGCCCGGCTGATGCCGTGCCGCACGGCCCCGGCCTGACCCGACAGGCCGCCGCCGGTCACCGTGCACACCACGTCGTACTGGTTCGCGCGGCCGGCCGCGCCGAACGGCTGGTTGATCATCATGCGCAGCACCGGGCGCATGAAATAATCGTCGTCCGTGCGGCCGTTGACCGTGATGCGGCCCGGCCCCGGCTTGATCCACACCCGCGCTATCGCGTTCTTGCGCTTGCCGGTCGCGTAGGCGCGGCCCTGTGCGTCGATCTTGGGCTCCGGGGTCGCCGGCGCCGTCGGCGGCGGCGCCGCGCGCAGGTCCTGGAGGCTGGACAGGCTCTGGGTCTCGCCGCTCATGGTCAGGCGGTCCTCTTGTTCTTCGGGTTCATGCCCGCGACGTCGAGCGCCTCCGGCTGCTGCGCCTCGTGCGGGTGCTGCGCGCCGGCATAGACGCGCAGGTTGCGCATCTGCTGGCGGCCGAGCGGCCCGCGCGGCACCATGCGCTCGATCGCCTTGACGACGACCCGCTCGGGGTGCTTGCCGCCGAGGATCTGCCCCATGGTGCGGTCCTTGATCCCGCCCGGATACCCGGTATGCCAGTAGAACCGGCGGCCGGTCAGTTTGTTGCCGGTGAGCCGGACCTTCTCGGCGTTGACGACGATGACGTTGTCGCCGCAGTCGATATGCCGGGTGAACATCGGCTTGTGCTTGCCGCGCAGCCGGTTGGCGATGATGCTGGCGAGGCGGCCGAGGACGACGCCGTCGGCGTCGACGACGAGCCACTTCTTGACCACCTCGGACGGCTTGGCGGAATAAGTCTTCATCGACACGCGTTCTCCGGGGAACCGACCGTGCCGGAGTATCGACGGCCAGAGCGCGATGTCAACGCAAAAAACCCGTGTCCGAAGGAAAGTTAGGCTAGCGGTATCATAGTACCGCAACGGCAGACACCGGAAATATCCCGATTGACGCGCCGGCCTTCGGCCCGGCAATTACCGCCCCGGACGACCGCCACGAGGAGCGCATGGACAGCAGCGCGACGCTACGCACGGTACGGGTGTGGGACCTGCCCACGCGCGCCTTCCACTGGCTGCTCGTGCTCCTGGTCGCGACCGGAACCCTCACCGGCCTCGTTTCGCCGGAGTGGTGGATGGGCGTGCACATGTGGGCCGGCTACGCGGTGGTCGGGCTCATCGCCTTCCGTCTGGTGTGGAGCGTCTACGGCTCCGAATACAGCCGCGTCGCCAGCTTCGCCTACGGCCCCCGGCGCGTCGTCGAGTATCTGGAGGGGCTTCTGCTGCTCCGCCCGGCCCACCACATCGGGCACAACCCGGCGGGCGCCGCGATGATCTTCGCCTTGGCGTTGCTTCTCGTCGCCCTGACGGCGACCGGGCTCGTCGAGTTGGCGGGGGAGGAGAAGCAGGGACCCTTCGCCGGCGTGGTGAGCTACGAGATCGGCAACGCCATGAAGGAGGTGCACGGCGCGCTCGCCGACCTTCTGCTCATCCTGGTCGGCGCCCATGTGCTCGCTGTCGTCGCGCACATCGCGCTGACCCGCGACAACGTGGTCAAGGCGATGATCACCGGCGACAAGATCCTGCCCGCCGGGACGCCGTTGCCGACGCCGCGCCCGGCCCGTCCGGGGCGCGCCGCGGCGGCCATGGCGGCGATCGTCGCCGTTGCCGGGTCCGCCCTCGCCTATCTCGGCGCGCTGCCGCCGCTCGGGCTGCGCGCGCTGCCCGAGAATGCGGCCTATGCGAAGGAATGCGGCGCCTGTCACGACGCCTATCACCCGAGCCTGCTGCCGGCGGCGGCATGGCGCGCGGTCATGGCCGACCTCGGCGACCACTTCGGTGACGACGCCAGCCTGGCCGAGCCGCTACGCGCCGACATCGCCGGCTGGCTGGCGGCGAACGCCGCCGAGACCTGGGACACCGAGGCCGCCAACCGCTTCCGCTCGCTCGATCCCGAGCAGCCGATGCGGATCACCGCGACGCCGTACTGGCGGCTCAAGCACGGCGAGATCCCGGCCGCGCAGTTCACGCTGAAGAGCGTGCGCAGCAAGGCCAATTGCAGCGCCTGCCATGGCGACGCCGCGACCGGGCGGTTCGACGACCAGGCGATTTCCCCACCGAAGGAGTGACGATCGTGAGAGCTGTCTGCCTGCTAACCTGCGCCGCCGTCCTCGCCCTCGCGCCGGCCGCCCGCGCCGCCCCGGCGCGCGACGCCATCCTCGCCGACTACCTGGCGCAGGCGAAGGCGGCCGACGCCGGCTTCGCCGGCTTCGCGCCCGAGCGCGGCGAGGCCCTGTTCCGCACCCGCCAAGGTACCGGCAAGCCGGACACCCCGGCCTGCACCACCTGCCATTCCGAAAATCCGACGGCGGTCGGCGAGAACATCCGGACCGGCAAGGCGATCGAGCCGATCGCCGTGTCGGCGAACCCGAAGCGCTTCACGAATGCCGACGACGTCGAGAAGTGGTTCGGGCGCAACTGCCGCGAGGTGCTCGGCCGCGACTGCACCGCGCCGGAAAAAGGCGACTTCATCGCCTTCATGGCAACACAGTAATAAAAGGAACCGTCCCCATGCGCCTGCCCCTGCTTATTGCCGCCCTGATTGCCGCCGCGCCCCTAAGCGTGGCGGCGGAGGAACGAGTGCACCCGCCGGTCGACAACGAACTGGCGCTCAAGGAGTGCGGCGCCTGCCACATCGCCTATCACCCGCGCTTCCTGCCGGCAGAATCCTGGCGGAAGATGTTCGCCGACCTGACCGACCACTTCGGCGCCGACGCCAGCCTGAGCGAGCCCGCCCGGCAGGAGCTGCTGCAATACTATGTCTCGGCCACCGGCAGCGCCGGCGCCGAGCCGGTGACGCTGCGCATCACCGAGCGCCCGTGGTTCGCGCGCGCGCACGACGAGTTGCGCGAGGCCGATTGGTCGAACCCGAAGGTGAAGTTCAAGGGCAACTGCATCGCCTGCCACAAGGACGCCGAGCAGGGCATTTACGAGGACGACTGAGCCGCGGGCCGGCCGCGCCGCAATCCCCTTGAAGCGCCGGGCGGCGAGGGCGCAAAGTACCGGGACGCGAGGAATTCGGGACGACATCCGCGATGAGCGAGACTGCCGCCGCCGGCAACGAGCCGATCCTGCTGCGCCATGACGCGGCCGGGGTCGCCACGCTGACCCTCAACCGGCCGCAGGCGCGCAACGCGCTGTCGATGGCGCTGATGGCGGAGCTTCTCGCCGCGCTCGATGCGCTGGCCAAGGACGAGACGGCGAAGGTGGTGGTGCTGGCCGGCGCCGGGCCGGCGTTCTGCGCCGGGCACGACCTCAAGGAGCTGCGCGCCGGCGCCGACCGCGAGGCGCACCGGGCGGTGTTCCGGCGGTGCAGCGAGCTGATGCTGGCGATCACGCGGCTGCCGAAGCCGGTCATCGCCCGCGTGCACGGCATCGCCACGGCGGCCGGCTGCCAGCTCGTCGCTACCTGCGACCTCGCGGTGGCCGCCGCGGACGCGCGCTTCGCGACGCCCGGCGTCAATATCGGGCTGTTCTGCTCGACGCCGATGGTGGCGCTGAGCCGCGCCGTCGGGCGCAAGCCGGCGATGCACATGCTGCTGACCGGCGAGGCGATCGGCGCCGCCCGCGCCGCCGAGATCGGGCTGGTCAACGGCGTCGTCTCGGCCCGACGGCTGGATGCGGCGGTCGCCGAGTTGGCGGCGACGATCGCGGCCAAGTCGCCGCTCGTCCTCGCCATCGGCAAGGAGGCGTTCTACGAGCAGATCGACCTGGCGCTTGCCGACGCCTACGCCTATGCCGGCGAGGTCATGGCCACGAACATGCTGGCGCGCGACGCCGGCGAAGGCATCGACGCGTTCCTGGAGAAGCGTCCGCCCGCCTGGCGGGGGCGCTGAGCCGCCGCCGATGCCGGATCGCGACCGCTATTCCGACGCGCTGCTGCGCCGCATCCTCGACGAGGTCGGGACCATCGCCATGGTCGGCGCCAGCCCCGACCGGAACCGGCCCAGCGCCTTCGCCATGAAATACTTGCAGGGCAAGGGCTATCGCGTCGTCCCGGTCAACCCCAAGGCGGCCGGGCAGACAATCCTGGGCGAGACCTGCTACGCCCGCCTCGCCGACATCCCGCGCGACATCCGCATCGACATGGTCGACATCTTCCGCGGGCCGGCCGCCGCCGGCGCCGTCACCGACGAGGCAATCGCCATCGGCGCCAAGGTCGTATGGATGCAGCTCGGCGTGCGCAACGACGAAGCGGCGGCGCGCGCCGAGGCGGCGGGCCTGACCGTCATCATGAACCGCTGCCCGAAGATCGAGTACGGCCGCCTGCACGGCGAGCTGAGCTGGGGCGGCTTCAACTCGCGCATCATCAGCAGCAAGCGGCGGCGGCTCGCGGCGCGATGACCGGCAAGCCCCCAGGCTTCGAGACCCGGGCGATCCACGCCGGGGCACCGCCCGACCCGGCGACCGGCGCCCGCATCATGCCGATCTATCACACGACGGCCTATGTCTTCGACGACGTCGACCACGCGGCGTCGCTGTTCGACCTGTCGACCTTCGGCTACATCTATTCGCGTTTGACCAACCCGACCGTCGCGGCGCTCGAGGAGCGCATCGCCAGCCTCGAGGACGGCCGCGGGGCGACGGCCTGCGCCTCGGGCCACGCGGCGCAGCTCCTCGCCTTCTTCGCCCTGATGCAGCCGGGCGACGCCTTCGTCACGTCGAACAAGCTCTACGGCGGCTCGATCACGCAGTTCGGCAAGACCTTCGCCAAGTTCGGCTGGACCGCGATCTTCGTCGATCCCGACGACCCGGAGAATTTCGCCCTGGCGCTCACCCCCGAGTGCAAGGCGATCTTCATCGAGAACCTGGCCAATCCGGGCGGGGTCGTCGTGGACATCGAGGCGGTCGCCGGCATCGCGCATGCCGCCGGCATCCCGCTCATCGTCGACAACACGCTGGCGACGCCCTATCTGTGCCGGCCGTTTGAATGGGGCGCCGACATCGTCGTCCATTCGACCACCAAGTTCCTGTGCGGCCACGGCAACTCGATGGGCGGCGCGGTCGTCGATTCGGGCCGCTTCGACTGGCTGCAGAACGACAAGTTCCCCGGCCTGACGGCGCCCGAACCGGCCTATCACGGCCTGCGTTTCTACGAGACCTTCGGCGACATGGCGCTGACCATGCACACCAAGGCGATCGGCCTGCGCGACCTCGGGCCGGCCTTGTCGCCGATGAACGCGTTCCTGACGCTCACCGGCATCGAGACCCTGCCCCTGCGCATGCGGCGGCATTGCGACAACGCGCTCGCCGTCGCCCGCTTCCTCGAAGGCCACCCGCAGGTGGATTGGGTGTCCTATGCCGGCCTCGAATCCAGTCCCTATCGCGCGCTCGCGCGGAAATACCTGCCGGACGGCGCCGGCTCGGTCTTCACCTTCGGCCTCAAGGGCGGCTATGAGGCGGGCGTGAAGGTCGTCGAGGGCTGCGAGCTCATCTCGCATCTCGCCAATATCGGCGACACGCGCAGCCTGATTCTGCACCCGGCCTCGACCACCCACCGCCAGCTCACCGACGACCAGCGCGTCGCCGCCGGGGCCGGGCCGGAGGTGGTGCGCCTGTCGGTCGGGCTGGAGACGGTGGAGGACATCATCGCCGACCTCGACCGGGCGCTGGCCGCCGCGCGCGCCTGAGACGCCGCGCGGCCGGGGCCGCATCCCCCCGGTGCCCCCGCGGCCGTCCGGCGAGAAAACAAAAAAATGAGCGACCAACCCCATACGCAGCGGGGATGCGACATAGAAATGTCGCAATTAGGACAGTTTTCCTCCGGCGGGCCGGCGCGTGCCAGACATGCCGGGGCGACTCCGGCCGACGGGCGGGACCGCAGCAGGCATCACGATCTATGCACAATGTCCAACAGCAAGCGCCGGCCCACGCCAGGCCAGCGGGCCGATGATAGGAACATTTTCAGGCCGCGTCAAAGGCGCCGGGACGCATCAACTAAATACGGACCAAAAATGGAACTCATCCCCAATTTCTTGAGGCGGGCCTACGCGAGGCGGTGATCAACGCGGCAGGATTAGCCGTCAGCGGTCAGCCGTCGGCCGTCGGCCGTCGGCCGCGAGCGGATAGTCTACCCGGATTGCGGCGAGCTTTTGGCATCGTCGGTGCTGTGCTACGTCTGCGCGCAGTCGATCGGGCGCGACGTGGGGGACGCGGCGTGAGGGCGAAGCCGTCAGCTATCAGCGGTCAGTTATCGGCTGAATGCCGTCGGCTGATGGACAAGAGCGTGGGCAGGCTGGCGGCGCGGGACGCCGGGGCGCGATCACGTGTCACGTCCCTTCGCGCGACAGGATTTTTCCAACTTCTCAAGATCAGCAATGAATTCAGCGACACCTTGAGTCCATTCTTCAAACGATGGAATCATCCCTTCAATCTCTACGATTTGCTCACCAACTGTTCGCCCGACAGACGTAAGCGAACGCAATTTGTCGATAACCTCATACAAACCAAACAGTCGCGCGGCGATATGCGCAGGAAGAAGTCCGATTTTATCGAAGACATTATCGAGCAGAGGCAACGTAGGATCAGACGAGTAAATGCCATATTTTATAATATTAACTTCGTCGGTCTTCGGCAATTTGTGCAAGTCAGGCAACTTATGTTTACGAAACCAATTGAGTTCGGCCTCAATTCCGACACGCCATGCGTCCGCAATCGCATGCAAGACGGATATGAGCCCGCGCGTCTCCCGATCCCGCAGCCATTCGTCGCGGCGGCGGTCGAGGTGGTATTTGACCAGGGTCGCGCCGAGGAAGCCGAGAAAGGCGCCGAGGCCGGCGACGACCAGCTGCCAGAAGCGCCAGTCGCGCCACAGCGGAATGAGCGCCGCGCTGTCGGCGGGCGAGGACTTCGCCCACAGCCCCAGGCCGCTTGTGCGCGCCCGCGCCTCGGCGAGGTCGTAGCGGGCGGCAAGGCCCGAGTCGGCGCCGGCGGCGTGGGTGAAGACGCGGTAGGCCGTGGCCCAGCCGGCGGCGATCAGGGCCTCGCCCAGATCGCGCCCGCCCGTCGTGCAGAGGGCGACGGCGCGGCCGTAACGTTCGCGATCGACGGGCGCGCAGGCGACGGCGGCGCCGCCGATAAGATCGTCGAGGGCGGCGCGCGCGAACGGGCCTTCGCGCGTCGCCATCTCGGGCGAGAGCGCGCCGAAGAGACGCAGGCGGCGGCCCTCGATGAGGAGCGTGTCGCCGTAGAGGGCGACGGCGGGACCGGCGATCGTCTCGGGTGCGGCTTCCTGCTGCGCCGTGGCGGACGACGGCGACGCGAGGGCGACAACGGCGAAGCCGGCGAAGAGGCGCGCAAGCATGGCGTCCGCTCTGCGCCGGTCACGGCGGCGCAATCAACTGCTCTGCGGGGTCGCCGGCAAGTGCAGGATCGCGGTATCCGAAGCGGTCGAGGACAGCTCCAAGAGGTCGATGAATTCGTGGTTGATCGGGTCCACGGCTAGGCCCTCGGCGTTCGCCGCGACCACGTAGATGTTGCAGACGAGGGCGCTCGCGAACAGCGTGTTCGCGCCGGATTTCGACAGGGTGACCATGACGGCGATCTCCTGAACTGCTTCCATTGTCGAGCAAATGGTCAACGGTCGCAGGATTTCAAGTCCCCATCCGGCGATTACTCGTCCACCACGCCTTACGTCCCGCGCAATGTCTCGCCGATTATTGTGATCATATTGGGAGCGGCGGCATGACCCGCGTTTGCCAAGGCTCCAGCGGGCAGGCCCGCCCCGACGAGATCGGCGAGATCGTGGCCGGGCGGGCAGGCCGCGCGGCGGAGCTGCTGCCGGCGGAGATCGGAGCATCATGACCGAGTTGGCGGCGAGTGTAGTCGAGCGCGCGCCTCTGCTGTTGCCGGTTGCGCGGCGCGAGGGGCGAAAAACTGGACTCATTCCCATTTCCGGCGGGCGGGCCTCGTCCTTCGACAGGCTCAGGACGAGGCCCTCATGTTGAGCCTGTCGAAACGTGAGGACCACCGGGCCGTATGGCCGATCAGCGATTCCGGTTCCAAGGCGCGCGCTCGGAGGCCGGGGCAATTGCCCCTTGACGATCAGCTATCTACTAACTATACTATAGGTAGCTAGCAAGGAGGGCGCCATGCGTTCCATCAACATTTCGACGGACGTCTTCGCCAAGATTTGGTCTCTTCGACAGGCCGCGGAGGACACTGAGGACGCGATCCTGCGCCGCGTCCTCGGGTGTGTTTCTCCACGGACCGATACTCAACAGCCCACCGTGCAGACGGCTCGCGTCAATCGAGCACTGGGCTTTCACGACCGCCGCTTTGACGTTCACTTCGAAGAAGGGTTTGAAATATTCCGAAACTACGAGGGCACCGATTATAAGGCGAGGGCCGCCGGCGGACACTGGCTGCTGCTCAATAACGGCAAGGCGTGCGTTAGCCTGAACGAGTTGAGCCAAGCGATTGGAACAAAAGGCGAGAACGCCTGGATGAACTGGTTCTTCTCCGCTCCGAACGGCGAGCGGAAGCCGGTATCACAACTCCGCGATGAGTCGAAGATCAGGCGCCGGAGGCCAATCGCCCGAACGGACAGCATCCCAGACTTAGAGGACCTTTGACGCTTTACCGAAACCGCCAATCCGCGGAGCTGTCCCGCTCCGCGCCAGCGCCATGAAGTTGTCGTAGAGGCGGCGGGCGGAGCGGTTGAAGTCGGGCATGCGGCGGGCGGTCTCGCGCTCGAAGGCGGCGAGCGCGCCGGGGCCCAGCGCGCCTTCGAGGGCGCAGGCATAGGCCGGGACGGCGCCCCATTCGCGCACGGTCGCGCCGGTGATCTCCACATGGTATTGCAGCCCATAGGCGGCGCGGCCGACGCGCATCGCCTGGATGCCGCAGGCCGGCGACGATGCCAGCACGGCGGCGCCGGGCGGGGCCTCGGACACCTCGGCGCCGTGCCATTGCAGCGCCTCGAAGGACGGCGGAAAGCCGGCGAAGAACGGGTCGCGGCGGCCGGCCGGGGTCAGGTCGACGCCGAGGATGCCGACCTCGGCCTTTGCCATGGGGCCGACCCGCCCGCCGAGCGCCACGCCGAGGAGCTGGTGCCCGAGGCAGACGCCGAGATAGGGCATGCCGCGTTCGGCGACCGCCTCGCGGATCGCCCGCTTCTCAGGCACCAGCCAGGGATGCGCGTCTTCCTCCCAGGTGTCCATCGGCCCGCCCATCACCCACAGTGCGTCGTAGCCCGCGAGGGCCGGGATCGGCTCGCCGGCGTCGAGCTCCACCGCGTCCCAGGCGACGCCGTCCGCCGCCAGGAAATCGCGGAAGATGCCCGGGTGCTCGATGGCGATGTGCTGGAAGACGAGGACGCGCATGGGCGCGGCCCTATTCCGCCGGCACCGCCGCCGGCGCGCGGCGGGCCTCGCCGGGCAGCCACAGGGCGGCGGCGAAGACCACCGCCGCGAGCGCGGCCAGAGCCACGAACAGCCAGCCGAAGCCGCCGGTCGCGGCGTTGATCCGCGCCACGACCAGCAGCGCCAGCGGCGCCGTGCCGAAGGCGAGCACGTATTTGACGCCGAAGGCGAGGCCGCGGTGGCGCCGCGGCGTGAAGCGCGCCAGCAGCATGTTCTCGGCCGGCAGCACGCCGCCGCCGAGCAGCACGGCGAGCGTCGCGGCGGCGACCAGCGGCAGGCCGCTGGCACCGGCCACCGCGAACAGCAGCGGCGCCTGGATGAGAAAGGACAGCACATAGACCGGCTTCAGCGGATAGCGGTCGGCGAGATGCCCGCCCAGGTACTGCATCACGCCGGCGACGCCATAGACGATGGCGACGAGCGCGCCGACGCCGAAGGCGCCGCCGCCGAGCAACGCCGCCGCCCGTTCGGCCATGACCTTGGGCAGCGCCGCCTGCGTCGCATGAAAGATCAGGCCGGCGCAGAACATCGCGAGTAGCAGGACGGCGAAGCCGCGCAGCATGTCGCGGCGGCTGGCCGGCGGCCCGTCGGCCGCCGCCGCGACCCCGTCCTCGGCCAACCGGCCGGCGCGCAGGCAGGCGAGGAACACGACGCCGGTGGCGACCGCGACCGCGCCCGGCAGGATGAACGCGATGCGCCAGCCGGCCAGGTCGATGAGCCCGCCGGCGATGAGCCCGGCCGCCGACACGCCGGCCGACCCGAAGACGCCGTTCAGCCCTAGCGCCTTGCCCCGGCTTTGCGCGTTGCGCACCAGCCAGGCGATGCCGACCGGGTGGTAGATCGACGCGAACAGCCCGATGCCGGCGAGGCCGACGACGAGCATCGGGGCCGAGTCCGCGAAACCGCAGAAGATCGACGACGCGCCGATGCCGAGGAAGAACACCGCCATCATGCCGCGCGCGCTCCAGCGGTCGCCGAGCCAGCCGGCCGGCAGCGCCCCGGCCCCGACCAGCAGCGCGCCGAGCGTCCACAGCTCGATCAGCTCGGCGTACGACATGCCCCAGTCGGCCTCGAGCGCCAGCACGATGACGAAATAGAAGGCCGTGAACAGGTGGATGTAGAAATGCCCGAGGGCGGAAAAGGCCTGGGCCAGGCGGGCGGCGGAGGCGGTCATGGGCGGTCTTTCCGGTGGCGGCCGGCGCCACTCTGCCATCGCGCCCGCCGGCCGGCAATCGGGCCGAAGCCGCATGGCAAATGCGCGCAGCCCTGCCCCTGTCCCTGCCCCGCCGCCCGGCCTCCCGCCAACTCCGGGGCCGCCCGCGCCGCATTGATCCAGATCACGGCGCCGGGGGTCTGGTTTACCCCAGCATCGACCGATTATAAGCAAAGCCGGGAAATAAGTTGAACAAGACGATCCCCGAATTTACCGCCGCCTGACCCAGCACCGACGATACCGGGCGGAATGTCGCCTGAGAACCGTAAGATCGGAGAAACTCTCGATGAAAGCCATGATGATTTGTGCCACGCGAGCTCTGAGCGTTGCCGTCCTCTGGGCGCTGGTCGCGATGACCGCGCCGGCGCTGGCTGCCGAGCCGGCGGAGTTGGGCGCCAAGGTATTCCGTAAATGCGCGGCCTGCCACAGCCCGAAGGCGGACGTCAAAAAGGTCGGCCCCAGCTTGCATGGCGTCTTTGGCCGGCCGGCAGGGTCGCTCGAAGGCTACGCGTATTCCGCCGCGATGAAACAATCCGGCATCACGTGGGATGCGGCGACGCTCGATGCTTACCTGACCAATCCGGCAAAGGCGATACCCGGCAATAAGATGACATTCACCGGTCTGCGGAGCGAGGAGGATCGCAAGACGGTGATCGCCTATTTGCAGTCGATCTCGGGCGCCGGCGCCGCCAGCGCCGCGGCGGCGCCGGCGGCCACGGCGGCAGCGGTCGTGGCCGTCGCCGATCCGTCGATTCCGGCCGGCTACATTCCCGATGTCAAATACACACTGCGTACGGGGATCGCCGAAGGCCGCATGGTCTACATCGGCTTCGGCGGCGCCATTGACGGCATCGTCAATCCCGAGCTGACCGCCAGCGAAGGCGACATCGTGCAGTTGACGCTGATCAATGGCGAAGGAGCCGAGCATGACATCGTCCTTGCGGATCAAGGCGTGCAGTCGCAGCACGTCGTGAACAAGGGGTCCAGCACGACCATTGCCTTCCGCGCCAAGGCGGCCGGCGAGTCGAGCTATTTCTGCTCCATACCGGGGCATCGTCAGGCGGGCATGGAGGGCAAATTCACCGTCGCGGCCAAGGCGGCCGAGGCGGTTGCCGCCGCCCCCGGGATCGGCCTCAGCGCGATCTCGCTGCCGCCGCCGATTGGCGAGCGTGGGCCGACGACCGTGCGTGTCGATCTCGACGCGGTCGAGCTGGAAGGCTTGCTCGCCGACGGCACGACCTATCAGTACTGGACCTTCAACGGCACGGTGCCAGGGCCGTTCCTGCGCGTTCGCGTGGGCGATACCGTGCAGGTGCATATGAAGAACGACGAGAATTCGGCGATGATCCATTCCGTCGACTTCCATGCCACAACCGGCCCCGGCGGCGGCGCCGCTTTTCTGCAGGTCGAGCCAGGCGGCGAGAAGCAGCTCGACTTCAAGGCTCTGGTGCCGGGCCTCTACGTCTATCACTGCGCCACGCCGATGGTCGCGCATCATATCGCCAACGGCATGTACGGGTTGATCCTGGTGGAGCCGGAAGGCGGCCTGCCGCCGGTCGACCGCGAGTTCTATGTCATGCAGGGTGAGATTTACACCGAGGCAGCCTTCGGCCAGCACGGCAGTCAGGAGTTCAGTGTCGAAAAACTCCTCGCCGAGCAGCCGGAATATTTCGTCTTCAATGGCGCGGTTGGGGCGCTCACCAAGCAGCATCCGCTGCAAGCCAAGGTCGGCGAGACCGTGCGTATCTATATGGGCGTCGGCGGGCCTAACTTCACATCGTCGTTCCATGTGATCGGCGAGATTTTCGATCGTGTCTATACGATGGGCGACTTGATGAGCCCGCCGCTGCGGGGGATTCAGACGGTGTCGGTGGCGCCCGGCGGGGCGGTGGCCGTGGAATTCAAACTTGAAGTGCCTGGCCGCTACCTACTGGTCGACCACGCCCTGTCCCGGCTCGAGCGTGGCCTATTGGGCTTCCTCATGGTCGAGGGTCCGGACCAGCCGGATATCTACAAGCCATATGACGTGACCCCCTAGTAGAAACGCAACGGGGGCGAGGCCTGCTGCCTCGCCCCCGATTTTACGTCGCGAGTGGCTGGAGCTTAGAAGCCCAGAGCCAACACCGGCTGCAAATCCGTGCATTTGAGCACTTCCGCCTGAGCGTCGGCTTCTAAAATCATGAAGCGCGTGCCAAGCGGCGCAGGGGGAGCCGGACTGAAGCGGCCGAGCGGTCTCTCCCAAGCGGATGGTTCCCATAGCTGTCGAACTTTGAAGCAGTCATTGCCGGGCTTGCCGGGGCATGACAGCGAGTAAGGAACCAAACGTCAGACCTACGCCGCCAGTGTCCTGTCCCAGAAATTCGTTTCGAATTTCTGGTATAAGGCCGCGTCGGCGGCCACCGGCCGTAACCGCCCCCCTCCCGACCTCGCGCCGAAGGGCGCCCGACCCCCCCCCGCCCCCCCCCCCCGCCGGGGGCGGGCCCCCTTTCGCCCCCAAACCGCCCCCCCCCCGCCGCCGGCCGCTCCGCGCGGCCGGCGGCGGCCACGTTTCCGCCCCAATCCCGCCGCGCCGCCGCCCGAAAGCCGACCTACCGTCGCGCAACCGAGTGCAGACGGGAGGATTGGCGAGATTGGGCAAGATTCACCGCTCCGGCCCCGGCGAAGGCCGGCGCAGCGCCGCGCCGCCGCCGAAGATCGACCGCGACCGCCTGGTCTGGGACCCGGAATATCGCGCGGAGATACGCAACCGGCTCAAGGGCGGCGACGGGGCCGCCCGCAGCGCCGGCCGCGCCGCCCCTTGGCCGCCGCCGGATTCCGGGGTAGACTAAAAAGAAAAAAATCTTAACCGGCGAGGACAGGGAGATGAACCAGCCCAAGACGGCCGTCGCGGCGCGCGACGGTTACCGGCCGACGCCCGTTCAGCTTCGATGGCTCGGCCGCGGCCTCGACGAGCCGGGCGGCAAGCTGCCGCTGTTCGACGAATGGGGCCAGCGCGTCAGCGAACGCACGATCCGGAGCTGCATCGACCAGGGCTGGGCGGAACCTTGGTTCGCCAACGCGTTGAAGCCGGATTGGCTGGTCTGTCGGCTGACCACGAACGGCCGCGGCATCGCGCGCCGGCACTGAGCGTCGGCACGGGCCACGGCCGGGCGACGGCACGATGCGGGCCGAACCCATCGCCATCGCCGTCGGCGCCGACGAGGCCGGCATGGCGACCGGGCTGGTCGGCGCCCGTTACCGGCTCGGCGACTCGCCTCGCTTGCGCTCCGGCGCAGCGGGCACGGCCGGCCCGCGGGTGCTGGCGACCGCTTGCGTCCACGGCGACGAGGTCACCTCGACCGGGGCGCTGTGGTACGTGGCCGAGCGGCTGGCCGACCCTGGCTCCGCCGAAGGCGGCTTCGCCGCGGCGAGCGCCCCGCTGGGCGGGTCCGTGACGCTTATCCCGTGCGCGAACCAGCTCGCGATGCGCGCCAGCACGCGCGAAATTCCGCTCGAAGGGGCCGATCTCAACCGGGCCTTTCCGGGGCGCGCCGACGGCACGCTGGCGGAGCGGCTGGCGGCGGCCCTGGTGGCGCTGCTCGACGAGCACGACGCGCTGATCGACGTGCACACCGCCGGCTGGGCCACGCCCTTCGTGCTGCTCGACCACATCGCCGACGCGGCCTTGCGCGGGCGCGTCGTGCGCTGGGCGGGCGCCTCGGGCCTGCCGGTCGTCGGCGAGATGCCGGCCGAGCAATCCGACCTGAAGGGCCTCGACCGGAGCTGGTCAGCCTGGGCGGTGCGCCTGGGCAAGCCGGCCGTGACGCTCGAGCTGTCCGGGTTCCATACGCTGGAGAGCGCCACCGCGCGGCGCGGCGCCGAGGCCGTTCTTGCCATGCTGGCGGCGGCGCCCCAGGCGGTCGGCGGCGGGGGCACGGCCGCGGGGGCCGCCGAGATCGAGTGGCGCCGCACCGAGATCCACGCCGGCAGCGGCGGCCTGTTCGAGGCGCTGCGCCGGCCGGGCGAAAGCATCGCGGCCGGCGAGCGCCTGGGCGTCGTGCGCTCGATGCTGGGCGAAGCGCGGGAGGTCGTGACCGCGCCGGCCGATGGGTTGATCCTGGCCTTGCAGCCGATCTCGGCGGTGCATGTCGGCTCGTGGCTGGCGACCCTGGCGGTGCGCGCTTAGGATCGACCGGCGTCCCCGAGGCAGGCTTCGACCGCGGCGAGAAGCTCCGGCGGCTGGAACGGCTTGCGCAGCACGGCCCGGGCGCCCAGTTTCCGCGCCATCGTGGGGTAGTCCGGGCCCTCTGCCCAGGCCGAAATGACGAGGATCGGGACGGCGGCGTCCACCGCATGCACCGCCTTGATGGTGTCGAAACCGTCGCGTCCGGGCATGAACAGGTCGGTGATGACGAGAGTCTGCCGATGCGCCTCGAAGGCGCGCATCGCGTCCCGACCGTTGCTCGCGACGTCGACCTTGTGGCCCGCGCTCTCGAGCATTTTCTGGACGGCGAGACACATCATTGCATCGTCTTCGACGACAAGGATCATAGCCATGCCCCAAGGATTCGGCGCATAGGGTTAACGAATCCTGAAGAAACACCCCGGCGGCGGCGCGGCGAATCGACACCGGTCAGTCGCGCGCCGGCACCAGATCCTTGACGTAGATCGCGCTGCCCTGCCCAGCCAGATAGTAATCCGGCAGCTCGGCCGCCTTCTGGTAGCCGGCGCGCCGGAAGAACGCCCGGGTCTGGCGATGGCTTTCGCCGGTCAGGGCTTCGGCATAGAGCCGCACCGCGCCCTGCGCCGCCGCCGCCGCCTCGGCGCGGGCGAGGAGCTCGCGGCCCAGGCCCTGGCCCGCCTGGTCGGGATGCACGGCGATCCAGTGCAGGCGAAAGCGCCGGTCCGTGCCCGGCAGCGGACCATAGCCGGCGAAGCCGACCACCCGTTCGCCGCGCTCGGCGAACAGCCAGGAATTGCCCGACGGCACCGAGATCGAGAACTGCTGCACGAGGAGTTCGACCGCGCGACCCGCGTCCTCGTTGGTGAAGGCCGGATTGGCGGCGACCGCCGAGCGCACCCATTCGACATCGCCGTCGCGGATTTCGTCGCGCCAGGTCGTCGGCGCGGCGACCGCGCCGGCGGCGGCGGCCGGCCGGCGCGCCGACGGGTCGCGCAGCGGCGTCTCGGCGGCCTGCTGCCACAGTCCTTCGAAGAAGCGCCGGGCGTTGCCGCCCAGCGTCCGGGTGCGATAGCCGCCCTCCTGGACCACCACCGTCGGATAGCCGGCCGCGGCGATCGCGGCGCCGATGGCGGCGAATTCGGGCCCGCGATTGGGCCACGACCCGGTCGGATCGCCGGCGGCGGTGTCGAGGCCGAGCGAAAGCACCAGAAAGGCCGGGCCGAAACGGCCGACCCGCCCCAGGGCCGTGGCCAGCGCCTCGCGGTAGCGCTCCGGCGTGATCGTTTCCGGCAGCGGGATGTTGAGATTGTAGCCGGTGCCGGGCCCGGTCCCCTTCTCGTCGCGCCAACCGCTGAAATACGGATAGGCGAAGCTCGGGTGGCCGTGGATCGAGACGGTCAGCACGTCGCTGCGATGGTAGAAGATGTCCTGGGTGCCGTTGCCGTGGTGATAGTCGACGTCGAGGACGGCGACCCGGCCGTAGCGGCTCAGGTAATTGGCCGCGATGGCGGCGTTGTTGAAGTAGCAGAAGCCGCCGAAGACGCGGCGTTCGGCGTGGTGTCCGGGCGGCCGCACCAGCGCGTAGGCGAAGCGGCCGCCCTCGAGCACGCGCTCGGCCGCGGTGAGCGCGCAATCGACCGCGCCGCGGGCGGCGACATAGGCCTCGCGGTTCAGCGGCGTGAAGGTGTCGATGCAGAAATAGCCGGCGCGCAGCGGCAGCTCCTTCGGCGCCCGCGCCTGGTTGCGGATCGGAAACACATAGGGATAGATCGACCGGCCGGCCTCGACCTGCATGCAGGCGCGCTGCAGGAAATCGACGAAGCGGCCGTCGTGCACGGCCCGGATCAGCGACTCCGGGAAATGGCGCGGCTCGACCCGCTCGAACATGTCGAGCCGCTCGAATTCGCGCATGATCGCGCGGATGCGCACCGGGGCCTCGACATAGCCGCGGTCGCGCACGTAGTGGATGCGGTGCTTGTCGTTGACCACCAGGGGAATCCGCGCCACCCCGGCGCGCGACAGGGCCGCGGCGCGCGGCGTTTCGCGCCTGATGTAGCGCGGCGGGCGCAGCGCGATCGGGTCGTCCTGGATCGAGTCGACGACGCGGTCGATGTAGCCCGGCGGGCAGATGCGGCCGTATTTGCGCTCGAGGATCGCGCGCACGAGAACGCGCGCCCGATCGCGCCCCGGCAGTTCGGACCGTCCGAGCGAATCGAATACCAAGTAGGGCGGGTTGTCCTGGTCGGGCTTCAGCGGCGTCGCGTAGGCGGTGTTGGCGATCGGGCGCGCGCCGAATCGTTCGTAGAAGCGCAGGCGGTCGGCGTTGCGCTTGCGCACCTCCGGATCGCGGCAGAGCGCCGGATCGTCGGGCAGGCACTCCAGGAACACGCCGACGGCGCCGAACGACGCCGCCGTGTCGCGGACGCGCTCGTAGAGCGCGCCGCCGAGGCCGCCGCCGACCCGCCCCGGCGTCATCGCGATGTAGTCCAGGAAACAGAAGTCGAGGTCGGCGGCATGCAGCAGCAGGGCGAAGCCGCGCACGCGGTCCTGCGACCCCTCGGCGACGAACAGAAGCGCGCGGAAGCCGTGGCGCATCGGGTCGCGCAGCTTGGCCGGGAACGCCTGCACCTCGGCCTCGTCGATCAGCGGGAACTGCGTGCGCAGGATGTCCTGCACCTGACGGATCGCCAGGGCGTTGGTTTCGGTCGTGTCGTCGGGCACGCGCCGGATGCGGAACATCGCGCCTCCTCGGAGCCGGGCCGATGGCCGCGGCCGCGGCGGGCTTTCCTTGGCGGCCGGGCCGTGGTTTCGTAGCCGCCGGCGGCGGCCCGCCGCAAGGGAATTGTCCGGACAATGCCCGATTCGCGCGGCAAGACAAGGAGCCCGGCGCGTGCCCTGTGGGCCGGCGAGGTGCCGCTGGCCCGCGCCTTCTGGGTCTATGCCGTCGCCGGCGGCCTGGCGCTCAACCTGGCGACGACGGCCTTGTCGCTGGCGCTGTTCGCGGCGGCGGCGCCGACCGTCCTGGCGGTCGTCGCGCACGCCCTGCCGGTTCCCTACAACGTCTTTGTCTGCGTCGCCGTGTGGCGCAGCGCCGGGCGCTATGGCGGCGAGCGCCGATGGGCCGACCTCGCCCGCCTCGGCATCGTGCCCTGGACGATCCTCGCCTCGGTGGCGTGAGGCGCCGCCGAACTGGTCGGAGCGGCGGGATTTGAACCCGCGACCCCCAGACCCCCAGTCTGGTGCGCTACCAAACTGCGCTACGCTCCGACCGCGGCGCCTATATAGCCGCCGCCGGGCGGCGGCGCAACGGCGGGCCCGCCGCCGCGGCTGTCCTTCGATGGCCGCTGCATCCTTGCCCTTGCGTCCTTCGACAGGCTCAGGATGAGGGGAAATCTTCGTGGCACAAAGAAATACCCTCATGGCTCGCGCTTGTCGAAGCACGCACGAAGCCGATCCCGGTCTCTTAGCCTTGCCAGCGGCGCAGGCGGTCGCGGAGCGCGGTCAGCTCGTCGAGCAGGACCGCGAGCTCGGCGCGCTGCCCGGCGCCGGTCGGGGCCCCGCCCTCGGCCGCGGCCGGCCCCGGATCGCCCGCCTCGGGGCGCGTCTTCAGCGCGCCCTCGCGGATCAGCCGTTGCACGCCCTTGATGGTGTAGCCCTGCTCGTACAGCAGCGAGCGGATGCCGCGCAGCAGGTCGACGTCCTCCGGCCGGTAGTAGCGCCGCCCGCCGCCGCGCTTCAGCGGCCGCACCTGGGGAAACCGCGTTTCCCAGAAGCGCAGGACGTGCTGCGGCACGTCCAGATCGTCCGCCACCTCGCTGATCGTGCGGAATGCGGACGCGGATTTCCCGATGCGTCGGGCCACTGGTTCCTGCCTGGTCGCCGCGGTCGGCGCCTTCGCCAAGGGTGCGGGCCGCGCGCCCGCGCTCACGACGCCGCCCCGCGCGGAGCGGCGTTGACGCGGTCCTTCAGTACGTGCGAGGCGCGGAACACCAACACCCGGCGCGGGCGGATCGGCACCTCCTCGCCGGTCTTCGGATTGCGGCCGATGCGCTGCCCCTTCTGGCGCACGAAGAAGCTGCCGAAGGACGAGATCTTGACGGTCTCGCCGCGCGACAGCGCGTCGGAAACCTCGCGCAGCACCGCCTCCACCAACTGCGCCGAATCGTTCCGCGACAGGCCGACTTCCTGGTACACCGCCTCGCTGAGTTGCGCGCGGGTAACGGTTCGATCCGACATGACGTCCCCCTTGAAGCTTATCCGGAACGTTAGCCCGCAATGCCAAGGCAGTCAATTGACAGCGACGGCTACCAGCGGACCAGCGCCGAGCCCCAGGTAAAGCCGCCGCCCATCGCCTCCAATAACACCAGATGGCCCGGCCGAATGCGGCCGTCGGCGCACGCCTCGGCCAGCGCCAGGGGAATCGACGCGGCCGAGGTGTTGGCGTGGCGGTCGACGGTCAGCACCACCTTTTCCGGCGGCAGATGCAGCCGCGCGCCCATACTGTCGATGATGCGCCGGTTGGCCTGGTGCGGCACCAGCCAGTCGATGTCGGCGGGGCGCAGCCGGTTGTGCACGATTGCGGCGTCCACCGCCTCGGCCAGCTTGAGCACGGCGTGGCGGAACACCTCGCGACCCGCCATGCGCAGGTGGCCAGCGGTGCCGGTCGAGGACGGCCCGCCGTCGACATAGAGCAGGTCGTGGTAGCGGCCGTCGGAATAGAGATGCGTCGACAGGACGCCGCGGTCGCCGACGGTGCCCTCGCCGTCCGTCGCCTGCATCACCACGGCGCCGGCGCCGTCGCCGAACAGCACGCAAGTTGCGCGGTCGTCCCAATCCAGGATGCGCGAGAAGGTCTCGGCGCCGATCACCAGGGCCGTGCGCGCCTGGCCCAGGCGCAGGAAATTGTCCGCCACCGCAAGGGCATAGACGAATCCGGTGCACACCGCCTGGATGTCGAAGGCGCAGCCGCGGGTCATGCCGATCGCGGCCTGCACGCGCGCCGCCGTCGCCGGAAAGGTCTGGTCGGGCGTCGAGGTCGCGAGCACGATGAGGTCGATGTCGGCGGCGGCCAGGCCGGCGGCGCCGAGCGCCGCGCCGGCGGCGTGCGTCGCGAGGTGCGAGGTCAGCTCGCCGTCGGCGGCGACGCGGCGCTCGCGGATGCCGGTGCGCTGCACGATCCATTCGTCGGTCGTGTCGAGGCGCCGGGCGAGCTCCGCATTGGTGACGACGCGGCTCGGCAAATAGGCGCCGCAGCCCAGGATCCGCGAACGGACGACCATCAGACGCTGGCCGCCTGCGCGCCCGACGGCGGCCGCGCGGCCAGCCGTGCGAAGTCCTCTTTGATCTTATCGGTGGCGCCGTGCCGAATCATGTCGATGGTCACGCCGATGGCATTGGAAAAGCCGAACGCGTCGGTGCCCCCGTGGCTCTTCACCGCGATGCCGTTGAGCCCGAGGAAGATGGCGCCGTTGTAGCGACGCGGGTCGGTGCGCACGCGCAGCGTGTTGAGTGCGGGGCGCGCCAGCAGGTAGCCGAGCCGCGACAACAGCGAGCTCTTGAAGGCGTGCCGCAGGAATTCGGCGTAGAGCTTCGCCGTCCCCTCGATCGCCTTCACCGCGACGTTGCCGGTGAACCCGTCGGTGACGACCACGTCTACGGTGCCCTTGGCGATGTCGTCGCCTTCGACGAATCCGTGGAAGACGCCCGGCAGGCTGGTGCTGCGCAGAATGGCGGCCGCCTCGCGCACCGCTTCGTGGCCCTTCAGGTCCTCGGAGCCGACATTGAGCAGCCCGATCGTCGGGCGCAGCACGCCGAGCACGGTGCGCGCGAAGACCTCGCCCATCACCGCGAACTGGACCAAATTGTCGGCGTCGCACACGACGTTGGCGCCGAGGTCGAGCATGACGCTCTCGCCGCGCATGGTCGGGAAGAACGAGGCGATGGCCGGCCGGTCGATCCCCGGCATGGTCTTGAGCACGAACTTCGCCATCGCCATCAGGGCGCCGGTGTTGCCCGCGGACACGATGCCCGCGGCGCGGCCGTCGCGCACGGCGTCGATGGCCAGCCGCATGCTCGAGCCTCGTCCGGCGCGCAACGCCGCCGACGGCTTGTCGGCGGCCGTCACCACCTGGTCGGCATGATGCACCGAGCTCACCTCGGCGAGCTGCGGCAGCCTGTCGAGCAGCGGCTGGATGCGCGCGGCGTCGCCGAAAAACAGGAAGCGCGCCTGCGGAAACCGCGCGCGCGCCAAATCGGCGCCATTGACCACCATCGCCGGGGCACCATCGCCGCCCATGGCGTCGAGGGCAATGGATACGGTGGAACTCACCTGCCCACTCCCGCGCGACTCTCGAGAGGTTCGCTCAGGGCGTGGCGACCGCGATGACCTCGCGCCCGTCGTAATGCCCGCAAGCCGCGCAGACATGATGCGGCCGCCTGAGCTCGCCGCAGTTCGGGCATTCGGCCGAAGCCACCGCCTTCAGGGCGTGATGCGAGCGGCCCATGTTGCGGCGCGATTTCGACTTTTTCTTCTTGGGAACCGCCATCGTCTCATCTTTCGTTGGGACGGCGCCTGCCGTCGCCCGACCGTTGCATGTCCCGTCGCCGAAATTCGTGCATCGAATTTCGGCGACGGGACACTTATCTGGTTGAATCCCGTGGCCTGCTCGACCCGAAACTTCGCCACGAATTTCTCGGACAGGACACTACCGCAAAATCCCGTCGGCCAGCAAGCCGCCCGACGCCCTAGTGGCCCGTTTACCCCGAAATTCGTAGAACGAATTTCTGGGGCAGGACACTTGCCTTAGCGCGCGTCCTTCAACCCCGCCAGCGCCGCGAACGGCCCGCCGGGGCGCCCGTCGTCCGCATCGGCCCGGGCATACTCGGCCGGAATCTCGGCCCCCGGCGACCGCGGATAGGGGTCGAGGGCCACCGCGAGCTGCTGCACCGCCGTTTCGCCGAGGTCGATCTTGCCGTCGACCATCGGCTCCGGCGGATCCTCCGCGTCGGCCGCCACGTTCGCCACCCGCTCCGCCGCCACCGGACCGGCGGCATATATCGCCGCGAAGTCGGCGGCGACCCGCGCCGGCACCGGCTCCAGCGTCACCACGCAGGCCTGGACGACGGCGGCCTCGACGCGACCGGCGACCCGGACCAGACCGCCCCGCAACCGCCGCAGCTCGACGCGGGCGGTCAAGCTGTCGAGGGCCAGCAGGCCGAGCCGCCGCGCCACAGCCGCGCGTTCGGCCGGGGCCGCCTCGATCTCCCGCGTCACCTCGGCATCGCCGAGCCGGTCGGCGGCGACAAGGCGGGAGAACTCGCCCCGTTGCTCGGGATCCTTGACCATGCCGGAGAGTCCAGGCAGCGCGAAGCGGGGCAAAATAGGCAAGCGCCGGGCGGCGGTCAACCATCAATCCGTCGCGCCGGGTTCGCCGAAATCGACGACCCCGGCGCGCAAGGAGCCAAAGGGCTGGCCGGATAGCCGGGCGGCGGCGGCGCGCAAATACGCGCAGATGGCCGCTATCGCGGCCGGGTCCGGCTCGACCGTGCCGTAGAGATTGCGCCGCACGGCGGCGGCGAGCGCCGGATCGGAGCCGGACAGACCCGCCTCGTAGGCCGCGATCCGTCCATAGAAGCCCGCCGCCATGCGCTGCACGCGCGGGCCAACCCCTTGGTCGCCCACGCCCATTTCCCGCAGGCTGGCGTCCATGTCGGCGAACATCGTGTCGATGACGGCCTGGCTCAAGGCCGCGGCCCGGACCGACTCGCGCTTCAGGCGGCGCAACACAAGGAAGGCATGCAGCGCGATCGTTTCGAAGCGTCCATCGAGCGTGTCCGGCACGCCGCCGGTCTCGTAGAACCACGGCCGGCGCGCCTGCTCGACGATGCGCGCATAGAGGCGCCGGGCCGCGACCGGCGTCGGATCGCGCCGGAACAGCCGGCCGAGCGGCCTGAGCCCCGCTGCCTGCGCCGGATTCTTGCCTCCGGCGGCCGAATCGTCCATGCTAGGCGCCATGATGAACCTGTCCCCGCCCCGCCGCCCCAGGCCGGCGGCCGCCGTGATCGGCGCCGCGGCGCTGGCCGCTTCCATCGTCCTCGCCGGCTGCCAGCCGCGCATCGACGCACGCGGCAATCTGCCCGACCCCGACACGGTCGGGCAGATCCAGCCGGGTGTCCAGAGCCGCGCCCAGGTGGCGGACCTGCTCGGCTCGCCGTCGGTCGCCAGCACCTTCGACGACAAGACCTGGTACTACATCAGCGGGCGGACCGAAACCTATGCCTTCTTCGAGCCGAAGGTCGTCGACCAGCAGGTGCTGGTCGTCGAGTTCGACGACGCCGGCATGGTCAGCGGCATCGAGCGGTACGACTACGAGGACGGGCGCGTCATCGACCCCGTCAGCCGCGAGACCCCGACGTCGGGTCAGGAACTGACCTTCCTGCAACAGTTGTTCGGCAATCTCGGCCGCTTCAACAAGCAAGACAAATAGCCGCCGCGCCGGTGCGGCGGCGGTTCCCGAAAACCCACCGATGTGTGACGGCCGTCACTTCCATCCGGCCGCAGGTGGAATATGTTGCAGGTGGTAAACGCATCGAGTCACCGACCAACGGAACGAAACCACAATGTCCATCCGCAAGATCGCCGACCTGACGATAGATTTCCTGGCCATGACGCTCGGCCTTCTGATCGCCATGCCGTTCTTCCTGGCGATGGCCGCGCCCTTCATCGGCGGCTACTGATCCCCGGCGCCGCCCAGGGCGCCGTTAGGACGCGAGGGCGGCGAGCATCAGGATCGCCACGATATTGATGATCTTGATCATCGGGTTCACGGCCGGCCCGGCGGTGTCCTTGTAGGGGTCGCCGACGGTGTCGCCGGTGACCGCCGCCTTGTGCGCGTCCGACCCCTTGCCGCCGTGATGGCCGTCCTCGATGTACTTCTTGGCGTTGTCCCAGGCGCCGCCGCCCGAGGTCATCTGGATGGCGACGAAGAGGCCGGTCACGATCGTCCCGAGCAGCATCGCGCCGACCGTCGTCAGGGCCGCGGCCCGGCCGGCGAGGATCGCGATGACGCCATAGACGACGATCGGCGCCAACACCGGCAGCAGCGACGGCAGGATCATCTCGCGAATCGCCGCCTTGGTCAGCAGATCCACGGCCCGGCTGTAGTCGGGCTTGGCGGTGCCTTGCATGATGCCGGCGATCTCCTTGAACTGGCGGCGGACCTCGACGACCACGGCGCCGGCGGCGCGGCCGACCGCGCGCATGCCGAGCGACCCGAACAGGAAGGGCAGCAGGCCGCCGACGAACAGCCCGACGACGACGTAGGGGTCCTGCAGCCGGAACTGCACGGTCAGGTCGGGGAAGTAGTGCCGCAGGTCCTCGGTGTAGGCGGCGAACAGCACCAGGGCGGCGAGGCCGGCCGAGCCGATGGCGTAGCCCTTGGTCACCGCCTTGGTGGTGTTGCCGACGGCGTCGAGGGCGTCGGTGGTCTTGCGCACCTCCTTGGGCAGGTCGGCCATCTCGGCGATGCCGCCGGCGTTGTCCGTCACCGGGCCGTAGGCGTCGAGCGCCACGACCATGCCGGCCAGCGCCAGCATGGTGGTGGCCGCGACGGCGATGCCGAACAGCCCGGCCAGGGCATGGGCGGCGAGGATGCCGGCGCAGATCACGATCACCGGCAGGGCCGTCGATTCCATGGCCACGGCCAGCCCCTGGATGATGTTGGTGGCGTGGCCGGTGGTCGAGGCCTGGGCGATGCTGCGCACCGGGCGATAGGCGGTCGAGGTGTAGTACTCGGTGATCCAGACCAGGAGCCCGGTCACCGCGAGGCCGACCAGCGCGCTGTAGAAGACGAAGCGTCCCTGGATCGTCTCGCCGCCCATGGCGAATTCGGTCGTGTAGCCGAGCATGACGCCGGTCACGACGGCGATGAGCGCGGCCGAAATGACGGCGCTGGCGATCAGCCCCTTGTACAGCGCGCCCATGATATCGTTGCCGCGGCCGAGGCGGACGAAGAAGGTGCCGATCACCGAGCCGACGATGCAGACCGCGCCGACCGCCAGCGGGAACAGCATCATCGTCTCCTGCTGCGCCGGGTCGGCGAAGAAGATCGCCGCCAGCAGCATGGTGGCGACGATGGTCACCGCATAGGTCTCGAACAGGTCGGCGGCCATGCCGGCGCAGTCGCCGACGTTGTCGCCGACGTTGTCGGCGATGACCGCCGGGTTGCGCGGGTCGTCCTCGGGGATGCCGGCCTCGATCTTGCCGACCAGGTCGGCGCCGACGTCGGCGCCCTTGGTGAAGATGCCGCCGCCGAGACGCGCGAAGATCGAGATCAGCGAGGCGCCGAAGCTGAGCGCGACCAGGGCTTCGAGGATCGCGCGCGTCTCCAGGCCCATCCCCTTCAGCACGAAGTAGTAGCCGGCGACGCCGAGCAGACCCAGTCCGACCACGAGCATGCCGGTGATGGCGCCGGCCTTGAAGGCGATGTCGAGGGCCGGGCCGAGGCCGGTCCGCGCCGCCTCCGCCGTGCGCAGATTGGCGCGCACCGAGACGTTCATGCCGATGAAGCCGACCGCCCCCGACAGCACGGCGCCGATGGCGTAGCCGACGGCGGCCTCGCGTCCGAGCGTGAAGCCGAGGATGACGCCGATGACGATGCCGACGAGCGCGATGGCCCGGTACTGCCGGTTGAGGTAGGCGGCGGCGCCTTCCTGCACGGCGGCGGCGATTTCGCGCATGCGGTCGGTCCCGGTCGCCGCGGCCATGACGGCGCGCGTGGCGTAGGCCCCGTAGAGCAGCGCCAGCAC